>JAUIFD010000228.1 GCA_030429485.1 Phycisphaerae bacterium | reverse complement strand
CTGGCTACCCAGGGAGGTCGGGCTCGTGAGCCAGATGTCGTGGGCCCGCGCCCTCCGTCCCTACGTCGATGATCGAGCGGCGTGGGACGTTCCGATCGGCGACGGCTTCCGCCAAGCCCCCTACTTCAAGGACCCCGCACGCGACGACGCCGACGGGCACCAGATCCACTACGTCAACAACGGCATGGGTTTCCGCGAGCGCGAGGTCTACGGCGGCATCAAGCAGGACGGCACCATCGTCCGGATCCCCTTCCTGGATCAGACGCTCTACCTGACCGACTACACGTTCGACGAATCCGGCTTCCAGTACCGCACGGTGTACGCCGACCCGGACGACGACTGGGCGATCGCCATCTACTACGACGCCCGCGCCGTTGCACACGTGTCAGGGGCGCCGGGCCAGCGACGCATCGCGGCGGCCGCACACGGGAACGGCGCCAACGGGCTCTTCCTCGACGGGCACGCCGCGCTGGTGCCGGAAGTGGAGATCACCGACATCCAGACGTGGAACGACCGCGATTACAAGTGGCGGAACTGACGCATCCCCGCCATTCGGCCCGGCGTGTGATGCGCCTGGTATCGTGCCGCCCATGCCCGAGCAACGCGACGATCAGCCCCGCGAATCCGCGCGTCCCTCTGAAGAGCCGCCCGAGAAGCGCTCAGGGTGGTTCGCCAAGTTCCTCGCCGCGATCGAGTGGCTCGGCAACTGCCTGCCGCACCCGGTGACGCTCTTCGCCCTGTTCGCCCTGGCGATCGCGGTCGGGAGCGCGATCGCCGCAGCAGCGGGGCTCGAAGTCGCCGACCCGCGCCCGAACGCGCCGGAGGGCGCGGTCTTCACCGCGAAGTCGCTGCTCGATGGCGACGGCATCCGGTGGATCTGCCAGCATCTGGTCACCAACTTCACGGGCTTCGCCCCGCTCGGCACCGTGCTCGTCGCGCTGCTCGGGGTCGGCGTCGCGGAGAAATCCGGCCTCCTCTCCGCCGCGATCCGCGGCATGGTGCTCTCGGCACCACCACACTTTGTCACCGTGGTCGTGGTGTTCGCGGGTGTCGTCTCCAATACCGCGAGCGAGATGGGATACGTCGTGCTCATCCCGCTCGCGATGTCGCTCTTTCACATGCTCGGGCGTCATCCCCTCGTCGGGATGGCCGCCGCCTTTGCCGGGGTATCGGGCGGATACAGCGCCAACATCCTGATCGGCACCGTCGATCCCCTGCTCGCGGGCATCACGCAGGAGGCAGCCCAGCTCATCGACCCTGCATACGAGGTCAACCCCGCGTGCAACTGGTACTTCATGATCATCTCGACGTTTCTCATCACCGGGCTCGGGTGGTTTGTGACCGCGAAGATCATTGAGCCGCGCATGGGGCGCTACGACATCGCCCATGCCGATGACACGGTGGACCACAACCCGAAACTCGAGCGCCTGACGCAAGACGAGAAGCGCGGGCTCGCCTTCGCCGGGCTCGGCGTGCTCGCGGTCGCGCTCGTGCTGGTGATCGCCGCGGGTCCGCGTTGGGCGACCGGCGCACTCACGGAGTGGATCCCCGGATGGGGCGTGCTGCGCAACCCCGACCCCGCCGCGACAGGCCCGGAGCAGCTGCGCCCGCTGCTCAAGTCGGTCGTGACGTTCATCTTCGTCTTCTTTGTGATCCCCGGCGTGATCTACGGGCGCGTCGTCGGCACGATCCGGCGCGACGTTGACGTCATCAACGCGATGGCCGACGCGATGCGCTCGATGGGGCTCTACATCGTGCTGGTGTTCTTCGCCGCCCAGGCGGTCGAGTTCTTTAAATACTCCAACCTCGGGAGCATCATGGCGGTGCTCGGCGCCGAGGCGTTGATCTCCATGAACCTCGACAACCCGCTCGTCTTCCTGCCGTTCATCCTGATGTGCGCGTTCGTCAACCTCATGCTCGGATCCGCGAGCGCCCAGTGGGCGGCGACCGCGCCGATCTTCGTCCCGATGCTCATGACGGTCGGGTATTCGCCGGAGGTCATCCAGGCCGCCTACCGCATCGGCGACTCGACGACCAACACCATCACGCCGCTGATGAGCTACTTCGGCCTGATCCTCGCCATCGCCGCCCGGTACCAGCGCAACCTCGGCATCGGCACGATGATCTCGCTCATGCTGCCGTACGCACTGATCTTCATCACCGGATGGATCGTGCTGTTCTACGCGTGGGTGTTCTTGTTCGGGCTGCCGGTCGGGCCGGGCTCGCCGACCCATTACCCTGGGGGGTGAGCATGCGATTTACGGACGATGAGATCGACTACCTGGTGAACTGCCGCACTGGAGGACCATGCCTCGAGATCGAGGCGTTCTTCAGTGAGCCACCCACCGCCCTCGACGTCGCGCTCCTGCTCGGGCAATCAGCGACGGTCTTCGGTCCGTGTGAAGACGAAGACGGCTCGTTCGCCGAGGATCTGCGGCGTGGACACCCGAGCGGACGCATCACGACGCCTCCAGAGGAGGGGTCGGTGCAGTCATGCCGATTTGTGCTTGAGATCGGGCATTGGCGAGTTTCCACGTTCGCGTGCGAGTTCCCCGACTTCGACGTGCCGTCGTTCGAAGCGTGGGTCTACCCGTCAACGGTGTGCCGTGCACTCCGCAAGGGCGACTGGTACGCGGAGCACGGTGAGTTCGGGTGGGATGCGCTCCCGGCGAAGGGCCGCGCGGAGGAGACCAAGTACCTTGTCCCGCTCTACTGGGCGCTCGCAAGGTGGTGGGCGAGCCTCGGTGCCCTCACCACACTTCGCGGCATGCACATCGGGTACGAAACGAGCGATGTCACAGAGCTCGCTGTCGCCAACCCTGATCACATGGTCGTGCAGTCGGAGATAGCCCAAGCGATGGGGTTGAGCGCCCGACCGGGCAAGCCATACACCATCGACCTCACAGAGCTACGCGGGTAGCTGGACCCGACTCCACCGAAGCGCCGCGACGAGAACCTCCCGCTGCTCGTGCCGCCCGATCCACTCACGCACCTCCATGAGCTTCGCGTATTCCACCTCGCCGAGCGCCATGCGCAGGCGGCGCTCCGCACTCTCCGCGGATTCTGTCCGGCGCAGCTCCCGCTGCCAGTCCTCGCTTGCGATGAGCTGCAGCTCGTCGTGCAGGTTGTGCGCGCGCAGCGACTCATACTCGCCAGCATCGAGCCAGAACCCGCCCGACGCGGCGTCGAAGTCGATCGCAAACCGCAGCCCGCGCCCCACGCGAAACTTCCGCATGAGCCGCCCCGAACGCGGTGAGATCAGCGCACCATCGGCGTCGTTGATCGCGACCACCTCACCGGCGCTCGCGGAATCCGCCGCGTTGCGCGACGGCGTGATCTCGCCCTGCGCGCGCAGCCACGCCCAGTACGTCTCGCCGTCGATCCAGCGCCCGCCCGTCGCCGGGCACACAAAGCTCGAGAGCCCGCTCTCAAGCGTCTCGCGCACCAATGTCTGCTTGTGATTGCGTGGCGATTGCATCTCACTTATTCGGCGACGGTCTCGGCGCCTTGCATCGCCTCGCACGCCCCCACCCTCCCCCACGCGCACTCCGGGCACCCCGCCGCGTAGTCGTGCGCCAGGTCATACCCACACCGCGGGCACCGCCCTCGATGAAACCGCCGCAGCCGCCGCAGGCCTTGCACATACGACACCACCACGAAGATCAGAACCGCATAGAACACGGTGTTCACCGCCAACCCCGACCAGATCGGCCGATACGGAAGCGCGCGGAACGTGGCCGTGTTCTCGACGCCGCCATGGGCTGGAAGTTCAAGCCCGCCGATCGCATCGAGCCCGCCCGGAGTTGCGACACCCGTCGATCCCCACGGTGCCCTGACGGACGGGTCGCTGGAGTTCAGCCGAATGCCACACCAGCACGCGAGCGCCGGGAACCCGACCGCGGTTTCAAGCCCGGGTCCGACACCCTTCGCCTGCTCAACGGATAGCCCGTCGCATTCGAACAATCGCCCCCACGAATCCTGCCCCGCCACCGCGAGCGGCGGAAAGACCGGGTCCATGTACTCAAGCATGCCGGCATCCTGCTTGAGCCGCAGCACCGAAACCGAAATCAAGCCAGGCCCGCGAGACGCCACTTGCCACTGCCGCCGAACCGCCCCAAACCCAATGCGGCACTCGACATCGACGTAGTCGTAGTATGCCGCCATTGCGTCCCGCGCGGCGAGTGAAGGCCGCTCCTCGCTGAACCAAGTCCTCGTTCGCGTCATCGGCACCCACGCCGCGATCGCCCACGCGATGCCCACAGTCGTCACCAGCCCCAGCAGCAGATACAACGCTGCGGCCTTCGCTATCCCGATCCAGCGTGTCCCGCGGCTTGGCATCCGCCGAGCTTACTTTGTTGCCTCATGCTTCCAAAGGTCGATCGGCGTCAATGGGCGTTCGCGGCACCATCGATCAGCGCCGACACAACGACCGCCACCAGCACGAGCCCGATGCACCCCAACGCCCGGGCCGACCGGGACCTGTCACACCGGCGCATCCGTGGAAGATCGCGTCTTCCACGTCGCGCTTGCTCAGCCCCTCATGTCCCGGTTTGTGTGCCACACGATGAGTCGCCGTCGGCGGCGGCGCGCTGCTCGCCACATCGCGTCGATCGCGGGCATGACCTCGCCCGCCCGACACGATTGCCCCACAAGGACCCGCCCCCGCGACTCCCGCCCCCTAGCCTTCGCCATCACCCCGCAATCCGCGAGAGAGAACCATGCGCATCCTGATCGCTGACAAGCTCGAAGCCGCCGCTGTCGACGCCCTCCGGGCCATCCCCGGCGCCGAGGTCCGCCTCGAGCCCGACGCCTCGCCCGACACCATGCCCGCGATCTTCGCCGACTACCCGGCCGAGGTGCTGATCGTGCGATCAACCAAGGCGACCGCCCCGGTCATCGAGTCGGCGTCCAATCTCAAACTGATCGTGCGCGCGGGCGCGGGCGTCGACAACATCGATCAGCCTGCCGCCTCCGCTGCGGGCGTCTCGGTGTGCAACTGCCCGGGCATGAACGCGGTCGCCGTCGCGGAGCTGGCGATGGGCCACCTCATCAACCTGGACCGACGCCTCGGCGAGCAGACCGCCGAGCTGCGCGCCGGGCACTGGAACAAGGCGGAATACTCCAAGGCCCGCGGGCTCA
>JAUIFD010000227.1 GCA_030429485.1 Phycisphaerae bacterium | reverse complement strand
ACCTGCGGGACGAACACCAACGACTTCTTCCAGTTCCTCGCGCTGTACCAGGCGCAGGATCCGGCGGCCGACTTCTCGCCCGGTGGCGGGATCAACACCAATGACTTTTTTGCCTATCTCGCGGCGTACCAGTCCGATTTGAACAACTTGGACTGCCCCGGCTGATACAACAGGCACACACACTGTGCCTTACCTCCTTGGGGGGCACAGCACACACGACGCCCGCGTGCTTCGCACGCGGGCGTTTTTCTATAGGCGGCGCGACCGCTACGCGGACCTCCGGAGCGGCCGTTGCGGCGGATCGAAGACCACTTGCGAGCGGGTCGCACCGCGCAGCGCGTCGGCACGTTTCCTGAGCGGGCCCTCGCGCCGGTACAACTCATGCGGGAGCTGAACGCGGCGCAACGCGTCACGGACGACCAGGGCTCGGACGCCCAGGGACGGGGAGATGGGTGTCGTTGTGGTCCCGAGCCCCTGATAGGAGCATGCGAGTTCCTCGAACAGCTCGGTGAGCCGCAGGAGACGTGCTTCGAGGTCATCCGACGGCGCCAGCACGAAGAACCGGTCATCACCGAGGCGGCCGACGAACACCGACTCCCGCCCATCGACAAGACACTCATCGATCAGGGCGTAGGTGTCGAGGAGCAGTTCGTCGCCCAGCTCGTATCCGTACGTGCAGTTGAAACTCGTGAGGTCGCGCACATCAATGAAGATCGCGTCCGGACCGGGCCCGATCGCGGAGCGTGCCCGATTATCGAGCAGCGCATGGAGCAGGTGCTGGTCGCACGCCACTCGACCTGGAAGCGAGTTCAGGCCCTGCGTCTTGTTCGATGCCGCTCGGGAGAGATCCGCCGCCGCTCGCAGCAGATCGGCGGGCGTGAGCACAAGCACGGGCTCGTCACCGTCGGTCAACACAATCGGCGACTGCCTTTCATCGGGATCGCGGCAGGCGGCGAGCTCCACCGCATCGGGCACTGTCGTTCCGCTCGCGTCGGCGGTCGTGCACGGCCGGGCAAGGGACGCGATGCTGTCCGTGTTCTCTGGGGTCTCCAGTACGGCGCCCCGTTCGCACCATCCCACGAGTCGTCCGCAATCCACTACGCACGCACCCGGGCACGCCGGGTCTGCGTGCAAGATCGCAGCCGCCTGTGCGATCGGCGTCGCGCAGTCATAGATCGGCACGCGCGTCGCGTAACGCGACGCGGGCATCGCCCGGTTGTCGTGCGACCGGGCATCTTCGGCGCTTGCGCTCAAGCGACGCATCCGCAGCACCAACTCCGGGTCCAGCGGCGCGGGCTTCGCATGGGGGCGTGCGATCAGGAACCCCTGTCCGAATGTCACGCCGACACCGATGAGGGTCTCGAGCTCCGCGTCGGTCTCGATGCCCTCAGCGATGATTTGTACGCCGCTCAGGCGTCCGAAGTGCAGCATGAAGCGGACGAGGTTCTGGCGTACGCGATCGCGGTCGATGCCCGTCACCAGCTCGCGGTCGAGCTTGAGCCACCGAGGACGCAGGAGCATGATGCGATTGAGCCCGCTCGTGCCCGCGCCGACGTCGTCGATCGCGATTTCGAAGCCCATCTGCTTCAACTCGGCGACGCGTTGGCTCAGCCCGGGAACGTGCTGATCCTCGGAGCGTTCGGTGATCTCGACGACGATCGAGCCGGGAGAGTGAGTCCGATGTGCACGAGTCTGAGCTTCAAGCGCGGCCGGAAACTCGGGGTCGGCGAGGATGGCTGGCGAGCAGTTGAGGAACAGGCGAGCGCCGGCAGGCCAGCGCGCCTCGCCGCCCCGGAGGGCCGACTCCCTCGCGGCTGTTTCGAGCGCCCAGAGTCGGTCGGTGCGTGCGGCGGCCTCGAAGAGCTCGCCCGCGTGGCGGAAGGGCGTCTCACCCTTCGGGCGTGCAAGGGCCTCATAGCCCGCGACCACACCACGTGTCAGGTCGACGATGGGCTGGAAGGCCGAGGCGATACGGCGCTCCGCGAGGAGCGCGTCGATCGCGGCAGCGTCGCCTTCCGGTGTCTGGGTTCTTTGGGTTGCTTGCTGCATCGTTCTCCAGCCCCGCACACGTATCGACGCCCTCGCTTGAAGGGCAAGGCGCAGGTACCGCGCGACTTGAGACGGCTGAGGAGTAGTGCAGCCCGCTTCGGTTATGCCGAGGGGTTTTCGGGTCGCGGCGTGGTTTCCGGGACCAAGTACGTCCGCAGAAACGCCACCATCGACTCCTTCGACGGATGCCCGTACCGACCAAACCCCGCGTGCTCGCGCGGCGCGCCGGTCTGCTCGTACTCGACCAGGGAGATCATCGCAGGGTCGGCGCCCTGAGCCCGATAGCGAGCGCGCAAGCGATCGAGGAATGACCGCTGGATATCGATGGGGACGACTTCGTCGCCCGTTGTGTGCAGCGCTTGCAGGGGGATGGGGCGCCAGCCGTCCAGGTGCTGCGCCGGGTCGAGCGGCGCGACGTCCGAGTCGGCGTGATGCACCGGCGCCGCGGGTGATGCGTAGAGGGCGCGCAGATCGCCGCAGGTGGCTTCCACGTGTGCGCACACGAACGGGTGTGGGTCGCAGAGCCGGCGGAGGGTCGCCATCCCGCCGGCGGACATACCACCAATGGCGAGGCGATTTGCATCAAAGCGCCCGCGCGTCTCGGGCGAAACCGCGAGCGCGTCGACCACACCATCGATTTCGGCGACCATCTGCTTGAGCACCCGGAGCGTGTTGGCAGGCTCATCGCCTCCTGGCTCTGCACGCTCGCCGTGCATGGGGAGATCGAGCGCGACCGTCGCGATGCCCGCCCGCACGCAACGGAGGTAGCGGCCCGAGTCGAGCTCCTTGAACGCGGTGCGTCCGTGCATCCAGATGAGCGTTGGGGCGGGCGAGTCCCAGTCGGGGTGGGAGACGAGCGCGGGTACGCCCGCGAGCGTGAGGCGGCGTGTGCGCTCTTCCAACGCGGCGGGCAGCTTGCGGAGCGAGGGGTCCATCAGCCCGCGTCCTGCTCGCTTGCCGCGTGTTTCGCGTCGGCGTCAGCTTTCTTGCGATCAGCCGCGGCGCTCGCGTCGGTGCGCCAGAGGTGGATGAGCAGCCCGGCGATGCCGACGAGCAAGTAGAGGTCGGCGAGGTTGGAGACGTACGGCCAGACCTCGCTGGACCCGCCCGGCCACTCGAGTCCGAAAGGGAGTCGGAGGCCCGGGAGGGGGTGCAGGAAATCGCGCACGCAGGCGAAGAGCACTCGGTCGTAGAGGTTGCCGAGCCCGCCCCCGAGCACGAGCCCGAGCGAGAGGTGCGTGAACCACTGCCCCCGCTCGGTCATGCGGCAGAACGCCCAGAGCCCGCCCGAGACCGCGAGCACGGTGAAGATGATGAAGAGCCAGCGCTGCCCCTGGCCGAGCCCGAAGACGGCGCCGCGGTTGAGCACGAGGGTGAGTTCGAGCCCGTGCGGGATCACGGTGGTGGGCGCGTGGCGCGGGATGAGCGAGGTGATGCCCTCGCCCGCGACAGCGTCGAGCACCGCCTGGCGGTCGAGGGCGATGGGTATGGGGGCGAGATGATCGAAGGCAAGGCGCTTCGAGGCGAGGTCCGTCGCCAAGGCCGCGACAAGCACGGAGAGGAGCACGACCCAAGCGCGCGGACTCCGTGCCGCGCTGTTGGTGTGCGCTGCGGTCACGTTACTTCCTGAATCGCTCGAGCTCACGGGCTGCTTCGATGGAGTATCGGGCCCACGGCAGTTCCTCGAGCCGTTCTTCGCTGATGGGCTTGCCGGTGCGCTCGCACACGCCGAAGGTCCCGGCGGCGATGCGCGCGAGCGCGTCGTCGATCTCTTTGATCAGTGATCGATCGGCGGCGGCGATGTTCAAGCTAATCGACTGATCGGAGAGGTCCGAGCCTTGCTCGGCCATGTGTTGCGGCAGATTGGAGAGCGAGCCCGACTGGCTCTTGAGGGCCTGGTCTTCGAGGTTGGCGACATCGCCGATGAGGGCCGCGCGTTTGGTGACGAGGATCTCGCGATACTTGTCGAGCTTGCGCTTGTTGAAGGGTGACTTGAACTTGCCTTGGTCGGCCGCCGCGCCCGTCGTCGAATCGGGCGTGACGTTCTTCGGGCCTGACGGGATGAGCGGTTTGCGGCGCTGGCCGCCTCCAAGCAGCGGCGTTCCGGGGAACACGAAGTCCTTGGTGTTGGGCTTGGTCGGGCGGGGGCGTTTGGTCTGCTTGGACTTCACGATCGTGATGCCCTTGCGCTTGGCGTCGCCCGTTTCCTTCGGGCCTGTCTCGGGCTTTGCAGCGGGCTTCGCTTCCGGGGGCGCGGCTTCCGGCTTCTTCTTCGTGGAAGCGCTCGGCCCTTTGGTCGTCGACTTCTTGGGGGTTGCCTTGCTCACCTTCTTCTTCGCCGCGGGCTTCTTCACAGGTGCCTTCTTCGCGGGCGCCTTCTTTGGGGGTGCAGACTTGGCGGTCTTCTTCTTCGCTGGCGCCCGCTTCGTGGTCTTCTTCGCGGCGGATCGTCCACTCTTGGGCGGGCTGGCCGCCTTGCCCGAGGCCTTCGATGTTCGCTTCTTGCTCGCCTTCTTTGCCACGGGAGGACGCCCCTACAGGCCCGCGGGGGCCGAATCCGTCGGGCGATCGGAGCCCGACCTAAAGGCGTGAAGGGTAGGACGCGTGGCGGGCACGGGCGACCGGGCGGCTCCAATCCCGCCGGATCACGCCTCGGTGGTGGCGGAGTCGGCCTCGTCGGCCCCGCTGGGCTCGGATTCCCCGCTTTCTGGGGCACTCGGGACCTGGTGCACCTCGCCGAGACGCCGGAATCGCTCATACCGGGAGTCGATTAGCTCGTCGGCATCGAGGGGCGAGAGTTCGTCGAGCTTCGCGACGATCCACGCCTGGAGGGCGTCGGCGGTTGCGCCGGGGTGGCGGTGGGCGCCGCCGATTGGCTCGTCGATCACCGCGTCGATGATGCCGAGGCGGAGATTGTCGGCGGCGGTGAGCTTCAGGGCTTCGGCCGCGGCGCGGTGCATCTGCGGCGAGGGATAGTTCCGGTTCTCCCGCACCGGCAGGCCGGCGGCGTCCCGCAGCACCGGTTCGCCATCGACCAGCAGCGACTGCGGCATCCCTTCGCTGGAGACGCAACTCACGATGTCCTCTACCTCG
>JAUIFD010000226.1 GCA_030429485.1 Phycisphaerae bacterium | reverse complement strand
GCGGAGCCGAAGAGCAGCTTCGCGGAGTCTACGAACAGGTAGCGAAGACCGCTGAAACGTCGCTGCGCCAACCCCAGCGCCTCACGGAGATGACGGTTCAGCAGCACGAATACATGTTCGAAGAGCTGCGGCGTCTCCGCCATATCTACGAAGAGGAGTTCTCGGCGGAGCGGGCGCTTCTTCGGCAACTCCGCGCCGCGTGGATCGAGAGCGCGTGTAGCAATGAGGCGGGCATCGAGGACGTCGTTCGCTTTATCGCTGATCGATTCAAGGGATGGAACTCCTCGCACGCTTCACCGACGGCCGCGCCGGGAGCGCCGCACCCAAACACGGGCGAAGCCGCTTCATCGACGACACCGGGCGCTTCAAAGTCTTTAGTCGCGACGTAGTTCGAAGCCAGCAATTCGCGACGAGCGGATCCTCCTCGGCCACTTGTTCGCGAGGCACCGATCGCGACGAAGTGAATCCGATCGCTAAGAAGTGGATCCGACGGCGAGGATCACGAGCGTCAGCAGCGTGGCGGACACATGGGGTCCGTCGGGATAACAGCGGTAACGAGGCGAGCGACCGAGAGGCGGCGACGCTCAGGAGATGAAGAGCGGGACAGCTCGCCAGCGATGCGCGGAATGCCGAGGGTGGTACAGGCCGGAGAAATCGGCGGAGGGGCGTCAGAAGACGTGTTCTTCGGAATGTAGGAAGAAGCGGCGGAACCGACAGGCACGGCGGCGGCGAGCGGAGCAGCCGGCGGAGTACCGGGCTCGGGAGCGGGAGCGGCAGCGGCGGTGTCGATCACGGCGAGCGGCGGAGGTGGCGAGCGTCGTCGAGTGCGCGTCCGCGACTGCGCTCGGATGCGAAGACGTCGGCATGGAGACGTGCACGGGAGAAGCGCCGGTGTCACGCGCCGGTCTTGGAGTCGAGGTGCTTGATATCGTGGAGAAATTTCTCAGGATTTGGGACAAGAATCACGACGTGTCACGCGCCGGGCTGCGGCGACAAGTCGGGAGAATGATTCGGCAAATGGCGCCTTCAGTGGGACATCCAGGGCCGTGACGGGGGCGGTGTCACGCGCCGATCAGATTTTCCAACCGCCCGAGATCAAACAGGAAAACAGCACGAGATTGAGACAAGACGTCACGCGCCGGTCTGGCGGCGGAGGGCGACCGGGGTCGACAGTCGCGGCATGAAGCGACTGGCGGCGAAGAGGACGGAGGAGCTCGAACTCTGCGAACTCGACGAAGGTCTGGGTCGACTGCGGCTGTGCGAGCCAGAGCAGCAGCGGGCGATGGAGCGTTCGCTGTCGAAGTTAGGTCAGCTGACGCCGGTGCTTGCGAATAGTCGTTCGGGACAGGTCGAGATCATCGACGGATTCAAGCGCGTACGCGGAGCGCGAGCGCTGGGCTGGTCTGCGATTCGTGTCGACGTGGCGGAGGTCGACAGCTCCGCGGCTAAGGTGTGGATGTGCCAGAGCAACGGGGGCCGGGGGCTGTCGGAGCTGGAGGAGGCGTGGGTGATCCGAGCCCTGCACCGTGAGGACGGGCTGATGCAGAGTGAGATCGCGCGGCTGTTTGGTCGGCACAAGAGCTGGGTGAATCGGCGGCTCTTGCTGGCGGAGGGGCTCAGCGACGCGCTGCAGGCGGACCTTCGGCTTGGGCTCTTGTCGGCGTCGGCAGGTCGCGAACTCGCTCGGTTGCCACGTGGCAACCAGGACGCGGTCGCGGCGGTGATCAAGCAGCGCGGGCTGACGATCAAGCAGATCTCAGGGCTCGTCGAGGCGTGGCGTCAGGCGGAGAGCGACGAGCAACGGTCGACGCTGCTCGAGCGTGCGGGTCATGGCGACGTGCAGCGAGTCCCGCGGAAGCGGGCGAGGACGCCGGCGGAGTGGCTGATGCGCGACATCGAGGAGGCGCGGAGGCGGTCTGCGCGGCTCCAGGGGCGCCTGATGGGCGCGCCGCTATCTCGCCTGGGCCTCGAGACCTCCGAACTCGTAGGGCGCGAGCTGCTGAGCCTGCGGCCCGTGCTGAAGGCGCTGGTCGTGACGATCGAGCGCTCGCTCGGCGAGCCGACGGAGGTGCGCCATGACGCATGACCCGAAGGCCATGGACGAGCACGCCCATGATGTCGTGACGCTCGCACGCGAGGGGATGAGCGCGCGCGCGATCGCCCGGGCGCTGCACATCGGGCGCAACCGCGTACGCCGGCTGATGCGCAAGCACGCGCGCGCACGGGCTGAGCCCCACAGCGCGCTGCCGAAGAAGACTCCCCGCGCGCGGCCGTCGAAGCTCGACCGCTTCGCGCCGAAGATCGCCGACCTACTCGAGCGCTACCCCGACATCACGGCCCAACGGATCTTCGAGGAGCTCAAGGCCGCCGGCTACGAAGGCGGGTACTCGATCGTGAGGATGCGAGTGCGGGCGATACGTCCTCGGCCGCCGGTGAAGATCAGCCTGCCGACGCCGACCTACGCGCCCGGGGCGATGTCGGAGAGCGACTGGTCGCCGTACAAGATCCCGTTTCGAGACGGAGGCGTCCGCGAGGTCCAGGCGTTTGGATATGCCCTTGTGTACAGCCGCCGCAAGTGCTTCTCATTTCACGAGACCAATGACCTCCACGCGCTGATGGACGGCCACATCCTCGCCTTCGAGCGGCTCAGCGGCGTCGCGGCGCAGACCAAGTACGACAGCCAGAAGCCGGTCGTGCTGCGCTGGGAGGGCGGTCAGCCCATCTACAACCCGCGCTTCATCGACTTCGCCACGCACTACGAGTTTTCGCCCTACGCCTGCACCCGCGCGAGCCCGAACGAGAAGCCGCGCGTCGAGCGGAGCTTCTGGGAGCTCGAGCGCAGCTTCCTCAACGGGCGCTCATTCGTCGACATGCGCGACCTCAACGCCCAGCTCGTCGACTGGCTCGACACCGTCTGCGACGTCCGCAAGCCACGAGCTGGCCAACGAGCCATCCTCGAGGCCTTTGCCGAGGAGCGCCCGCACCTGAGCCCGCTCCCGCGTCATCACTACGACACCGCGCGCGTCGGCTACCGCGTGTGCGACCTCGAGGGCTGCGTCGTCTACCAGACCAACCGCTACGAGGTCCCCTACGACTACGTCACCGACATCCTGCCGGTGCGGATCACCGCCCACGCGATCCACATCTACGCGCCCGACCTCCGCGAGGTCGCCGTCCACGAACTGCGACGCAAGGGGGCGGGTGAACGCGCCGAGCTTTCCTCCCGGAGGGTCCCCGATCGTCGCCGCCCCGACTACGCGCGCCTCGAGGCGAGCTTCGCCGCGCTCGGCGATGGGGCCACGGACTTCTTCGCGGGCCTGCGGCGCGCCCAGCCGCGCTCGACCGCCTACCACGCCCGCAAGATCATCGCGCTGCGCGAGCGCTACGCGACCGCCGATGTCCATCACGCGCTCGTCCACGCGCTTCGCTACGGCGCCTTCGACTACCGCTCCATCGAGCGGATTCTGCTCGCGCGCGCCGCCCCGAGGCGGCTCGATGAATATGTCACCGAGACCACCCGCGAGAAGATCGAGACCGCCTGGGGCCGCTCCCACACCGTCCCTCGCGCGCTCCCCGAGTACGACGAACTCCCCTGCCATCGAACGCGACCCCAACCTGGAGACGACCCATGCCACCACCACGAAGTACTCCCCGTAGCGCCCGAGCAGAGCGCACAACCGAACCTGTCGCCCGCGACACAACACGCGCCCAGCTCCGCGAGCACATCCGGACCCTCGGCCTCATCGGCCTCGACGATGACGTCCTCGACGCGGTCATCGATCTCGCGGTCGCCGGCAAGCCCGCCTACACCGAGCTCCTCGAGCGAGTCTTCGGCCTCGCCGCTCGCGCCCGTACCGAGCGACGGATCAAGCGACGGATCGACAACTCCGGGCTGATCGTCCACAAGACGATCGAGGCCTTCGATTTCAATTTCCAGCCCGGGCTCGACCGCGCCGTCATCGAGGAACTCGCTACCCTGCGCTTCATCGAGCGCAGAAGCGACTTGATCTTCACCGGCAAGACCGGGACCGGCAAGAGCCACCTCCTCCTGGCGCTCGCGCTCCGGGCCTGTCGCGCGGGGTATGTCGTCAAGGTCGCCCGCTGTGTCGACCTCCTCGCCGAACTCTACGCCGCCAACGCGGACGGCTCCTTTGAGCGCCGCCTCCGACGCTGGGCTCGCGCCGATTTCGTCGTCATCGACGATGTCGGCCTCGGTCAGCTCCCCCGCGATGACGATGAGCCGACCGCGGCGCACCTGCTGTACAACCTCATCGATCTCCGGCACGAGAAGCGCTCAACCGCGATCACGTCCAATCTCCGCCTCAGCGAGTGGGGACGCTACCTCGGCGATGCCACCGTCACCGCCGCGATCCTCGATCGCCTCGCCATGACGTCGACGCGCGTCGAGATCAATGGACCCAGCTATCGCCAGCATGTGGCTCACCAGCGCTCGGCGAAGGTGACGAAGAAGCCGACGAAGAAGCCGACGACGGTCTCCACGAGGCGCTCAGAGTCGTAGCCAACACGCGGCGACCCTCCACGCCCCCGCGCGTCTGCGTGTCCATCACGCCGATGCCGCGGGGGCTTTCGCGATCACGCAGCGATCCGTGGGGATTGCTCGGGGACACGGAGTGGCTCCGCTCTGTCGCGAAAATTGGATCCGCTTTTCGTCGCGACTGAAGGCCACGGGGTTGCTCATTGCTCGTAGCTGGTGCTCGCTGCTCGAAATCCACGCGGGTCGTGAACCCCTCCTGCTCGATCGCGGCGCCGGTCACCGGGCGTCGAGCTCTTGGGTGTTCGGCGCACAGCTGATGATCGCGGCGCTGTAACTCGTCACGAGCTTCTCCTCCTGGCGCGAGGGAGGGAGCCTCGAGACAGTCGTCGCCGTAACCGCGCTCGTCATCTACCTTGGCCTCGCGACGCTGCGCGAGCGGGCGGTCCTCGGGCGCGTCTGCCATCCACGCCCTCGACCTCGGTACCGAAGTCCGCGAAGAACAGGAGCAACCCGGCGGCAGTGACGTCTCCAACGCAGCGGGCCTGACGAGCTCGCGTACGGTCATGACGACCTTCTTGATCATCTCGTCGGTGAGCTCCGGTAGTCGAGCTTCGCGTCCGTGTTGTCCGGCGGTGGCATCTCGGCGATGGCCTGTCCGACAGCTCGTGGTC
>JAUIFD010000225.1 GCA_030429485.1 Phycisphaerae bacterium | reverse complement strand
ACTCAGAGAAGCCGACAGGTGAGGGCGAGACGGTGGTCATTACGCCCCCGACGCCCGAGCCTGCTATCGAGACTGACGTGCCGGTCGCCAGCACGGGCGGAGCAAGCGACGACTCGCTTCTGGAGCCCATGCAGCCTCCCTCTTCGGACGGCTCGGACGAGACAGCGGAGCCCGTCGCTCCGCCCACGACCGAGGCGCCGACGACGGGGCAGCCCCAGCCGCTTGAGGGCGACGCGACTGGCGACAGCAGCAGCGAGCCGGAGGCGATGATCGACACCGGCGCGGCCCCAGCGATGGACGCGTTGGACGAGGCCGAGGCGCTGCGCCAGCGGCTTGGGCAGCTCAACGCGAAGTTTGAGGCGGTGCGCCGTCAGTCTTCGGGCGAGGCGGAGCTGACCGCCATGATCGCGGAGTTCGACCGAGCCATCGCGGAGGAGAACCTCTCGGAGGGCTCACGGTCGGCGCTGCAGGCGAGGGTCGAGTTGCTCCGCTTCCAACTCGATGTGCGCAAGCGGTCGCAGGAGTTGGAGGATCGGCAGCGCGCGATCAACGAGGATGCTGCGCAACTCGACGCCCGTGTGAACGAGGCGAGGCGCGCCGGCGGCTACCTGCTGGTCGGGCGGTTGGCGCCGAGCCTGGTCTACGACGGGCAGCGCGTGCCCTTGATGTACCGCGTGATCTCGGTCGGTGCGTCTTCCCCCCGCACGCTCGCGTACATCCAGCCGGACGATCGATTCGAGCTGGAGTCGAAGATCGGGCGCGTGGTGGGCGTGTCTGGGAGCGACGCGATCGACCCGGCTCTGCAACTTCGGCTCGTGCGTCCCTCGCGCGTGGATGTGCTGCGGGCCGACGTAGGCGGTTCGTGAGCGGACCGGAGGCATCGGAGGGTTCGCTCGGGTTCGCGAGCGGGCTGTCGGCGGGCGAGGACTCGCGCTCGGCAGCCGCGTCAGCCGCCGAGCAGGCTCAGGAGAAACTCGGCGGGCCTTGTGACCTCGCGATCCTCGCGATGACGCCGGCGCATGCAGGACGGGCGGACGCGGTGATCGAGGAGATTACACGCCGTCTTGAGCCTGGCACGCTCATCGGCACCACGGCCGAAGGCGTGATCGCGGGCGCGACCGAGCAGCAGCAGGGCGCGGGGATCGCGCTGCTCGCCGGGCGTTTGCCGGGCGCCCGGATGCACTCGTTCACCGACCGGGACCTGCGCGTGGTCGCGGGTGACGACGAAGCGGGACACGCGGAGATCGGTGAAGCGATCGGCGGCGGACCGGAGTTGCGAGCCGTGATTCTGCTCGCCGACCCCTTCAGTGTGCCGGTGGCGAATCTCCTGCCCACGCTCGATGCGGGGATACTCCAAGTGGGTGGATCTCCTGCGCATGCGCCGGTCGTCGGTGGCGTTGCGTCGGGCGGGCGGGCGCCGGGCGAGCACGTGATGATCTCGGGCACGGCGCCCAGGCGACACGGGCTCGTGGGCGTTTCGATCTCCGGCGACCTGCGCACGGACGCGGTGGTCAGCCAGGGGTGCCGCCCGATCGGACCGAACCTGCTCGTCACGCGGGCGAAGCGCAACATCGTGATGGAGCTCGCTGGACGCCCCGCGCTCGACGCGATCCGCGACGTTGCCCGCGCGTCGGACGACCGCACACGCGAGCTTCTGACGCACGGCGTGCTGCTGGGGCGCGTGGTCGACGAATACAAGGACCACTTCGGTCGCGGCGACTACCTGATCCGCAATGTCGTTCGTGCTGACGAGCGATCCGGAACGATCGTGATCAACGATTCGCTACGCGTGGGTCAGTCGGTGCGCGTGCATGTGCGGGACGCGGAGACGGCGAGCGAAGACCTGGCGCTGCTGCTCGATGGGCAGAAGCTGCACGGGGCGCCCGCGGGTGCGTTGCTCGTCACGTGCAATGGTCGCGGCACGCGGCTGTTCGATGAGCCGCATCACGACGCCGAGACGGTACAACGGGCATTCGGGCTTCCGCAGCCGGGCGATGAGCGTGCAAAGAGCGGACGCGCGATTGAGGCCGGGCGCGCAGCGGTTCCGCTCGCGGGCTTCTTCGCGAGCGGTGAGATCGGACCAATCGCGGGTCGGACCTATCTGCACGGGCACACCGTGTGCGCCCTGCTGTTCCGCGGCAGGTAGGCCATTATCGGTACTGCGGCGCTTCTGGGGAATCTCTGGGGCCTTGCCGCCGTGCTGCTCGCGTAGACTCGGATCGCCTAGTAGGAGAGGCGCAGGGAGACACAGCGATGTACAAGCTTTCGATCACGGCGGTCGCGGCGGCGTGTGGGGTTGCGAGCGGTCAGGCTCGTATCTTCGCCGACTCGTACGACATGCTCAACGGGCAGACAGGCTCGTTCACGTACTGGGACGACACCTACAACGGGAGTGGGAGCACCACCACCTCGCTCGCACCGCTCTCGGGCGGCACCGGTGATCTGACCGACCGCGTCATTGCAACGCAGAACTGGAACGTCGATCCGGGCGCGTACGTCGGATGGTCGTCGGTCGATCCGGAGATCACCTTCCACTTTGGACGCGATGTGCAGATCGACCGGGTAGTCGTCTACTTTGACGACTCGAACGGCTCGGGCGGGGTGCTGCCACCTGCGTCCTTCTTGATCACCCCTGATGCCGGTCCGGCGCAGTCCTTTACGGTCACCGATGAGCCGTCGGGCGCGCCCTACAGCTTGGACATGGCGATCAACGTGACCACGCAGGACCTTGTGGTGCAGGCCATCGACGGCTCCACGGGGCGGTGGATCATGATCAGCGAAGTGGAGTTCTACGGCGTGCCGACTCCCGGGGCCGCGACGGCGCTCGGGGCGTTTGGGCTGCTCGCGGGCCGACGCCGGCGCTAGTACGTTCACGAGGGGTCTGCCGCGGCTCGGGCCAGGCGCTCGCGGATCGCATTCCAAAGCGCACGCTCGCTTGGCGTGGCGTCCCCTACCACCGGCGGGATCACAACGACGATGGTCTCGGGTGCGCTCGCGTCGGCGTCTCGAAGTGCGGCGTAGAGACGCGCGGCGTACGCCCCGGCTGAACCCGGCATGGGAATCGTCGAGCCCGCGCTCGCCCAGGGCGGCGGCGTGACGGCGAGCACGATCGTGAGCCCGCCTCCGGGTAGCTCTGGCGCCGGCTTCGTGTCGTCGCCCTCCACCAGCACCACACGCGCCCGCGGGCGATAGTGCGGGCCGATGCGACCGGGAGAGCCGTCGGCGCGCGCGGGATGGGCGGACTCGCTCGCGACGCGCTCACCCAGCGCGTCGCGGAGCGCCTCCGGACCGATCACGCCCGGACGGAGGATCGTCGGCGGCGAGCGATGCAGCGCGACGACGGTCGACTCGATGCCGACGCGGCACGGCCCGCCGTCGAGCACCGGGAGTTCATCCTGCGTGAACGCGGCGCGCACGTGCGCGGCACACGTCGGGGACACCTCGCCTGAGCGGTTGGCGCTCGGGCCGACGATCGGCTCGCCGAGGGCGCGGATGAGATCGAGGGCGATCGGGTGATCGGGCGCGCGCACCGCAACCGTGTCGCCGCCGGCGGTGACCACCGGCGGCACGTGCGCGGCCCTTCGCAGAACGAGCGTGACCGGGCCGGGCCAGAAGCGCTGCGCTATGCGCGAGGCGATGTCCGGCCAGTGTGCGACGACCGTCCGCGCCATCGTCTCTTCGGCGACGTGGACGATGAGCGGGTTGTCGGCGGGACGCCCTTTGAGCGCAAAGACGCGGGCGACCGCGTCGGCGTCGAACGCGCGCGCGCCGAGCCCGTACACGGTCTCGGTTGGGAATGCGACGAGACCACCGCGACGCAGGCGATCCGCGGCTTGGTCGATCGAGAGGCTCACGCCGAGACGATACCCCCGCCGCCCATGCCTCCGCGCAAAGCGAGAGGGCGGACGCACCTGCCCGCCCTCCCCGAGAGGATCAGGTTCGAGGCCTACGCCACCGAACCCGACTGACCTGATGTCGCCTCAGCACCCCGCCTGGTAGGCGGCGAGGAAGGCGAAGAAATCGTTGGTGTTGATCTGCCCATCACCGCCGGGCGGGGAGAAGTCCGCGCCGGAGTCCTGAGCCTGGTAGAGCGTGAGGAATGCGAAGAAATCGTTCGTGTTGATGTCGCCCTCGCCTGTGAGGTCGGCCGGGCATGGGTTGGTGTCGAAGGGGTAGATCACCGCGAAGCCGTCCACGTCGTTCACGTTGATGTGCAGTTCCTTCGAGGTGCGGAACGCGCCGTCGTCTGCCGTGAACGTCACGACGTAGGCGAGCCCGTCGGGCGGGGTCTCCGTGACCTGCATCGAATCCGGGCGGAACACGAAGCGCCCGGTCGCGGGGTCGAACGTCGAGTTGGGCAGCGGCGTCGCGGCGAGGGTGACGGGATCGCCTTCGGCGTCGTCCGCTGTCACGTCCACCACGAACTCGGTGCCCTCGTCGATCCACACGGTCTGGCCTGTGGAGAACGCGATCGTGGGCAGGGTGTTGTTCTTGGAGCTCTCGTAGGTCTGGATCTCGATGAGCGCGTCGTCGGTTTGGCCGTGCTCGATGAACGCGACGTTCAACTCATCGGGTTCGATGAAGTGATACTCGACGGCTTCGGGGTCGCCGCCCGGGCCGTCGGGGTCGAAGACGAGTTCCACGATCAGCGGCGCATTGCCGCCGATGGGATGCGGCGCGTTGAAGACGTTGGCGCCGTCGACGCTCGACCAGGGGTTTGGGGTCGCGAGGCCGCCGAACCAACCCGGGAGCGCCTGTGAGGGGAAAACCCACTCGCCCGAGGCGTTGGTCGTTCCGGCGTACTTGGGGTTGTTCGGCACGGTCGCGTTGAGCTCACGCTGGAAGACGCGGATGGCGGCGTTGGGCACGGGCGTGCCGTCGCGCTCGACGACACGGAGGGTGTAGTCGCCGTGCGGGAGGGCGCCGAGATAGATCCCGAAGTGTCCGCGCCGGAGGCCGAGCGTCCAGTTCATGCCCGCGACGGAGCCCGGGCCGAAGAAGCCCGCGGCGGGGTTGGCCATGGTGCCGCGATGGGTGGTGTCGACGACCGCCTGCCCGTTGTGATGGAAGACCTGCTGGTTGCCGCCGTCAATCAATCGCTGGACAAGGCGAAAGAAGCAGCGGCCGCGGAGATGGGCAAGATGACCAGTGACATGAATGTTCCGGGGTTGAACGACGCTCTTTCCAAA
>JAUIFD010000016.1 GCA_030429485.1 Phycisphaerae bacterium | reverse complement strand
CTGGAGAATCGCACCGTTCGAGATGTCGACCAGGTACGCCCGTCCGGGGCCGTCGTTCCCGCCGTGATTCGGGGCGCCAAACAAGCCCAGATTGCCATCGAGCGCAACGGTCCGAAACCCGTTCTGGTTGATCATGTCGGGCTGATCGATGCGCCGGATCTCCGCACCGGTGCTGAGATCAAAGATGTACACGACACCCGCGACAAACACGGGATCATCCGAAAGCCGCTGGTCGGCGGCAACGGCGACCAGCCCATCGTCCACCGCGAAGTTCGCCCCAAAGCCTTGGAGGTTCTGATCACTCGGTACCAGTTCATGCAGCAACTCGCCTGTCGGGGCGTCGCAGACCGCGACTCTGCCCGGACTACCGGACGCCGCGATGATGGCCAGGTCTCCCGCGAGTTCGACTCCGATGCCCCACCTCCCCCAGGCATTCGGGTCCGGCGCAGGCTTCGGGATCTTGCGAACAAAGCTGCGATCCGATGCCTTGTACAGATACACCTCACCCACGCCGAAGCTGCCGAGCCCACCCCAGGCGCTAACGACGATGTGGTCGTCGTTCATCGCCACCGAGTCGCCGAATCGGGTGTACGGCCTCGGGTCGAACGCCATCCAGCGATCAATGAACGTGGGCTCACACTGCCCGGTGGCCGCGGGCACAACCGCGGACGCCCCGAGCACGCTCAGCAGCAGAGTGAAGTGCCGTCGCATGGATCACCTCAGATGCGCAGCTCCCTGATCCTGGGAGGGTCACCACGGCTTCACCGCAATCTACCTCATCGCGGTCAGAGCACCAAGACCTTCGATCAAGTCGCGTGGCACCCCGGGGATCGGGGTCAGTCATGCTGCCAGGGGGCGATTCTGGGTGCCCTCTCACGCGCCCAGGTCTCGAAGCGAACGTCAGTGACACGCCGGAGGGCATGGGCGTGATGGCGCCGTGACCTCAGGGCAATGGCACGGACTGACTCCGCGCGAAGCGGGCCGTGGCTCACGCCGCCGCGCGCGGCCTTGATGCGCTGGGGTCGGCGGCGGCGGCGTTGATCGCGGGTCGGGCACCCGGTCCAGTGTCGACGCCAAGCTGCACAGTGACGCGGGGGCTCGGCTCGCCGGAGCGTGCGCCGCGTTTCGGGATGATCACATAAGTGGCGCTCGTCGTGCCGCGCGGGAGCGTGCGGTCGGTGAAGGTCCGGGCGCGTGGCGCCCAAAAGCGACAAGCCGGGACCCGTCGGCCCCGGCTCACAGCTCTCTCGAAACACACTCCATCTAGACGGTAGCTCCACCCCGCATCCCCGAAGCAACAATCGCCCGCAAATCGTAAATGGTCGTTTGCAGGGCGTGGCGCGGGTGCCGAGAGGCGTTATTCGCCGTGTCTGCCGAAAGCCGGACACGCGGTCGAGATCACCCAGGCGGGGTGGCACCAACGTGCCACCACGATCGGCCTTGCGATCTTGGTCCTTCTCGCGGTGCGGACGGGATATGCGCCACGGTCCCAGAGCAGATCTTGGTGGCACGGGCCGCGTTCCCTGTACCCTGTCCAAATGGCCCAATCGCGCGGCACAACAAGGGTTGGATACGAGAACAAGAACGGGCAGGTCAACATCCGCCCGCTAGGGATACCCGGCACGGATCACGGCCAGTCGCTCTACCACCTCAACTGCACCCACTGCGGCTTCGACTACGCCGCCAACGGCAGCGACACCCATCTCCGCAAGTGCCCCCGCTGCCAAGGCGGGAACCCGAGCACCGGCGGCTGGACACCGGATTGACCCCAACCGGGCGGGGTGGCATCAGCCGTCCTACCACGATGGGACCGCGAAGGGAGGCGACAAGATGTCGGTAACCCATATCGAAACACTGAAGGACGTACTGAGAGCATTCGACGAGCGACTGACAGAGCGGATTGAGCAAGCAGCGAGTGCGTTGGCGAATGCGGAGTCAGCGTTTGAAAAACTCTCAGATCTCGACAAAGCCAACACCCACGTTCACCCCGCACACGGCGTACTGGATTCCATTCACGGTGAGAAGGAAGGGCTAAAGGTGCTCTTCACGGCAGCCGCCCATGTACAGCAGTGCCTACTCCTAGCGGATAGAGAGTCGCTGGAGAAGGGGGTCTTCTCGCTGCATGCATTCGGCATCGACTCGATCCCGTCCCATCGGAACCAATGCGCTGCTGACAGTCGCCGTTCGGATGCGGGGGTGTTCATTCGCAACCACCTCGAAACACTGCTCGAGGGCAGAGGCTACGACTATCGCCAAGTACTTCGCAAGTACCAAGTGCGGCGTTGACCACAGTCAGAGGTGAAGTCAGGGTGGCACCGATACCCGTGCCACCGAGGTCGGCTCTGCGACCTGGGTTCCCCCTCACCCTTCGCCCTCACTTGCGCGCCGAATCGCGACCCTCGTCCCACTGCCCCTCGACTCTCCCCGCCGCGCGGGAACGATACCTCGGGCCAGTAGTTCAAGCTGCCGTGCGAGCACGGGCGGCGGCGGGTGAGTTGTCAACGCCGAGCTGGACGGTGACGCGGGCGCTGGGTTCGCCGGAGCGTGCGCCGCGTTTGGGGATGATCATGTAGGTCGCGCTCGCCGTGCCGCGCGGGAGGGTGCGGTCGGTGAAGGTGCGGCCCGCGGCGTCGCCGATGACGCGCTCGGCTTCGTCGGGCAGTGTGCGCACGATCACGAAGTACGCGCCGCGCGAGGCCATGGCGTTATCCGCCTTCCAGCGCAGCGTGACCGAGCCGTCGGAGTTGAGCTCGGGCCGCGCGAGCTCCGGACGCCCGGGCGGGGCGAGGGGCGGGCGGCGCGTCGGCGGGACGGGCGGGTTGATCTGCGCGGCGGCGTAGATGTTGGGATCGTCCTTGTTGTCGGCATAGGCCTTGATGACACGCACCATGCCCGCGCCGCGGGCGCGCATCGCCTCCGACGCGAGCCGCGCAGCATCGGCGGCGGCCGCGGCCTGGGCGCGCAGCCGCTCGGCCTCGTCGTGGGCCGCGCGGGCGGCCTCGGTGAGGTCGGTGAGCTGCGCGATGTCGAGGGGGCGCAGGCCGATGGCGGCGGGCGCCGCGCCCCAGACGGGCAGGCGCGTCTCGAAGAACTCGAGCGTGGCGACGCGGGTGCGGGGGAGGACGGGAGCCATGCCCCGGCTATCGGCTCCCCACCCCCCCAAAGCCCCCCAATAGCTCACCACACCGCCGGAAACGCGCGCACCACCGCGCAAATGCCACGCACCACCCCCCCGATGCCGCGCGCCACGCCCCGGGAAGCGCGCACCCCACCCCCCATGCCGCGCCGCACGTGGTCGGGAGTGCGCAACACGACGCCAAAACCTCGCAACATCGGCGCCGTGTTGGGAGCTACAGGAGCTTCCGGCGACCCCGAAACCGCCTTCCCGGCCCGGAAAGGCGGATTCTCACCGCGGAGGGCGCAGAGGGCCGCAGAGGGGACCGCGCCTGCCAGTCACGGGTCTCCCACCGCACCCGCACCGCGCCCAACCCCCGCAAGGAGGGGAAGCGGACGGGCGGGCACGGATGACCCGTGCCACCGAGGTCCGCTCTGGGACCTCGGTGCTCCGGCCCTCGCCCCCCGCCCCATACCCCTCCGCCGACCTCCCCACAGCGCACCGAGGTCGTCAAAGCCCGACCTCGGTGGCACCCACCCGGGGCCGCGGCTCAGCACCCCGCGTGATACGCCGCGAGGAACGCGAAGAAGTCGTTGGTGTTGATCAGGCCGTCGGGAGCACCGACCGGAAAGAAGTCTGCGCGTGACTCACCCACCTGATAGAGCCCCAGGTACAGGAAGAAGTCGTTGGTGTCGATCACACGATCGCCGGTAAGATCGCCGGGGCAACGGAGAAGGACGCGAACGCGATCCAGGTCCACGATTTCGTTTCCGGAGCGATGCTCGGCCCGGATCCAGATCGCCGTCACATCCGAGAGCACCGCCACAAGTTCCTGCTCGGTCGCAAACGGTCCTGGGGCATCACAGCAGTCCACGCAACCCGGCGTAGCAAACCGCCACACCCCCTCGATCAGCGGCACCTGGGCTCGTCCCCATTGGCCCCCAGGGGGAGGCGTTCCGATCCAGATAGTCAATCCGGCACCCTGTATGTAGACATCGTGTGGCGTGTCGAACGAAATCGCAGTGACACGCCATGACCACGAAAGCCAACCGCCGAACGCCGAAGACAAGTCGCCGTGATAGGCGGCAGGAGCCCGAAAGAACGAGTTGCCGCCGAAGGACCGTTCATCATGGCGAAAGAAGCCGCCTGGATCCCCACCTTCGGACACCCACGCTGACGGGCGGGCTATTCCCCCGTCCGGCATGCAGCGATCAGTCTGAACGATGCTCGTCACAAACCAACCCTCGGCATCGGCGTCGAAATCTGAACTCACGAGAGCCTGAGCCGACGCGACCCGCGCCAGCACAGCAGCAACAAGTACGATTGACTTCATCATCCTTGATCTACCCTCCGCGCTCAGAATAGCGGGGTGCCGGAGGCCGCCCAAGGCCTGAGTTCCCCCAATACCCGCAGACACCCCGGGGCGAATGTCAGGAGCCCCGGTTACGGCCGCACACCTCTCTATAAGGCCCGTGCCGCTCCCGCGCCGGCCCTGCGCACCGAAGGCACCGGATTGACCCGTAGAGGACCCGGCGGGGTGGCATCATGATTCGTGCCACCATGATCGGCTCGGCGATCATGGTGCTCTTTCGGGTACGGGCCGACGATCGATGGCGGGGGCGGGGCGGCCTGCCCGGGCGGCCGGTATGCTGCGTGCTTGGACACGCCGCGCGGCCGACGCACCACGCATCAAGATCGCAGAGCCGATCTTGATGGCACGTCAGAGGCAACGAGACCTTGATGCCACCCCGCCCACCCCGCCGGTAGCCTACGAGTTCGATGGCTTGATGAAGGGGGAGGAGCTCCCGACGGGCTCGGGGTTCGGGGCGGCGATTGTGAAACACATGGGGCAGCGCGGGACGAAGCCCGCGAGCGAGGGCGAGACATTGGAAAGGGAGCAGCGAATGAACCGGTTTGTCTTCGGACGCGTCACGCGAGCGGCCGCTGCCGGTGTGATGCTGTCGGGCGGGGCTTGCCTTGCGCAGGACGCCGACGCGACGCCCGGGTACAACCACAAGATCCCGGCGAAGATCATGACGCCGGACACCGTGGAGACGTCGATCGGCACGCTGCGGTTCTTCGACGGCATGCCCGACGCGGCGACGGTCGACACGCTCTACGACAACCTCGACCGGATTCGGGGGGTGGAGACCTTCCTGAACGGCATCCCCGCGACCTCGATCGAGGGGCTCCGCCTGGGTGTTGCCGAGATCGTCGGCTCCGAGGCGGCGCACAAGGCGATCATCTTCGAACGGCTGCTGGATTCCTCGCCGCTGTTCCTCACGGGCAATACCGAGACGGTGTACTGCTCGGTGTTCCTGAACCTCCAGCGCGACGGCGCCACCGTCGTCGAAATCCCGCCGAACTGCGGGCCAGGAACCGTCAACGATGCATACTTCCGCTTCGTCACCGACATGGGCGCGCCGGGGCCGGACCGGGGGGCGGGCGGGAAGTACCTCATCCTCTCGCCGGACTACGACGGCCCGCTCGATCCGCCCGTCGGCGGCATGAAGGCCACGGTGGACGGCGAGACGTACTTCGTCTCCAAGTCCACAAGCTATGTCAACTGGCTGATCCTCCGCGGGTTCCTGGTGGACGGCAAGCCCGACGCGGCGACGGCGATGTTCGAGGGCGGGCTGAGGGTGTACCCGCTGTCGAAGAAGGCCAGCCCGCCGGCGATGGAGTTCACGAACGCGTCGGGCATCCCGTTCAACACCATCCACGCGAACAACTACGACTTCTTCGAGGAGCTGCACCACGTGATCGAGCGCGAGCCGGTGTCGATGCTCGACCCGGAACTGCGGGGGCTCTTCGCCTCCATCGGCATCGAGAAGGGCAAGCCCTTCAGGCCCGACGCGCGGATGAAGCGCATCCTGACCGACGCGGTGGCGATCGGCAACGCGACGGCCCGCGCCATCGTCTTCCGCCCGCGGCTCGACGGCGTCAGGTACTACCCGGACAGCAACTGGATGACCGCGTTCGTCGGGGGCGACTACCGGTGGCTCAAGGACGACGGGCGGGGCGGGCGCAACCTCGACGCGCGGACGCTGTTCTTCTATCAGGCGACGGTGAACACGCCGGCGATGGCGCTGAAGATGGTCGGCCGTGGTTCGCAGTACGCGTACGCGACGACCGACGCCGACGGCAACTACCCCGACGGCTCCAAAGTCTACAAGCTGACGATCCCGGCCAACCCGCCGGCGAAGGACTTCTGGTCGGTCGTGGTCTACGACCCGCAGACGCGGTCGGAGTTGCAGACCGGCCAGCCCTTCCCGAGCAAGAACAACGAGCGTGACGAGTTGGTCGCCAACGCGGACGGATCGGTGGACCTCTACTTCGGGCCGACGCCGAGCGCCGCGCCCGAGGGGATGGAGGCCAACTGGATCCAGACGGTGCCCGGCAAGGGGTGGTACACGATCCTGCGACTGTATGGCCCGCTCGAACCGTGGTTCGAGAAGACGTGGCGTCCGGGCGAGATCGAGCGGGTGGAGTAGGCGGCGGGGTGGCATCAAGGGCCCCGTGCCTCTCTCTCTCGTGCCATCAAGATCGGCCCTGCGATCTTGATTCGTACCGCGTCCGGCGGCAAAGAGCCTCCATCTCTGGGATAGCGCGACGTCGGCCCGGCGCGCCGGGCCGAGCCCCGCCCCCCAGCCCCGCGTTGTGGGTGGCGAACGGCTCGTGGCGTTCGCACTAACGGCATCGAGATCCCAAAGCTGACCTCGATGGCACGAGCACTCGGGACAACCCCGCCATGCTCAACGAGCCAGATGACCCGCAACGCACCATGCTCGCAGAGCCGATCATGGTGGCAGTGCCGGGGCACACGGGCCCGTGGTGTCTCTCTCGAACACGGACGCCGAGCCGGAAACGCCGCCAACGTCGTGGTCACCGGCCGCCCCCACGAGGACGGAAGTCATGGGGATGATCGAAACTGGATTGTGGGGTGGATTCCGATTGACTCACGTTCGCCGGGCCTCATGATTATAAGACCGGGGCTGAGAGTTTCGGCCCTTGTGGGGCGGGCTCATCAGGCGAACCCCGGGTCAGGTTGCCGCCCTCGCGGCAATCGAAGGACAAAAACGCGATGATGTGGTCTCGACGCGCGATTCGATTCGTGTCGGCGGTCTGTGTTTTTGTGTCGCCCGTGGGCGCCGACCCCGATCCTCAGGTGCACTCGAAGGCGATCGATCCGGGCTTCATCCCCATCTTCGTTGTCAGCGATGACAGCCCCGCATTCGTGCCGCCTCACCCACCGCTCGATCAGATCCCCCCGATGCCGATGCCCGAGCCCGGCGACATCGTGGGCCCGCCGGGCAGCCCGTCGGTGTACATGCACGACGCCGACTCCGGCATGACCTGGGAGTTGCCCCTCTCGGCCCCGAGCGGCGCCAACGGCGGGCAGGGCGGAAGCGCCTCCTTCGGCGCCGGCTTCGACTCGGACACCATTCCCGGTGATGTGCGTCCGGGCGAGGGGTTCGGCTCGATGTCGCTGATCGGCGCGGGCACACGCGCCACGTTCCCGTGGAGCGTGAACGTCAAGCTCGCCATGCGCTTCACGGACACGGGCGGCAATACCCGCTGGTTTGTCTGCTCGGGCTCCATGCAGGATCCCGAGGTCGTGCTTTGCGCCGCGCACTGCGTCTACGCCCGCAACCCGAACGGCATCAACATCTTCAACTGGGCCAATGAGATCTACGTCTATCCGGGTTGGGATGGCAACGGCAACATCGCGCCGCCCTCGAACGCCCAGCACCAGCCCTTCGGGTACGCCCGCGGCACGTGGTACCTCGCGGGTTCCGACTACATCAACAATGGCAACTTCGACCGCGATTGCGGAGTCATTCGCGTCACGCGCTGCGTCGGCAGCCTGACCGGGTGGTGGGGATGGGCCTGGGGCGGCTCGTGCCCGAGCGGCACCTACAACAACGCGTCATACCCCGCCGAGAACTGCCACAACGGGCGCGAAATGTACTACTGGTCCGGCACGATCGACGCCTGCCCGAACAACCAGTTCCAGCTCAACACCGGCGGCGGGTGCCTCGACACGGTCTGGGGCGGCATGTCGGGCTCCGCGATGTACTACATCAGCGGCAGCGACCGGTACGCCCACGCCGTGGCCTCAACCTCTAACCGCAATGATCGTGGGTACTACTGCAAGCTCTGGGAGCAGTTTGTCAACGACATGGGGTCGTTCAAGGCCGACGCACGCGGCGCGGCCTTCGACCTCCAGGCCATGCGCTATCGCATGACCCAGACCACCATCCAGGCGGGCACTGCCGTTGGGGGGACGATCCAGCACCTGGCCGTCAACCCCACCAACGGCGCCAAGAACGCCAACCATGTCTTCCGCGTCTACCTGTCGTCGAACGACAACATCTCTTCGTCGGACACGCTTCTCTCCACGCAGAACTACAACTGGAACTTCGGCGCCATGTCGTCGGTCACGGTCAACATGGGCGGATTCACCACGCCCATCACGACAACCCCCGGCACCTACTGGATCGGGCTCGAGTACGACGCGGCCACCGACATCGACTTCTCCAACAACGGCACCGACGGGTGGGACGCCCAGCAGGTGACGATCACCCTCGGCGCGCCCGATGCGGCCACATATGTCGCGCCGGCCAACGGATCAACCAACCGCCCGATCACGCAGGACCTCGACTGGAGTGCCGCAGCCCGGGCGAGCTCGTATGACGTCTACTTCGGCACCGACTCCACCCCCGACGCCGGTGAATACCAGGGGACCACGGCTTCCACGCTGTGGGCCCTGCCCAACCTCGCCAATGCCACCACCTACTACTGGCGCATCGACTCGCGCGGCACCGGCGGCGTGACCGCGGGGCCGGTCTGGTCGTTCACGACCAGGAGCGGGTGCGCATGCCAGGTCGATCTGACCTGCGACGGTAACGTCAACACCAACGACTTCTTCCAGTTCCTCACCTACTACCAGAACCAGGATGCCCGGGCCGACTTCTCACCCGGCGGAGGCATCAACACCAACGACTTCTTCGCCTTCCTGGCGGCCTACCAGGCGGGTTGCTGACACCCGACCGCCGCCGGCAGACGCCGGCATCGCAAGACCGTGACGCGAGCCCCGGGCCAACGCCCGGACTCGCTTTCATTTTGAGTGCTCCAGCGCGCCCTACTGGGGCATCACAAAGCCTCGTCCGTTGCCCAAAGGCAAACCACCACCACTCGGGCGGGTCGTTTTCGGGGGCCGCCTCAGGCACCCATCGCCACTTGCCGAGCCTGCGTAGAGCAGTTCACGGATCGCCGTGAGGGCGTTTTCGATTGGAACCCGCGCGACTCCGGGGGGTGGGCGGGGTGGCACCGGGGCCATCCGACGTGCTACCGAGGTCGGGCTTTGACGCTCGGTGCTTCCAGTGATGGCGATCCCGCTCCGCCCCAATCGCCCCCATCTCAGGGCCTTGGACGACGGTCCGGAACCCGGTCACGGCCGCACGCCTCTCTCTATGAGGCCCGTGCCGCCCCCGCGCTGCCCTGCGCACCGAAGGCACCGGATTGACCCGTCGGGCGCAGCCTTCGCCCGTGGGTGACGTCGCGCACTTGAGGGGACGCCGTCCAAAGGCACCCCCTCCGCCGCTCGCAGAGCCTCGCGGTACCTCCCCCGCCCCACCCCCCCACCCGTCGGCGACGGGGCAGGAGGCCCTCCGTACCTTCGTGCCTTCGTGCCTCTCCCCCCACCCCTCTGGCACCCCATTCGCGTCCGCCCCCGCTCCAACCCTCACTGAAAGGAAAGACCATGGCGCCCGTTCTGCCCGACACACGGCTCGACACCATCCAGTGGTTCGAGGCGCGCATCGCCGACTGGACCGCCAACGCCGCCGCGATCGGGCTCACCGGCGAGCAGGTCACCGCCTTCTCCGGGCAGATCACCACCGCGCGCACGTCGTACGACGCCGCCCAGTCCGCCCGCGCCACGTCAAAGGCCGCCACCACCAGCTTCTACAACGACACCGACGCCATGCGCGACACGGGCGCCGACCTCATCAAGGCCATCAAGGCATTCGCCGCCACCTCCGACAACCCCAACGTCTACGCCCTCGCGCAGGTGCCCATGCCCGCCGACCCCTCGCCGATCGGCGCGCCCGGGCAGCCGACCGAGGTCTCGATCTCCCTTACCTCTTCCGGGTACCTCTCCCTCAAGTGGAAGGCCGACAACGCCGCGCCGTCGTCGGGCGCCTACTTCGTCGTGCAGCGCAAGCTCGCCGGCGAAACCTCATTCACCACGGTCGGCGACACCGGCGAGAAGAGCTTCGTCGATGCGTCCGTGCCCCTCGGCACCACCTCCGCCGCCTACATCATCACACCCCGCCGAGGCAGCCAGACCGGCACCGCCTCCAACCAGCTCATCGTCCAGTTTGGCGTGGGCGGCGCGGGTGGGGCGGGCGAGAGCAGCGCGAGCCTCTCCATCGCGGCGTAGGCAACTCAACGCGGAAGCGCGCAGCAGAGAACAGCAGAAGACACGAGACGCCCGGGCCCGCGCCCGGGCGTTTTCACTCTTGACGTGCAGCGCTCCGCCCGCACGGGCCGGCCTCGAAGCCGTCCTGCCGCGGCCCGACCGATGGGCGGGGTGGGCGGGGTGGCACCAAGATCTCGCGCCTCTGCCGTGCCATCAAGATCAGCTCTGCGATCTTGATTCGTAGTGGGTCGGCCCGCGCGGTGTGTCCATGCATGCAGCCTACCGCCCAGCCGGGGCAAACCGCCCCGCCCCGGAAGCTCGATCGATCGTCGCCCCATACTCGAAGAGCATCAAGATCACAGAGCCGATCATGGTGGCACGGTGAACCGTTCATGATGCCATCCCGGCCGGCAACTCAAAGTCCCAGAGGTTCGATGCCCGTGGCGGGCACCTTGTCCAAGCATGGCACCTACTCAGACACGTCGTCCGCCATCTCCGTTAGGCATCGACCCAACTGAGTGTCGGTGCAGAAGTAGTTCAGCCCGTCCCCATCACCGAACGCCGCGACCAAGCCCATGGAGTCGCTCGCACGCTCCAACTGGCGGAGCTGCCCTGGAGCCTGTCCAACAACCCCAGCGTCTGCGGTGAGATACACATGTGGCGTACTCGCCAAGACATCATCCGACGGCTGCGGCGACAGAATCCACACCTCATCAAAATGGACGAAAGCGCCCGCATCGGCTAGACGTATCATGTCTTGCAGAGACAAGATCGCATGCCTTGCAGATCGCCAAGCGATCTCGCAGACTGCAGAGAGCGCCGAGCGGATCCCATCCTGATCACGGTTGCTATCCAAGACCCTGACCCAGCAGACCGAACCAGCAGGGGCCCGGCGCACGCATCGGGAAAGAGCCCGAGTCACACTTCCGTCAGTGTTTCCATGGCGGGATGGCATCGAGACCCCTGTGCCTTTCTATAGTGCGATCAAGAAACGATCATGGTCCCAGTCCTCGACACGATAACCCCGCGGTCGTCGCTTGATGTCGAAAGGCACTATGATCGCAGCGCCGATCACGGTGGCACGGTCGAAGTCCCTGGCGCCGCCCCGCCGCCGCCTTGATGGTTCGCTGCTTTCCGGTACGCTGAGCCCCGCCCACGCCAGCCCCGGAGGCCCCATGCCCACCCCCAACCACGCGCCCAGCTTCGACCTCACCGGGCGCGTCGCGCTCGTCACCGGCTCCTCCACGGGGCTCGGCAAGGCCATGGCCCTCGCCCTCGGCTCCGCGGGCGCCAGGGTCGCCATGAACTACTACAACAACGAGGCCCGCGCCCAGGCCGCCCTCGACGAGTTCAAGAGCCACGGGTACGAGGGCGTCATGCTCCGGGCCAACGTCATCGACGAGGGCTCGGTCGATGCGCTCGTCTCGGGCGTCGAGAAGGCGCTCGGGCCGGTGGACATCCTGATCCCCAACGCCACGCCCGATCAGCCCCACTCGCCGATCGAGGAGTACGACTGGTCGTTCTACCAGTCGATGCTCGACTTCTTCATCAAGAGCCCGTACCTGCTCACCCGCCGCGTGCTGCCCCACATGAAGCAGCAGCGCTGGGGGCGGCTCATCAACATCGGGTCGGAGGTCTTCGAGCGCGGCGTGCCCAACTTCTCCGCCTACGTCGCGGCCAAGGGCGGGCAGAACGGGTGGATGCGATCCATGGCTGGCGAGCTCGCGCCCTTCAACATCACCTGCAACATGATCTCGCCTGGGTGGATCCCGGTCGAGCGCCACGAGAAGGACGCGCAGAAGGACAAGGACGAGTACCGCGCGCTCATCCCCATGGACCGGTGGGGCCTGCCGGTGGATGTCGCCGGGGCCGCGGTCTTCTTCGCGAGCGAGGCGGCGTCGTTCGTCACCGGACAAACCATTCACGTCAACGGCGGGCTGACCGTCAACTGACCGTCAACTAAAGGACTCACGATGCGACAAGCGATCATCACGGCTCTGTGCGCCGGCGTGCTGGCGATCGGCGGGTGCGGGCAAGCGGGCTCTGGCGGCAGAGCAGGCGGCGGCAACGGCGGCGGGGGTGGCGGCGGGCAGGCGGACAAGCCCCACGTCGCGTTCATCACCAACGGCATCGCGTCGTTCTGGACGCTCGCCGAATCGGGCACGAAGGCGGCGAGCGTCGACTTCGACGCCGACGTCGATGTGCTCATGCCGACGGGCATCGTCGATCAGAACCGCATGATCGAGGACATGCTCACCAGTCAGGTCGATGGCATGGCTATCTCCCCGATCGACGGCGAGAACCAGAACGAGAAGCTCAACGAAGCGGCCGCCCACACCACGCTCATCACGCACGACTCCGATGCTCCGGACTCCAACCGCGTGCTGTACATCGGCATGGACAACTACTCGGCCGGTCGCATGTGCGGCGAGCTTGTGAAAGAAGCCCTGCCCGGCGGCGGCGAGCTGATGATCTTCATCGGGCGCCTGGAGCAGGACAACGCGAAGCGCCGGCGTCAGGGCGTGATCGACGAGATCCTCGGGCGCTCGCACGACCCGACGCGCTACGACCCGCCCAACGCTCGCCTCGAAGGCAACGGGTATGTGATCCTCGATACGCGCACCGACGATTTCACGCAGGCCGGCTCGCAGGCGCAGGCGGAAGACGCTCTCGCGGTGCACCCCGATATCGACGCGATGGTCGGGCTCTTTGCATACAACACGCCGGCGGTGCTCAACGCGCTCGCCGGCGCGGACAAACTCGGGAAAGTCACCGTCGTCGGCTTTGACGAGGATGACGCGACCCTCGAGGGCATCAAGGCGGGGCACGTCTTCGGCACGGTCGTCCAGAACCCCTACATGTACGGGTACGAATCCGTCCGCGTGCTCGCGGCGATCGCCCGCGGCGACAAGAGCGTGATCCCGGAGTCCGGCTTCCTTGACATCCCGGCGCGCAAGATCACGCCCGACAACGTCGAGGAGTTTCACGCCGACCTCAAGGAGAAGCTGGGCGGCTAACGCCACGACCGCGCCGCGCTGTTGTGCGGCTCCGGAGGCTTGCGTTGAAGAAGATCCTCGGCATTCTCGCGCTCTTGATCGCGGTGTGTGTGATCACCGGGCTGCGCAAGCCCGAGTTCTTTGGCGCATACAACCTCGGCAACCTGGCTGAACGCATCGCGATGTTCGGCATCATCGGGATCGGCGTCGCGTTCCCCATCATCACGCGCGGGATCGACCTGAGCATCGGCTCGGTGATCGGGCTGACCGGAAGCCTGATGCCGCTCCTTCTCGTCAAACACGGGTGGGGATGGCCCTCGGTGATCGTCGCGACCATGGGCGTCGCGCTTCTCGTGGGAGTCATCCACGGACTATTGATCACCAAGGCACGACTGCAGCCGTTCATCGTCACGCTCTGCGGGCTCCTGATCTACCGCGGCGTGGCACGCTGGATCACCGACGATCGCACGATGGGCTTTGGCTCGACCTATGACGACTCGCTCGTGCGGCTCGTTTCGACGCAGATCCCCATCCCCGGTGTCGGGTTCGCGATCCCCATCTCGTTCGTCTACCTCGCGGTGATCGCGTTGCTCGCGGCGTTCTTCCTGCACCGCACCGTCTGGGGACGCCAGATCTTCGCGGTCGGCTCGAATCCCGACGCGGCGCGGTATGCGGGCATCCACGTCGATTGGATCATCACGCTCACCTACATCATCTGTGCGGGGCTCGCGGGCTTCGCGGGCATTCTCTTTGCGCTCGACGTCAAGGCGGTGCAGCCGGCGAGCCACGGCAACTTCTACGAGCTCTACGCCATCGCGGCGGCGGTGCTCGGCGGGTGTTCGCTGCGCGGGGGCGAGGGCTCGATCCTCGGCGTGGTCATCGGCGCCGCGCTCATGCGCGTGCTCTACAACTCCATCAACCTCCTCGGCATCCCCACACAGCTTGAGTTCGCCATCATCGGCGCGGTTATTCTGATCGGGGTGTTCGGCGACGAGGTCGTCCGGCGCATCTGGGCGAGCAAACGAGGTATAGGAAAGCAGGAGTAGGTATGCACACCAAGCTCATCGGCGCCATCGGCGCAGTGTTCAGTCTTGCCCTCATGATGACCGGCTGCACCGGAGCGCGATCCATGATCAACGAAGCGCCGTTTGGCGAGGCGGACGGCAAGCCCGTCACGCTCTACACCCTCGAGAACGCGAAGGGCGCTCGCGTCGGCATCACCGACTACGGCGCCATCGTCACCGAGTGCTGGATGCCCGACCGCGACGGCCGATACCAGGACATCGCGCTCGGCTTCGACACCCTCGCCGAGTACAAGGAGAAGAGCCCCTACTTCGGCGCCATCGCCGGGCGAGTCGCCAACCGCATCGACGAAGGCAGGTTCACCCTCGACGGACACACCTACCAACTCGCCACCAACAACGGCCCCAACCACCTGCACGGCGGGAACAAGGGGTTCGACAAGGTCGTGTGGGACGCGGAGACGTTCCAGGGCATCGAAGGCCCGGGAGTGCGCCTCACGTACGTTTCACCCGCGGGCGAGGAGAACTACCCCGGCGCCGTACGTGTGCAGGTCGAGTATCAGCTCACCAACAACAACGAGCTGCGCGTCATCACCGAAGCGAGGACTGACGCGCCGACGCCGATCAACATCGCGCACCACTCCTACTGGAACCTCGCGGGCCAGGCGAGCGGCACCATCCTCGGCCAGCAGCTCATGCTCAACGCCGACCGGTATACCCCTGTCGATTCGACGCTCATCCCGACCGGGCAGATCGCACCCGTCGCGGGCACCCCGTTCGACTTCCGCACGCCGAAGGCGATCGGGCGGGACATCGGGCAGCTGCCCGGCAACGGCTCGGACGACCCGGGCGGATACGACATCAACTACGTCGTCAACGGCTCGCCCAACGCGTACCGCCTCGTCGCGCGCGCGTCTGATCCGGGATCCGGTCGCGTCATGGAGATCTACGCCGATCAGCCGGGCGTGCAGTTCTACTCGGGCAACTTCCTCGACAACCTCCCGGGCAAGGGCGGCGCCATATACCCCAAGCACGGCGCGTTCTGTCTCGAGACGCAGGTCTTCCCGGATTCGATCAACCACCAGGGCGAGGCGGGCTGGCCGAACGCGGTGCTGCGTCCGGAGCAGACCTATCGCCACGTGATGGTCCATCGTTTCTCGACCAACTGATCGCAGGGGTCGCGCCGCTTCAGCCTCCGATCGCGCGCTCGCCACGAACTCCAAAAAGACACCGCCCGCCCCAAGGAGGGGCGGGCGGGCACTCACGCGAGTTCGAATCGCGGAGGAGAAGAGAGCTATCGGCGACGGCGAACCGCAGCGAGCCCGAGCGGCGCGACCGCCGCAAGCACACCCGGAGCCGGAATCACCGTGATGGTGAACTGATCGAAGATCCAACCCACCGGCTGGAGTCCACCGTCCTCGATGCCCCAGTTGAACACCTGGAGGCCGGTGAAGTCGTAGGTACCCGCCGCGTCCTCGATGTTGAGCGAGGAGAGACGATCGCCGGCGTAGGTCGCCTGGAAGATGGTGGAGACGTACTGGTCCAGCAGCCCGGCGTTGTCGATGAGCACGCCGTTGGGGAAGCCCGCGTCAACGGGGAAGCTCGAGAGGTAGAAGCCATCGACCGCCGGGTCGTTGTCACGCACGACAAAGAGCGGCACGCGGTTCGAGGGAATCGAGGCCGGCATGCCGACCGTCACGCCGCCAGCCGTCAGCACGAACGACGCGGGATCAATGAAGTAGCCGCGCACCGGGAAGGTCGAGCTATCGACGTAGCTGGTCGAGTCGAGGTCGAAGCTCATCGAGACATCACCGGAGTTGATGCCGTTGAGCGGCCCTGACCGCAGGTTGCCAAAGTCCCAGGACCCCGTGATCTCCACCCGCACCGGGTCGGCCGACACGCACGAAGCGGCGAGCCCCACCACGCCAAGCGCAATGACGTTCTTCATCTCTTTCTCCATCCGGGGCGCTCGCCCCAAGGCTGCGGATGCCGCACGGGGTGACGCCACCTCCGATCGGACCCTCCGCACCGAGAGTAGCTCGATCGCCCGATCGGGCAAGTGAAATCTCTGCGAAGTTCCCCAGGGAAAGGGAATGCCCTAACCGAGACCGCCTTTTCCAGGAACAAACCCTGGGGGCCTGCGAGCCGTCATCGTATCTCTCTACCATGCCCGCCATGCGTCGAGCCGTCCCCATCGCCTTCGCCCTCTCGTCGATCCTTGCGGCCTGCGGCCAGTCCGCGTCTCCCCCCGGGGACACGCCTGCCAACCCCACTCCCGCCCCCACGCCTGAGCCAGCCGCCCCGCCGCCCCCGCCGCGCGATCCGAGTCCCCGGCGCGACGCCTCGATCAGTTGCCCGGACGGCTTCGAGGTCGAGTTGATCCACGAGGTGAACCCGGAGACCGAGGGTTCCTGGGTCGCGATCTGTGCGCGCCCGGACGGCACGCTCTACGCCGCCGACCAGTCCAACGGGCTCTTCCGCATCACGCCCCCTGCGCCCGACGACTTCGAGACACCCACGCGCGTCGAGCGTGTGCCGATCGAGGTCCGCGGCGCACAGGGCCTGCTCTGGGCGTTCGACTCGCTCTACGTCATGGAGACGGGCAAGGGGGTGGTTCGCGCCACTGACACGGATGCCGACGGCGAAGTGGACACCACCGAGTTGCTCGTCCCGGTGACGGGCGCGGGCGAACACGGGGCACACGCGATCAATCTCGCGCCCGATGGTGAGTCACTGATGATCGCGTGCGGCAACCACACGCCGCTGCCGGAGACGCTGACGGCGAGCCGAGTGCCGAGGGTGTGGGGAGAAGATCAGCTCCTTGTGCGCGATCCCGATCCGCGTGGTCACGCCAATGGCGTCATGGCGCCGGGTGGGTACATCTGCCGAATCTCGCCCGATGGCTCGGAGGTCGAGCTGATCACCTGCGGCTTCCGCAACAGCTACGACTTCGCCGTCTCGCCCGGGGGCGACGTCTTCGCGTTCGACTCCGACATGGAGTGGGACCTCGGACTGCCCTGGTATCGCCCCGCTCGCGTGTGCCACGCGGTAAGCGGCGCCGACTACGGATGGCGCAACGGCTCCGGCAAGTGGCCCGCGTACTACGAGGACTCGCTTCCCCCCGCTATCGACATCGGCCCCGCGTCGCCGACCGGCATGATCTTCGGCACCGATGCCGCGTTCCCCGAACGCTACCGCCGCGCGATGTTCATGCTCGACTGGACATACGGCCTGATCTACGCCGTGCACCTTGAGCCGAGTGGCGCGTCCTTCGGCGGCGAGCTTGAGAAGTTCGTCTCCGCGAAGGCGCTCCCCCTCACCGACGTCGCGATCGGCGCTGACGGCGCCCTCTACTTCACCACAGGCGGGAGGCGGCTCGGCTCCAAACTCCACCGCGTGGTCTACCACGGGACGGAGAGCACCGACGGCGACATCGCGCCGACCACACCCACACCAGATGCGCAACTCCGCAATCGCCTGGAGGCGCTGCACCGCCCCGACGCCGACCCGGGCAGCATCGACTTCATCTGGGAGCACCTCTCCAACGGTGACCGGTTCGTGCGCTACGCCGCCCGAATCGCGCTCGAGCATCAGGCGACGGACCGCTGGCGGGAGCGAGCCCTGAGCGAGCCCGACGCGTCGAAGGCCACGATCGCCCTGCTCGCACTCGCGCGCCACGCCTCTCCCGAGACCCGCGGCGACCTTCTCGACGCGTTGGTCGCGATCGACCCGTCGGGCCTCGACGAAGCCCGCCGCCTCGCACTGCTCCGCGCGTTCTCGCTCGCGTTCATCCGCACCGGGCTCGAAGGCCCCGCCGGCCCGACGAGCGATGCGCTGATCGCTGCGGTACAGCGGACCGACGCGAGCGACTCGCCAGACGTCGATCTCGAGCGCGCCCGGGTGCTGATCGCGCTGGGCGACCCGAGCGTGATCGACCCATGCCTGGCGCGGATGAGCGACACGAGTTCCAACACGCCGCCCACGTGGGCCGCCCTCGCGGGCCAGAACGACTCGTACGGCGCCGCCATCAAGGGCATGCTCGACCGCCCGCCGCCCACGCGCGCCCTCGCCTACGCGCACGCCCTGTCCAACAACGAGTGGTGGACGTTCCAACAGCTCCAGACGTACTTCACCTTCCTGCAGCGCGCAGCATCGGGCGCGGGAGGCATGAGCTACCGCGGGTTCATCGACGCGATGCGCAACCGCGCTCTCGCGACGTGCACCGACTACGAGCGTACAGCCCTCGCCCCGCTGCTCACCGACATCACCAGCGCCGAGGGCGCTCCCGCCATGGTCTTCCCCAAGGGTCCGTGGCGTGATTGGAAACTCGCCGACGCGACACGCGCCGTCGCCACGCTGCAAGGGCGGAGCTTCGATCGCGGCGCGGGGCTCTACCTCGCCGCGAGCTGCGCGAGCTGCCACCAGTTCAACGGCTCGGGCTCCAACGTCGGGCCCGACCTCACGACCGTCGGACGGACCTACTCGACCGAGGACCTCGTCCGCGCGATCATTCAGCCGAGCTTCGCAGTCACCGATCAGTACGCCGTCTCGGTCGTCACCAAGACCGACGGCACGGAGGTTTCGGGCCTGCTCGTTGAATCGACTCCCGAAGAGGTGCGCATCGCGCCGAACTTCGCAAGCCCCGACACCGCGTTCACCATCCCGCGTGCCGACATCGCCTCGATCGAGCACTCCAGCACCTCGCCGATGCCGGTCGGGCTCGTCAACCCGTTCAACGAGGACGAGCTGCGCGATCTTGTGGCGTACCTCGTCTCCGGCGGTGATCCGGACGACGCGATGTTCAAGTAGGAGCGTCCGAGGCGCGTTTCGGGAAAGCCCACTCTCAGCTGGTGTCGCCGCACGATCCGACGGCGCTCGAACCCGCGCCCTTCTATGGCTTCACCGCGAGCACCGCACAGGGCGTCTCGCGCATCACCTTCTCGGCGGTGCTCCCGAGCAAAAGCGACGCGATCTTCGAGCGCCCGGTTGTGCCGACCGCCACGAGGTCCGCCCGCCACTTCGCGGCGTGCTCCATGAGCCCGGCCCCGTAGTCGGCGTGCGTCTCCACCTCGAACGTCGCCTGCACCCCCGAAACAAGCGGCGCCAACTGATCGGCGTACTGCGCCGCAAGGCGCGCTCGCATCTCCTGCTCGAGTGCGATCGCGTTGCTCGGCACGCCGCCCCAACGCGCACTCTCCCACGCCACCTGGCATACGTGCAGGATGTGCAGCTCGCACGCGTCCAGACGCGCCAGCTCCGCAGCCCTCGACACCAGCGGCCCCGACGCCGGAGAGAAGTCGACCCCCGCCACGATCCGCTCGAACCCGCCGCGCTGCGATTCGGGCACCAGCATGACCGACGCCGTCGACTTGCGCACACACCGGCCGGCGACCGTGCCGAACCGGCGCCCCGACCCGCCCGTCGCGCCCATCACGAGCAGACCCGCGCCCGACTGCTCCACCGCCGAGATGATCTCGCCCGACGGGCTCCCCATCGTCACCCGCACCGAGGGCGGCGACGCGAGCGGAAGCCCCGCGAGTTCTTGTGTCAGCTCGGTCTCGGCCGCGCTCGTCAGACGACGGATCGCCTCGCCCTCGCTCTGCGCCACCAGATCCGCGAACTCGTCCGCGGCCTCGTGCCGAATCACATGGACGACGTACAACTCCGCGCCCCACGCCTCCGCCAGACGCACGCCCTGTTCGAGCGCCGCCCGTGATCCCTCAGAGAAGTCGGTCGCGACGAGAATCGGCGTCATCGGCATGCCGACAGGATACCGCCTCGCCAAAGGAAAGCGGCCGCGCCCTCAAGGGCGCGGCCGCGTCGCAGTCTGCTCAAGCCGGAGCGTGCCGGATCACCCCGGGCAGTCGGGGTTGTTCAGGTCGGCCTGGTACGCCGCGAGGTAGGCGAAGAAGTCGTTGGTGTTGATCCCGCCGCCCGGCGAGAAGTCGGCCGCGGGGTCCTGGTTCTGGTAGAGCGCGAGGAACGCGAAGAAGTCGTTCGTGTTCGTCTCGCAATCGCCCGTCAGGTTCGCGATGCAAGCGCAGTCACCCGCTACGGCGCCGTTAACCTCGTAGGCATTCGTAGTTAGACTCGTTGCTCCATTGAAGTGAAACCCTGCGCTCGTGGCAATCCCACTCGGCGGGAGCGAGCTTCCATCCCAGAAGAAGTTGCCGCTCGGCGCCGCGTTGTTGACGTAGACCCAGTAGGTGGTGTTGGCAGCGAGCGTGACGTCCGTAGTCGGCGTGAAGGTGTAAAGGCCGTCTGCGTCAAACGCGGAGCCACTGAGCTGAGCGATCATGCTGGTCGGCGCGCCATTACCGGTCCAGATCTCCACATCGGTCGTCGCCGCTGGATCGGAGCTCCGCACCCGAATGATCACACTCTCAAGGTTGTACGAGTCCGAGCCCATCGTGAAACCCGCGGCCTTGTACACCGTGGTCGCACTGGGGCCGATGTAGGTCCCTGACGTCGTCGTGCCGCTCAGGTTCGAAATGATCACGTCGCCGTGCGCCATCGCCACGGCACACGCGAGGGTCAGAATGGGGGTCCATCGCATCACATACTCCTCCGTCAATTACCCCGGGCAGTCGGGGTTGTTCAGGTCGGCCTGGTACGCCGCGAGGTAGGCGAAGAAGTCGTTGGTGTTGATCCCGCCGCCAGGCGAGAAGTCCGCCGCCGGATCCTGCGCCTGGTAGAGCGCAAGGAACGCGAAGAAGTCGTTCGTGTTCGTCTCGCATCCACCGGTGAGGTCGGCGGCGCAGGCGCAGTCACCGGTCGACCCGTTCACCTCGTACGAGTTGAGGATGCTCGAGTTGCCGGTGAGCGGCGGGTTCGGGCCGGAACTAACCGAGAACAGCCCACCGACGTGGGTGGCGTGCGGACCGGCCGGCGTTGTGGACCCGGCCTTCCAGTCAATGTTCCCGCCCCCGTCGTTGTAGACGACCAGCCAGTACGTGGCCCCGGCAGACAGCGTCACAGATGCTGATGGCGTGAACGTCCAGTCAGCCGGGCCGATGCCCACGAACGCAGGGTCGATCATCGTGTCGATGAGCGTCCCAGGCGCCCCACCGTTGTCGTCGTAGATTCGGATGAGCGGGTCGACCGCTGTCGAGTCCGCATCGAGGCGGATGATCACGTTCTCGAGTTGGAAGTCCTCGTTGCCCATATGGAAGCCCATCGCCTTGATGCGTCCGTCCTGAAGGAACGCCGACTGGGTCGAGTCGCTGGAGGGCAGGTTGGTGATGATCACGTCCGCCTGAGCCGCGCACGCGAAGGCCGCCGCGGTAAGCGCAGCAATATTCCACTTCATTCTGATTCCTCTCTGACAACGCCACGAGTTGGCCCGGCACCGGGCCTGTGCGCAGGCTACCCGCGGAGGCCCGCCCACTCAAGGGGAACCCCTGCTGTCGCCGCCCGCGCCTCGGCTGCGCCAGCGAAACCCCTGGCTACCTCGCGAGCGCGATCAGCGTCTGGAACAGCTCATCGGCCGTCCGGATGACGCGCGACGCCGCGGAGTAGCCCGTGCTCGCGGTGATCAGCGTGACGAACTCGCGCCCGAGATCGACGTTCGAGTTCTCGAGCGCCCCGCCCGTGATCGCGCCCGTCCCGAGCGTGGTCGGGTTCGCGACGATCGCATCACCCGAGTTCGCGGTCACCGCGAAGACGTTGTCGCCCTCGTCGCGCAGCCCCGCGTCGTTCGCAAACGTCGCCAGCACCACCCGACCGAGCGGACGAACAAGCCCGTTCGAGAACGAACCGAGCACCGTGCCGTCACGATCCACGCCGAAGTCCTGCAGCGTGCCCGAGGGCTGACCGTCTCGGAAGACCGACGCGAGTTCGCTCTGCTCGGCCGCCAGCGCCGTGACGCGTTCCTCGCCCTCCGCCAGGTCCACGGTGAACGTGATCGGCGTGCCCGCGCCCGAACCCGAACGGTCGATCGTAATCGTGAGCGGCTCGTCGTCGATCAACTGCCCGGAGGTGTCAAACCGCACGAGCCCGGTCGCGATCGCCGGCCCGCCGTTGGTGTCATCGTCCGAGTCGGCAAACCACCGCCATGTCGTTCCCTGATCGGTTTTCGACTCGAGCACAAACCCCAACTCCGCCTCGACGAGCGATCCGAGCGAGTCGTACGCAACGTACGTCGTGCGCACGCTCTCACCCGTCGCCGCCTCGATCTCTGCCGTCGCGAAGGGGGATCGGACGAAGTCGCCCGCCGCATCGAGCACGCGGAGCGCGTTCGCCGGCAGTTCGAGGCCGTTGACCTCGCCCGTGTTGCCGACGACCTGGATCGCGCCGGTTGTCGGATCGATGGTGACGCCGGGCGTCCGCCCGTCGGGGTTCGCCCCGCCCGTCGTCTGAATGCCCAGCGCCCCATTCAAGAATGTGAGGAAGTCCTGCACCGTCGTCGCGGCGCCGACAGTGAGCTGCGCGGTCGGCAGCACGCCGCCGAACCTCGCCGCGCCCTGCAGTTCGATCGTCTGCCCGGAGGTGAACATGCTCGAACCAGGCGCCAGCGCGTCCTCGATCTGCGTGAGGAGCGTCGTCATCTCGACGACGTTGCCCGCGGCGGGGGGAGGCGCGGTGCCGGTGAGCTGCGCGAGCCCGGCGCCGGTCGTGTCCATCAGGTCAATCACCGACCCTCCGGCGGGGAGAGCACCCGCCGCGTTGAGGTTCCCGGCGAACCGCACGAGTGTCGTCTGCTCCGCGACCGACCGCGCGCCGAGCGGCACGCGCAGCGTGGTCAGCGCGCCCTCGAGGATGTTGTAGTTCTCGTCGACCCCGTACCCCATCAGGTAGTCGCCATCGACCGAGACGAGATTGCGGTCCGCGTCCTGACGGAACGCGCCCGCCCGCGTGTACCGCTGCGCGCCGGCCCGATCCACGATGAAGAAGCCATCGCCCTCGATCGCCATGTCCCGCGCATCACCCGTGAGCGTAACCGTGCCCTGGTTCATGTCGCGCGTCGTGCCCGCGACCTTCACGCCGAGCCCGATCTGCGTCGGGTTGGTCCCACCGGTCGTGTCGCCCGGCGAGGTCGCCTCGCGCAGCGTCCATGAGAACGCGCTCTCGTAGAGGATGCGGCTCGACTTGAAACCGGTGGTGTTCGCGTTGGCGATGTTGTGCCCCGCGACTTCGATCCCGCGCGAGTTGGCGTTGAGCCCGCTCAGGCCGCTGAACAGTGCAACCGTCGACGCCATCTCAGGCTCCTTCCTCTTCCGAATCCGCCCACGCCGGACGCGCCGCAAACGGGGGCCCGACTAGCTCATCCGCCTTTGGCTCGTCCAGGCGCACCACCGCATCCACGCCCGTCACAAGCTCGCCCTCACCCACCGGGCGCACACCAGTGACCCGACGCAGCAGCACGTCCACCTCCAGCACCCGATCACCCTCGACGACCGCGATCCGACTCGCGCCCGACTGGAGCGCCGACTCCACAATCGGGCCGAGCTTGGTGAGCGTCTCCTCGGAGACCTCCGCGTCCACGCCCCTCGCCACGCTCACGTCGAACCCCGCGGTGAGTTCGCCCGATCGCGCACGATCCAGCAAGTCCTCGAACGTCGCCTGGTCAAGCGAGATCGCTCCGCCCGAACTCGGCGAGCTCCCGCCCGAGCCGATCCCGGTCAGCCCCCGCAAGAGCGACAAGCCCAGCCCGATCACGCGTCGTCTCCATCGCCCGAAGCGTCGTCCGCGGCTTCGTCGGTGTCTGACTCCGCGATCCGGAACTCGTCGACGTCATCGAGCCACACGCGGTCACCCGACTCAAGCCGAAGCACGGGCCCCTCGTCGGTGACCGACACAGCCCGCACAAGCCCCGACACTCGATCACCAAACTCGTTGAGCCCGCCGACTTGCGTGCCCACGAGGCCGGACGCCGACGTCAGTGCGTTCTGCGACACGACGCGTTCAAGCCGGTCCATCATGTCGGTGTCCGACTGAATCGAACGGATGGTCGAGAGCTGCTCGAGCATCGCCGACGTGTCGTTGGGCTCGAGCGGGTCTTGGCTCTGGAGCTCCTGAAGCACGATCTTCAGGAACTCGTCCGTGCTCAGACCGCTCACCGCGGAAGTCTGCGTCTGACTCGTGCCCGACTGTACCGCATCCACCGACGCCATCGACGCCTCCCCCGGCGCACCGCGCCGAGCAAGCAAGCCACACCGAGCCGCAAGCCCTCGTCATGCCGCACCATCACCCGATGCGCACACTTAGACCCGCGTATCGATTCCCAGCTCCACGCCGACACGCGTCAGCGCGGAGCCCGCTTCGGCTCCGCCGATGATCCCCGGAGGGTCTCCGCCCTCGACACTCTGCCCGGCGTGTCCTTCGCCGCGCGCCGCACGCTCCGCGTGCCGCTCCTGCCCCGGGCGTCCTTGCCCGGCCTCGTCGTGCGCGTGGGTCTCCGACCCGAACTGCGCGCCGCTCCGTTCCGACTCCGCGCCCTCCACGACCACCCGGTCCGGCGTGAGTCCCTGCGCCTCCAGCGCATGGCGGAGCATTGTCCGGTTCGACTCCAGCAACCCGCGTGCCTGTTCCGACTCCGCCCGAAACAGCGCCGAAACACGACCATCCGAGACCTCGACGCGCACATGCAGCGTGCCCAGGTGCGCAGGTTTGAGCCGGATGTTCGCCACGCCGTCGCGGCTCTTGAGCGCGCTCGTCAGCGACTGGCGCACCGTCGCCTCGAGCGCGCGCTGCGGATCACCCCTCGGCGTTGGGCTCGCCGGCGTCAGGCGCGCACGAACCGCCACACCCTTCGCTCGCCCAGCGCTCCCCACCGCCACCACGCCGGTTGGTCCCGTCGTCGATGCGCCCTTGGTGCTCGCGCCGCCGCCCGCAAGTTGAAGCCCACCCGCCGCGATCACCGCGGGTGGGGGAGCTACCCCACCCTGGACCAGGGGCGCCGCGTCTGCTTCCTTCCCGCTCGACGCAACCGACGAGCGCACCGACTGTTCCGTCCCGCTCCCCCCGCTCCGCTGGCCCGAAACGTCCCCCACTGTCCTCCCAGTGTCGGCGCTCGATGTTTGATCGCTTGGCGCCTTCGATGCGTTGCTCCGTGGCGATGGTCGATCTGAGGTTCGCTCCCGCGCATCGCCCGAGCGCGCCGAGCGTTCACCCGACGCTCGCTCTGCGTCACGCCCACTCTGCGCCGGACTGTCAGACTCAGCCGTCTCGGATGCACCCTGATTAAGCGCAGCTTCGGGCCGTGCCTCGGCCTCGATGCGAGCCTCACCCCCGCCCAGCGTCCGCATGAGTGTCCCAGCGACGATCGTGGACGCCGATGCGCTGAAGTGGCCCAACAGCGCATCAAACGCACCACCCCCGCGCCGATCGTCGCGCGAGCCGCGCCCAGCGCCGCTGCGCTCAGTCTGCGCCGAAATCCCTGTCAAGTTCTCAGCCTGGGTCAACCTCGGTTTCCTCCGCCGCCCGGGACTCGAGCCCGTGCGTGCGAAGGCGTTCCAGCAACTCGGCTGCCAGGCCAACGTCGGTGTCCTTGATCTCGGTCATGATCTTCGTCCGTGCGCGCGACGACATCTGGTCGAGATACGCCACCGCCTGCGTCATCCCGTCGGCGCCGCCCTCGATCGCGAGCAGCCCCCCGCCGTTGATGAGTTCCATGATCACCGCCGACGCGTCCTCGGGCTTCATGCCCTGCAGCACGCCGAGCGCCTTGCGGAACTGCTCGTCTCCTTCAAGCTCGTCGATCTCGGCGCGCATCTTCTCGAATACGTCCCGCTCTCGAAGAAAGCCCTCGCGTTCGCCATCGATGACGACTCGCTCCTGCGCGAGTGCCGAACGGAGCGCATCGATCTCGGCCTTCGAGCGCCGTAGCGAGTCACTGCCCGCGTCCTCAAGCGCCAGTCGCTCCTCGACCATCGCCGACGCCGAGACCGGGATGACGTACACATCCGCCTCGACATCACCCGTCGCAGCTGCGACGACCTCCGCCTCCAGGACCAGACGTGCTTGCTCGTCCGCGATGGTCTCCGCGAGCATCGACCGCACACGCTCCACGCGGTCGGCATCGAGGCGCCCGGTCGCAACGAGCCACCCCACGAAGCCCGCCAGCGCGAGCAGGTGCGCGACTGCGAGTATTGACACCGCCGACCAGATCGCTCTCATGCTGCCCTCCGATTCGCGTTGATCAGGTCGTCGAGCACGGCCGCCTCGCGACGGCGCTGATCGCGCGCCCAGTCGGCCATACGCCGCTCACGGATCAACTCCACCGCCCGCCGGCGTGCCGTCGCGCTCGCGAGCCGCGCCCGCGCCGTATCACACCGCCCCTCCGCGACCGCAAGGTCGGCCCCGCCCTCGCGGATGAGCCGCTCCAGGTGCAAAGAGACACCCGCCTGCTCGCGTGCGTCACGAAGCGCGACTCGCCCGCCCGCCCCAAGCGCGCACGCGAGCGTCGCCCGCTCGTCACGCAGACGGCCCTGCAACTCGCGTAGGCGGGCCGCGATCTCCCGGTGCGCCCGCATCTCGCGCGCCAGCTCCGATCGGCGATCCTGCTCCTCCCGCTCGCGCTGTTCGAGCACCCGCTGCAGTCTGAACACGAACCTCGCCATCACGCCGCCTCCCGTGTCGCCCGCTGCTGCCCGATCCGCCGGCGCAGCGCTTCGCCCGTCTGCACCGCGAGCGTGAGCATCGCCCGGGACGCGTCCTCGTATGTCTCGTGCTCGTGTACGCCCTGACAGAGCAGCGCATCGATCCTCGCGATCGACTCAATCGCAACGTCCGCTTGCGGGTTCGATCCCGCCACGTACGCCCCGACCTCTACAAGCTCTTCCACGCGCCGATGTTCCGCGAGCAGGCGGGCGAGTTGACGCCGCGCCGCTTGGTGCGTTTCGTCCGTCACGCGGTCGGCCACGCGCGAGACGGAGTCGAGCACGTCCACAGCCGGGAAGTGCCCGCGCTGCGCCAGGTCGCGAGACAACACCACATGCCCGTCGAGAATGCCCCGAACCGCGTCCGAGATCGGATCATCGCGCAGGTCGTCACCCTCGACAAGCACCGTATAGAGGCCCGTCACGCTCCCGCCCGGCGTGCCGTCCGCAGCACTCACCGCCCCGGCGCGCTCAAGCAGCAGCCCGAGGGCGCTGAACACGCTCGGCGTGTACCCCTTCGTCGCGGGCGGCTCGCCCACGCTCAATCCGACCTGCCGCTGCGCGTGCGCAAAGCGTGTCAGCGAGTCCATGACAAGCAGCACGTGCTTGCCCTGGTCGCGGAAGTGCTCCGCCGCGGCACACGCGAACTTGGCCGCTCGCAAACGCATCAACGGTGGCTCGTCGCCGGTCGCCACCACGACCACCGAACGCCGAAGCCCCTCTTCCCCGAGCGTGTCCTCGACGAACTCACGCACCTCGCGCCCGCGCTCGCCGATGAGCGCGATGACACACACTTCGGCCTCCGTGTGGCGCGAGATCTGCCCGAGCAGCGTGCTCTTGCCCACGCCCGGGCCCGCGAAAATCCCGATGCGCTGCCCGCGCCCGAGCGTGTTGAAGAGATCGATCGAGCGCACGCCTGTAGCGAGCCGCTGCCGGATCGGCTCGCGCTTCAGGGCTCCGAGGGGTGGCGGATCGAGCGTGCGCGCCAAGCAACCCGCAGGCGCCGGCGCGCCGTCGATCGGGCGACCGAGCCCGTCGACACAGCGCCCGAGCAGCGCATCGCCGACGCGCGCGGTCTGGTCGGTCTGCACGCCCTCGACGCCATCGCCCACGCGCACGCCGACGCCCGTGCCCAGCAGCATCACCGCAGCACACCCCGCGTCAAATCCGACGATCTGTCCAAACTGATCGGTCTCGCCGTCTGGTCGCACGCGCACGAGCGAGCCGACCGGCAACGGCAGATCCGCCACCCACAGCGTGAGCCCGCGCACGGCGCTCACACGCCCCACCACGCGCCCCGCCAGCGCCCGCGCCACCCGTGCTCGGTACGGAGTAAGCCAGCTCACGCCCCGCCCCTCCCGAGCAGTTCATCGATGATCCGCTCCAGGCGCGTCGCTGCCGACTCGTCCATCAGCGCTCCGCCTTCGCTGACCGCAACACACGAACCTCGCTCGAGCGTCGCATCCTCCACAAGCTCGACGTGCTCCGACGCCTGCGCTCGTGCCACCAACGTGCCCCACAGCTCCGACACGTCCGGCGCGTCCTCGGGGTGCACCCGGATCGCCAGGCGTGTGCGCGCACTGCAACCATCGATCAACGCTCTTACAGACGCCGCAGCGACGCGCCCCGGGGCGGCGTCGATCGCGCGGTGTGTCGCGCGGCTTGCAATATCCGACGCGATCTGCAGCAGGTCGTCCATCGCACCTCGCACGATCGCCTCGCGCTGCGCCTCAAACCCCGCCAGCGCGCGCTCCCAAGCCGTGTGCAGCGTCGAGAGGCGCTCGTCCCACTCCGACTTCGCCTCCGCCCGCCCTTGCTCGCGCCCCTCCGCCAGACCCCGCTCGCGTCCTTCCGCCACCCCCGCGCGCTCGCCCTCGGCCTTGGCCTCGGCGCGCAAGCGCTCCGCCTCACGCCGGGCCTCGCCCAAGATCCGCTGCGCCATCTCCTGCGCGGCTTCCTGCGCGAGTTCGCGCCCGCGCGCGAAGTCGTCGAAGCGCACGCTCTCGCCCGCCACAGCGGGGCGGACCGCACCGGCGCGTCGGATCACGCCCATGGCACACCCCGCGCGCTCACACGATCATCTCCGAATCGCCGCCGCGTCCCTCGACGATCACATCGCCCGATTCCTCAAGCCTGCGCACGACATCCACGATCCGTTGCTGGGCCGACTCGACGTCGCTCACGCGCACCGGGCCCATGAACTCCATCTCCTCGCGGATGAGCGTCGCTGCGCGGTCGGACATGTTGCCCAGGATCTTCTGCTGGAGCTCCGGGCTCGCGGTCTTGAGCGCGAGCGCCAACTCGTCGTTCTCGATCTCCTTGAGCACCGACTGGATGCCCTTGTCGTTGACGAGCATCAGATCCTCGAACACGAACATCAGGCGGCGGATCTGCTCGACCAGATCGGGGTCCTCCGCTTCGAGGCCCTCCATGATGGCCTTCTCCGTCGCCCGATCCGCGAGGTTGAGCACCTCCGCCACCGCGTCGACGCCGCCCGTCTTTTCCATGCTCTGGCTCAGCATGTTGCTCAGGCGGCTCTCGAGCCCGCGTTCGACCTCGCGGATCACCTCTGGGTTGGTCTGCTCCATGTTCGCGATGCGCTTGATCACTTCGATCTGCTTCTGCATCGGGAGCCCGACCAGCACCTCCGCCGCCTTGTGGTGCGGCAGGTGGCACACGATCAGCGCGATCGTCTGCGGATGCTCGTCCTGGATGAACGTCAGCAGGTTCTCGCTCTCCGCACGCTGGAGAAACGAGAACGGCGTCTTCTGCACCTGCGTCTGGATCTGGGTGAGCACGCGCTTGGCCTGGTCCGGATCGAGCGCGGAGTTCAAGATCTGCTTGGCGATGTCGAGATTGCCCTCCGCCGCGTGACGCGACGCGATGGTGACCTGGTAGAACTCGTCGACGACCTGCGTGATCAAGTCATGCGGCACGCGCCCGAGCGACGCGATGTGCCGCGTCACACGCTCCACCGACTCCGCCGGCATCCCCGCCAGCACCTTCGACGCCTTCTCCGGCCCGACCGCAAGCAGCAGGATCGCGCACTTCGTGAGCCCGTCCAGCTCACTCACCGACGCGGGAAGAGGACGCATCACCATCGCCATCGATCAGCCCTCCTCCGATGAAACCCAACGCCCGAGCAACGACGCCACCGTGCCCGGCTGCTGGTCCAGCAGGTCCTGCACCTGCTGGAGCTTCTTCGCGGCGGCCATGTCGCGATCGTCCACCTCGATGCCGGCCAGCGCGGAGTCCTCCTCGCCCGCCTCGCCGATCAGATCGCTCGGCGTCTCAAGTTGCGGTGGAATGCCGATGATCTCCTCCGGCGTCGGCAGCTCGTCGCGCTTGCCCGCCTTGCGGACCATCATCACCATGAGCCCGAGCGACACCGCCGCGAGCCCGCCGAGCACGATCTTGTCGATCATCCCACCAGCGCCGGCGACGTCCCCGCCCGTGATGCTGCCGAGCAGGCCCGCCTGCGCCGGCGCGAGTCTCCCTATCTCAATCTCCACCGGCACCATCGTGACAACGACCTCGCCCGGCGTCACACCGGTGGCGCTGACCGTCTGCACGTGCGGGAGCACGCTCTGGCGGATCAACTCACGCTCGGCCTCGAAGCGGGTCGCGATCGCCGCATCGTCGATCGGCGCGGGGTCCGCGCCGTCGGCCGCGGCGGGCGGCGCGATCAGGCTCGCGATGTAGCTCCGCGGGATGTTGATCGAGGCAGCCAGACGCGTCGGCATGCCGCGCGGGTCCTCGATCTGCTGCGTCTCGTGACCGACGTGGCTTTCGAAATCGGTCGACGACGTCTCTTGCTTCGATGTCGAACCACTGTCACCCGAGGTTGAACCGAGATCAGCCCGGACATTGGAGCGCACGCCCGGCTGAGCGCCGTTCGACGCGCCGCCCTGCTCGCTCGAAGTGGACTCCTCCGACGCAGGCAACAAGACCGTGCCTCGCTCGGGATCGAGGTAGCGTTGCGTCTCGCTGCGCACGCGTGTCACATCGACACTCGCGGTCACCGCGATGGTGCGACCGGGGATATACGAGAGTAGATCGTCGATCTTCGATCGCACCTGATCCTCAACCTTCGCCGCGTGTTCGAGGTAGGTGGTCGAAACCAGGTCGTCCTTCTTCGTAGGACGCCGTTGGCGCCCCGAACTCCCGTCGATGACGCGGACGCGATCAACGCTGAGACCGGCCCGGGCTCCCGAGATCAGCTCGGCCACCGCGTCCACCGTCCCCTGATCGATCTCGCGCCCCGACCGCGTGAAGATCGTCGCCGATGCGGTCGGCTGGCGCACCGACGATCCGAGCCCGCGCGGCTCGGGGATATCGAGCAGCACCGCCGCATCGCGCACATCGCCAAACCCGCGGATGATCCGTGCGAGCTCGTTCTGCAGCGCGATCAGGTAGACCTGCTCGTTTTGCTGGCGCGAGAGGTGCATCCCCTGCTTCTCGAGGAGGTTCTGAAAGAGGATGGTTGTGTCGGAGGGGAGTTGTCCAGCTTGGGCCAGCGCCGTCACCGCGGCGCTCTGCTGCGAGGGCGGCACAACGACCCGCCCGTCTTTCGAATCCGCGTCGACCCCGGCCTGTCGCAGGACCGCGAGCGTCTGCTGCGTGTTCGCCGCATCGCCATCCGCGACGAGTTCAACCCACCTGGGTGCGCCGGCATACTGCGAGACGAGGAACAGGCCCATGACCGCGATAACCGCGAGCGAGCCGAGCAGCAGCTGCTGGCTGGCGGTCATCCGACCGAGCGCATCCTTGATCGTCTGCAGCGCCTGCTGAAGCTGTCCCATCCCAGGCCTCCGTGCCGAGCGCGGGGCGCGCTCCGCACGCCGCTCGTCGGTCAACGGTTCGGCGGGACCGGCAGATGAACTTCAGTTCACGCTCTTGCGGGTGTCAGTGCCCAGCTCCACTGCGCATTCATGCGCCCGTCCCAGGCGATTACCGCTCAGACGCGCATCTGCTTCACTTCGTCGTACGCCTGCACGACCTTGTTCCGCACGCTCAGGAGCATCCGAAACGCAAGGTCCGCCTTCTGCGTCGCCGCGATCACGCCCTCGACGTCGTTGCGGGCGCCGGTCTGAAGGTCCTCGGTCGCCTGGGTGGCCTCGGCCTGCAGGCGATCGACCTCCTTCAGGCTCTCCAGGAGCGTGTCCTTGAAGCTCTGCCCGTCCTGGGGCTCCGCGCTCCGCACGGGCCCGCGCTGCGGGAGCTGCGCCCCGCCGCTCGCCCCGATCAGTCCAACAGGATCGCTCATCCACGGTCTCCTGGTGCGTTACGCGAGCAGACGCAAAGCCTGGGCCATTGTGCTCTTGATCGCCTCAGCCGCCAGCACGTTCGCTTCGTACGCACGGGTCGCCGCCATCGCGTTGACCTGCTCGGTCACGCCGTCGATATCCGGAATCTGGATGTACCCGCGATCGTCCGCCTCCGGATGAGACGGGTCCCACTTCTCGCGCACCGCTTCATGGTCGATCTCGATCGCGGAGACGTGCACCCCCATCGCCCGCCCGCTGGACGTATCCGCCGAGGGATCGCCCGGGGCGAAGTGCACCATGCGGCGTTTGTAGGGCTCGTACTCACCGTCAGCGTTGTAGAGTGCGTCCTTGTTCGCCAGGTTGGCGCTGATCGCCTCCAGGCGCACGCGCTGAGCGATCATGCCGCTCGTTGGGATGTCGAGTGCGCCCCACATGGGTCAGCCTCCGTTACACGCGTTCGGCGATTGCGCCGAGTATGGTCGTGCGATGCGCCCGGTACAGGTCCGCCGCCACGCGGAACGCCGAGGTCGATTCCGTCAGCGCCTGGAGCATCCGCTCCGGATCGCGCACGCCCCGGTCGTGATACGCCACTCCGCCCAGCGCCTGCCGCGGGCTGAGCTCCAGGCCGTTCGAACCCCGCGTGATCGCCCGGGTCGCCCGCCAGTCGAGCGAGCCGAACCGCCCGCCCGTCGCCTTGCGCCGATCCGCCACCGCTTCCTGCAAGAGCCCCTGGAACTCGCTCGGCGGCACGTCCCGGGCGATAAACCCGGGCGTGTCCGCGTTCGCGATGTTGTGCGCCATCAGGCGCTGACGCTGCGCGGCATAGCGCATCGTCAGCTCCAGGCTTGGCATCGCTCCCGCGTTGGTAACCCCGTCGATGAAGTTCACGCAGAGCCTCCCGCAAACCGCGGACCAAACCGATGCCTACAGCGTCGGCTCCACGAGCTCCTGCTCCTTCCACTTCTTGAGCTTGAGCCCAAGCGTGCGGACGCCGATGCCCAGGGCCTTCGCCGTCTTCTGGCGATGCCCAGAGAACCGCCGCAGCGCCCCGATGATCGCCTCGCGCTCGACCTGCTCGAGCGGGAGCAGCTCCCCGTTGGCGCCGATGTGCACACGCCCCATCGGACCGGCCGGCTTGGCTTCCACCATGGGCGACGTCCCATCCGTGCGCGACGCCCCGTTCTCGCCCGAGCCGTTCGTGCCGTTGGTGTGCCCGTTGGTGGCCATCGCAGCCTGCGCCAGCGCCCGCGCCGCCGACGGAATCAGCCACGCCTCGATCATGTCCGAGTTGATGACCGTCGTCGACTGGCCCGCCCGGCGCTTCGCCCCGAGCAGCACCACCGCACGCTCGCAGACGTTCTGCAGCTCACGCACGTTGCCGGGCCACGCGTACGACTCAAGCAGCGACATCGCCCGCGCGTCAAACGCCGCCTCGCCGCAGCGCTCGCGCTCCGCGAACTGGGCGACGAAGTGCTGCGCAAGCACACCGACGTCCTCACGCCGCTCGCGCAGCGGAGGCACGTGGATCGGCAGCACGTTCAAGCGGAAGAACAGGTCCTGGCGGAACTTCCCGTCCGCCACCGACTGCGGCAGGTCGCGGTTCGACGTCGCGATCACGCGCACGTCCACCCCGATCGACACGCTCGAACCCACCCGCTCGAACGAACGCTCCTGCAACACACGAAGGAGCTTGCTCTGCACCTGCGTCGAGACCTCGGACACCTCATCGAGCAGAAGCGTGCCGGCGTTCGCGAGTTCAAAGCGGCCCTTCCGCAGCGCGTCAGCACCGGTGAACGACCCCCGCTCATGCCCGAACAGTTCGCTCTCCATCAGCGACTCTGACAGCGCGGCGCAGTTCACCGCGAGGAAGGGCGAGCCCGCCCGCTCGCTCTCTTCGTGGATCGCCCGGGCGACGACTTCCTTGCCCACGCCCGACTCACCACAGATCAACACCGTGCCCTGCGAACCCGCGATCGCCCGCACCTGCTGGCGCACACGCTCGATCGCCGGCGAACGCCCGATCAGCCGCTCCGCCCCCGGCCGCGGGGTAGCGCCCGGCGCCGTGCTCACCTCGGCGCGCAGCAACGCGTTCTCACGCACGATCCGTCCGTGCGAGATCGCCCGCTTCACCGCGATGATCAGCTCGTCGCCCTCGAACGGCTTGGTCACGTAGTCGAACGCGCCCAAGCGCATCGCCTCGACCGCCGTCTCGATCGTCCCGAACGCCGTCATCAAGATCACCGGAAGTTCGTCGTCGATCTCGCGCAGGCCTTCGAGCAGTTGAAGCCCGGTCATACCCGGCATCTTCAGGTCGGTCACGACAGCGTCCGGGCGCTGCTCCGCCGCGAGGCGCACCGCCTGCTCGCCCGAACCGGCCGCGCGAACCTCGAAGCCGGCCTTGCGCAGCGTCGCCGCGACCGAGTCGCGCATCATCTCCTTGTCGTCCACGATCAAAACGGTGCTCATACGTACGCCTCCGCGTCCTTGCGCCCCTCACGAAGCGGGAAGACCAGCGCCACCGCCGTCCCCCGTCCACTCTCGGGCTGGTGTTGATTGCCCTGCACCGGCGAGATCGAAACCCGCCCGCCGTGCGCGTCCATGATCCGATGCACGATCGCGAGTCCGAGCCCCGTGCCCGTCTCCCGCGTCGTGAAAAACGGGTTGAACACCCGTTTGGCAGACTCCGCCGGAATGCCCGGCCCCGTGTCCGTAACCACGATCGCGACGCCCGCTCCGCGGTCGTCATCGGCCGCCTCGTCAACCCGCGTCTCGATGCGC
>JAUIFD010000015.1 GCA_030429485.1 Phycisphaerae bacterium | reverse complement strand
CCTCGGCGCCGCCGGCGCCGACGAGCGTGTGCAGCTCGTCGATGAAGAGGATCACGTTCTTGGCGCGGCGAACCTCGTTCATCACCGCCTTGATCCGCTCCTCGAACTGGCCGCGGTACTTCGTGCCGGCGACCATCATCGCGAGGTCGAGCACCACCAGGCGCTTCTCGTGGAGAATCTCGGGCACGTCGTTGGCGATGATCCGCTGGGCGAGGCCCTCGACGATCGCCGTCTTGCCGACGCCCGCCTCGCCCAGGAGGACGGGGTTGTTCTTCGTGCGACGGCAGAGCACCTGCGTGACGCGTTCGATCTCGTTGGCGCGCCCGATGACGGGATCGAGCTCGCCTTCCTTCGCGAGCTCGGTGAGGTCGCGACCGAACGAGTCGAGCGCGGGCGTCTTGCTCTTGCCCTTCCGAGCGGGCCCGCCTTCCCCGGGTCCGCCACCGCCGGCGAGCGCCGAGTCGGCTTCAGATTCCGCGCCGGCGCCGAGCAGGTTGAGGACCTCCTCGCGCACCTCTTCGAGCTTGAGCCCGAGATTCATCAGCACCTGGGCCGCCACGCCGTCGTGCTCGCGGAGGAGCCCCAGCAGGAGGTGCTCGGTGCCGACGTAGTTGTGGTTGAGCGAACGCGCTTCCTCGATCGCGTACTCGATGACCTTCTTGGCGCGTGGCGTCTGGGGCAGCTTGCCCATGGTCACCATCTCGGGTCCGGCCTTGACGAGCTTCTCGACCTCGAGGCGGACCTTGCGCAGGTCAACATCGAGGTTCTTGAGGACGTTCGCCCCGACCCCGGAGCCTTCCTTGACGAGGCCGAGCAGGATGTGCTCGGTCCCGATGTACTCGTGGTTGAAACGCTGTGCCTCCTGGTTGGCCAGGGCCATGACCTTGCGTGCACGATCTGTGAAGCGTTCAAACATCTCTAGCCGCCTTCCTCGAGTCTCCGGTGTATACACGCGCCGGAAGGACTCTGTTCATTGTTGCCGACCGGGCGCGGAGTTGCCCTCCGCGGCCGCCCGACAGGCATATGCGATATCGGCTGCGAGCCGCGTGCCGTTTCGCACAGGTGTAGTTCGGCTCAGAATCCGCGCGGATGCGGTGAGGGTGGGGCCGGGCATGCCCTCGGTTTGTTGATGGGTGCCATCCGGGCAGGCTCAAGTGTGCGACGCCTAGACTCGATCCCCCCGGTAGCGATCCGGGGCAGTATACCTATCAAAGGCCGTATCTGAGAGGCAGGACACGATGACCCAGGTGAAGGCGACCAACATCCACTGGCACGAGGGCGACATTTCCCGGGACGAGCGTTGGAAGGCGCTCGGGTGCCAGGGCGCCACGCTCTGGTTCACCGGGCTGTCTGGATCGGGCAAGTCGACGATCGCCTCGGCTCTCGAGCAGGCGCTGGTCAACGAGGGCGTCAACGCCTACCGCCTCGACGGCGACAACGTCCGCCACGGGCTCAACAAGAACCTTGGCTTCTCCGCGGACGATCGGGCGGAGAACATCCGCCGTATCGGGGAAGTCGCCAAGCTCTTCACCGACGCGGGCGTCGTCACGCTGACGAGTTTCATCTCGCCCTACCGCTCCGATCGCGACCTGTGCCGCGAGATGCACGAGTCGGCGGGTCTGAAGTTTTACGAGGTGTTCGTGGACACCCCGCTCGATGTGTGCGAGGGCCGCGACCCGAAGGGCCTGTACAAGAAGGCCCGGGCGGGCGAGATCAAGGGCTTCACCGGGATCGACGATCCGTACGAAGCGCCCGAGAAGGCCGAACTCGTGATCAAGAACGCGGATATGCCGCTCGATGAGTGTGTGCGGCTGTGCGTCGACTTCCTGGCCCAGCAGGGCGTGATCAAGAAGGCCTGACGGCGAGCATCGGCAGGTCGATGAGACAGGTCGGTCGGTAGTGGAGTCGGCCCACTCAGGGGTTCCGAGCCTTGCCCTCTGAAGCACGACGCGGGGCGATCCGCATCGCCTCGAACTACCTCCGGCTTGTCTTCGTCATTCTGCTCGGGCTGTGGCTTGCGCGGATCCAGTTCGACGCGATGGGCCCGGTCGGCTTCGGGCTTATCGCGCTGCTCGGTTCGACCGCGGGGATCGCCTCGATCATCGACGCGGTGATGCGGCGTTCGATGATCCGCGAACTCGGCTCCGCGTACCACGCGGAGGATCCCGCCGAGTTCCGCAACGTCTACAACTCGGCGCTGCTCATCGTCTGCGGTGCCGCGGTGGTGACCGCGCTGCTCACCATGGTGCTGTGGTCCCTTCTGCCCTACTTCAACATCCCGGCGGAGTTCTTCGGCGCGGCGCGGTGGTTTGTGCTCTTTAAGGGGCTCGAGTACTGCCTGCGCATCCTCCTGACGCCCGGGTACAACATGTACATCGTCACGGAGCGCATGGCGGCGTTCAACACCCTGACGACCGCGACACGCGTGGCGTATGTCGCCGCTGCGGGCCTCGCACTTGTCCTGTCCTCGCACGATCAGCCGAGGGCGCTCGTGCTCTTTGGCGCTTTCTCGGCAGCGGCACGAACGCTCGTGGTCTTGATCGCGATCGTGCTCATCACGTTCCAATACCCGGGCATGGTGCCTCGCCCGCGCAGCGCCTCGCTCGCGACAGCCGCCGGCATCCTCAAGATGAGCGGGTGGAACTCCCTCGTCATCGTCGCGAACAACCTGCACATCCGCCTCGACGCGATCTTCATGAACTTCTGGTTTGGGGCGGACTTCGGCAACGTCGTGTTCGGTACGGGCGCGATCCTCGCCAGCTACGTCCGCCGGGCCACCAGCGGCGCAACCGATGGCATTGAAGCGGTCGCCACCCGCATGAGCACCCGCTCCAGCGAGGACGATCTGCGGCGACTCGTCCACACCCAGACACGCCTGCACGCGTTCGTTTCTGTTCCCGCGGCCGTGCTCCTCGGTGTGCTCACCGAGCCGGTCATCAAGGTCTGGCTCGGGCAGCGACTCGCGGGCGACCCGGCGCTCCTGCCCTCCGCTGTCGTGATCGCCCGCATCCTGATCATCGGTACGGCGGTCCGCGCCATCGCCGATGCATGGGTCCGCATCTTCTACGGCACGGGGGACGTCAAGCGGTTCGCTTGGCTCTGCCTCGCCGGCGGCGTCGCGAATCCCATCTTCGCGGTCGCGCTGTACATGAGCGGCGTCCTCCCCGAGGAGTGGCGCTACACCGCGCCGGCATGCGCGTACGTGCTTTCCTACGCGGTCTTCGCGCTGCTGGTGCTGCCGCTCCCTGCCTCGCGCATACTGAAGGCCCGGTACTTCGACATGCTCCGTCCGGCGATCGGCTCGGTGGTGTGCGCCGCCGCGGCGGCGCCGATCCTGCTGATGTTCGCGGGGGTCCCAGAGTGGACGGCGATCTGGCTTGCCGCGGCCGGCTGCGCGTACGGGGCGATCTACACGCCGCTCGCCTTCGCGTTCGTGCTGACGCGCGAGGAGCGGGCCCGGTTCATCGACTTTGGGCGACGCCTGGCGAACCCCGAGACCCGGCGCCGGGCGATCAAGGGTGGCGGAGGGCGGAAGCGCCCAGAGGCGTCACAGCCAGGCGAGTCTCCGGACGACTGAACCCCCGACACCGCGGCGAAGAAACGCGCGTCACAAGGAGCCGCCGCGCCGAACCCCGTCAAGAATCCACGCCCTTCGGCTCGATAGCGCCGAGCGGGCGCGGCGAACCGGCGTGAGGCGCCGCCCGTAGGTTGGCGTCGGCCCGCGCGGCCCGAGGGGAGTCGAGCTTGGCATCCGAATCTCGGCGCGGGGTGATCCGTCTCGCGACCAACTACATCCGCCTCGCGTCGGTGATCCTGCTCGGGCTCTGGCTCGCGCAGATCCAGCTCGACGCCGTCGGGATCGAGGGCTTTGGGCTTATCGCGTTGCTCGGCTCCACCGCCGGGCTCTCGTCGATCATCGACGCGGTCATCCGCCGATCGATGGTGCGCGAGCTGGGCTCGGCGTTCCATTCCGATGATCCGTCCGCGTTCTCCGAGACACTCAACTCCGCGTTTGTCGTCGTCGCCGGGGGAGCTCTGTTTACAGCCCTGCTCGCGGGCGTGCTCTGGGCGGTGCTGCCGTTCTTGACCATCCCGGATGGGTTCTTCGATGCCGCCCGCCTTTTCGTGATCTGCAAGGGCGTGGAGTTCGTCATCCAGATCCTCATGACCCCGGCCTTCAACCTCTACCTCGTCACCGAGCGCATGGTGCAGTACAACATCTGGTCGATCATCAACCGGATGGCCTACGTGGTCGCGGCGTTCGGGGCCCTCCTTCTCTCTCCGAACGATGCGCCGCGGGCGCTCGTCGTCTTTGGCGTGCTCTCCGCGGCGGGCAACACACTGGTGGTGGGCAGCGCAATCCTGGCGCTGGCGTTTCAGATGCCGCTGCTGAGGCTTCGGCCCTCGCTCGCGACGCGATCCGGCATCACCACGATCCTCCGCATGAGTGGGTGGAACGCGCTGGTCATCGTCGCGAACAACCTGCACCTGCGCCTCGATGCGATCCTCATGAATGTCTGGTTCACCGCGTCGTTCGGCAACGTCGTGTTCGGCACCGGATCGATCCTCGCCAACTACGTCCGGCGCGCCACGAGCGGCGTCACCGACGGCGTCGAAGCGGTCGCCGCCCGGGTGAGCACCAAGAGCACGCATCACCGCGTCCGAAAGCTCGTGCTCGCACAGACACGCCTCCACGCCTTTGTCTCCGCGCCCGCGGCGGTGCTGCTCGGCGTGTTGACCGCGCCGGTCATGGAGGTCTGGCTCGGCAAGCGCCTGGAGGCTGATCCGGCGCTCCTGCCCGCCGCGGTAACGGTGGGCCGCATCCTCATCGTCGGCACCGCGGTGCGCGCGGTCGCCGACGCCTGGGTGCGCGTCTTCTACGGCACCGGCGACATCAAGGAGTTTGCGCTGCTCACGCTCGTGGCGGGCGCGTGCAACCCGCTGGTCGCGGTCGTGCTCTGGAAGCTCCATTTGCTACCACAAGACTGGGCGTACACGGGGCCGGCGATCGCGTACGTGCTGACGTACGCGGTGTTCGCGATGACGGTGCTCCCGATCCCCGCGTCTCGCATCCTGAAGGTGCGCTATTACGACATGCTCCGCCCGGTCGTGCCGTCGATTCTTTGTGCGGTCGCCGGCGCGCCGATCCTGTTCGCCTTTGCACGGTTCGTCCCCCAGTGGGACCTGCTCTGGCTCCTCGCGGTGAGCGTGGTCTATGGCGCGGCCTACGCCGGGCTCGCGTTCATCTTCGTCATGAGCAGCGACGAGCGTGCGAAGCTCCTCACCCTTGCGCGGTGCGCCGTCGACCCGGCTGCTCGGCGTGAGCTCATGCAGAGCAAGCGAGCGAAGAAGCGGACGCGGGAGCTGATCGAGGAGCAAGAGCACGCGGCGGAGGCGCCCGCGGATTAGGCGTTCGCCGACCGGACTCTCCGATAGCGCGCCGCCATGGCGTCGAGCGACGCGGGGATCACCCGCACGCGTCCGACGGTCTCCATGAAGTTCACGTCTCCGCTCCAACGCGGCACGAGATGCACGTGCAGGTGCGTCGGCACGCCCGCCCCGGCCGCTCGCCCCTGGTTGATGCCGATGTTGATGCCCTGCGGCTGGAGTGTGCGCTGCATGAGCGCGGCCGCGGAATCGACCAAACGCCACAGCGCCGCCCGCTGTCTCTCGTCGTAGTCGAGCAGCGTCGGGCGCGCCTCACCGAGCGCCACCAAGAGGTGCCCGTTCGCGTACGGGTACCGGTTGAGCAGGATCAGGCCGTCCGCCTCGCGGACGACGACGTGGTTGGCCTCGTCGCGCTCCGGATGCAGGAAGTACTCTCGCAGGAAGGACGCCGATTCCTCGCTCCCCGCAGGGGCTTTCGTCTCATCGCCGAGTGATTCGAGATACTCCAGCCGCCACGGCGCCCAGAGGGTGCGCGCAGGGTGCTCAGCGGGGTCAGACGTGTCGGGCATGCCTGCACGGTACCCATGTCGAGGGCGGCTCCCAACCTCCGGCGTTCCCGCCGGTAGACTCCTGCCCCGTCTTGCTTCATCACTTCATCCAGGAGCGCTCATGTTCAACGAGATCCGCGTCGGCACCGGACGATCCAAGCCCAAGGCCCTCATTGTCGGGCAGTTCAAGGGCGCATCCCTCGACAAGCCTCAGGACCACGACCCCGCAGCCGTCGCCGCCTCCAAGCGCCCCGAAGCCACCGGCGATGTCGGGCGGATCGTCGAGGCGTTCCCCGACGCCGGGGCGGAGCGCGTGCTGATCGTCGGGCTGGGTGACAAGGACACCTTCGATGCCGGGCGACTCCGCGCGGTGGGGGGGTATGTCGCCCGCCGACTGAGTAACGCTGAGGCGACGCCTGCCGAGATCGATCTGAGCGGACCCCTGAAAGCTGCCAAGGCCGACGCCTGGCGCGCCGGCTCCGCCTTCGGCGAGGGTCTCGGGCTCGCCTCGTGGTCCTACGACACGCTCCGCGGCAGCGCCACCACGCTGGAGAAGGGCGGCAAGCTTGAGGTGCGCACTGCCGACCGCGCATTCGCCTCCGGGCTCGAGCGCGGGCTCGGGCTCGCTACGTCCACCAACGCGTGCCGCGATCTCTCGCAGACGCCGCCCAACATCGCCACACCTTCCTATATCGCCAACGAAGCCAAGAAGCTCGCACGCCAGACCGGCATGACCTGCACCGTCATCTCCGGCAAGAAGCTCGAAGACGAGCGCCTCACCGGACTCATCAACGTCGGCAAGGCTTCCGAGAATGCGCCCTGCCTCATCCGTCTTGAGTATCAGCCCGCGTCGCGCGCACGTTCCAAGAAGAAGACCTCGAGCCGCTCCGGCAAGCGCCCGGTCGTGCTGCTCGGCAAGACCATGACCTACGACTCGGGCGGGCTCTCCATCAAGGTCGGCGGCGGGATGAAGGGCATGAAGCGCGACAAGGACGGCGGGTGTGCTGTCTTCGGCGCCATGCACGCCATCGCCACCGTCATCAAGCCGCGCGTCCCCGTCGTCGGGCTCATGGTCGCGGCGGAGAACTCCATCTCCGACGAGGCCTACCGCCCTGACGACGTCCTCACCTTCCGCAACGGCGTGACGGTCGAGGTCACCAACACCGACGCGGAGGGGCGCCTCGTGCTCGCCGACGGGCTCTGCTGGGCCTGCGAGAAGGAGAACCCCGCCGCCATCATCGATCTCGCCACACTCACCGGCGGCGTGGTCGTCGCGCTCGGCTCGACCTACGCCGGCATGTGGTGCGACGACGACGACCTCCGCGAGAAGCTCGAGCGCGCGTCCGACACCTCCGGCGAGCGCCTCTGGCGCCTCCCGCACCACGACGAATACCGCTCGATGATGAAGTCGCCCATCGCCGACATCGTCAACTCCGCACCCGTCCGCGAGGCCCACCCGATCCAGGGCGCCGCGTTCCTTTCGTACTTCTGCGAAGCCGGCATCCCCTGGGCCCACATCGATATCGCCGGCGTCCACGCCACAGAGAAGGACAAGGCCCCCATCGCCCCCGGCCCCACAGGCTTCGGCGTGCGGCTGCTGGCGGAGTACTTTGAGGGGTAATCCCTACCCGCCTCTCAACCTCAACCGAGTCCCTAGTTTTGACGCTCCGGCGATCGACCCGCAACCCGGGTCTCGGGCTGCTGTATCCCCTCCGTCTCTCGCGGGGCAGCAAGGAAGGGGAAGCATCATGCGCAGTTGGAACGTCTTGGTGCTCGCGGCGTGCGCGAGCGTGGGCAGCTTCGCGGTCGCGGATGACCTGTTCGTCCCGAGCCAGTACGCGACGATCCAGGCCGCGGTAGACGCCGCAAGCCCGGGCGACATCGTGCACGTCGCCGCGGGCACGTACGACGAACTCGTCGACCTACAGGGCAAGGCGATCACCGTCCGAGGCGACTCGCGCGACACGACCACGGTGCAACACACCGATCCCGATCCCAGTTCCACCTCCGAGTCGACCCTCTTCGACTGCACGGGCGTTCCCGCGCCCGGGGCGGTCATTGAGGGATTCAGACTCAAGGGCGGACGCGGTTCGGTTGTCACCAGCGTCGGGTACGCGGGGGGCGGCGTGCTCGCGGTTGATGCCGTGGTCACCGTTCGCGATTGCGCCATCACCAAGGGCGGCACGCCCTACACCTTGCTCCACGGCGGCGGCATCGCAGCCGTGCGAAGCACGCTCACCGTCGAGGACGTGGCCATCGGTGACACCGGCGGGTGGTACGGGGGAGGGATATTCGGCCGCCAGAGCGATATCCACCTCGCCGGATCCCGCGTCTACCGGTGCAACGCGTCGTTCGGCTCAGCAATCTTCGCCGATCGGTGCACCACGCTTATTGAGGACTCGTTCGTGTTGGGCAACGGGGCGGGTCCGCTGATCGGATACCCGGACGGCGCGGTGCGCGCGGTCGGCGGGACGATCGAGATCGCCTCCACGCAGTTCTCGGACAACCGTCAGGTCCGCACGACCCAGCCTTCGATTTACGTACCGCAACTGGCCACGAGTCTCGGCGTCCAGGACTGCGACAGCCTCGTGATTCGCGGATGTCAGTTCACGGACCAGATCGCCGAGGCGACGCTGCCCAGTGTCGTCCTTGAGGGGGACACGCCTGTCGTCGTCGAGGACTGCACGTTCGCTTACCGAGGTCTGGCCACCAAGCCGTTCAGCGGCCTCCAGCCGTGGGTGTCGGTGATCGGCGGCGAGTTCCGGTATTGCGACGAAACAGCGCTCGCCCTCGGATCCCGGGAGGTTGTGATCGACAGCGTGGAGTTCCGGTACAACACCGGGCTGTGCCTCGAACTCCTCGGCGAAACCGTTGAGATGCGCAACTCGCGATTCCAATACAACGGTGGCCCACTCCTGTACGTGTCGTCCGATGACGCGACCGTCGAAAACACCCGGTTCTTTGGCGGTGCGATATCGACGGGCACCGACGCGCCCCTTACCATTCTGGGGGATCGCATCCGCTTCCTGAGCAACACCGTGCAAAATCTCTTGGTCGATCCGTTTCTCCCCGTTAGGACTGTTGATATCAGCGGTGCTGCAACCGACGTGTGGGATAGCACCTTCACCGCGTCTGCCGTCTCACGGACCGACATCTACGGGCAGAGTGGCTCGGTTGAGCGGTGCACATTCGCAGGGGAGCACGTGTTCAACATCACCCTCCCGATGCGCGACAACACCGTCTGCGGAGGAAGCGGCTACCACGGCAACCTCCAGCTCGATGGGGGCAATGTGTTCCGTGAGAGTTGTGGAGGGTGCGAGGTGGACCTCGTCCGCGACGGCGTCATCAACACGCTTGACTTCTTCCAGTTCATGATCTGGTACGAACGAGGTCTCGGGTACGAGCGCACGCTGTGGACTGACTTCACCCGCGACGAGGCCATCGACACCAACGACTTCTTCGCGTTCCTCGCCGCCTACCAGCAGGGGTGCTGACGAGGAATCGCCCCCGCATAGACCACAAGCCCACGGCGCGCCCGCCAACCAGCGGGCGCGCCGCTTTCTACCATCCCCCGTGCCACGCCCCTCCCCCTCCGGCGCCTACCCCGCTGCCGTCGATCGGCTCATCGACGCCCTCGCTGCGCTCCCCGGCATCGGCCGGCGCTCCGCCGAGCGTCTCGCCTTCCACCTGCTCAAGGGCGATGTAGCTTCCGCCATGGCCCTCTCCGCAGCCGTCGCCGACGTCAAGCGCACCGTCCGCCACTGCTCGGTCTGCATGCACCTCACCGACGCCGGCGCCGACCCCTGCCGCATCTGCACCGACGACCGACGCGACCGATCTACCGTCCTCGTCGTCGAGCAGCCCAAAGACCTCATCGCCCTCGAACAGACCGGCGCCTACCGCGGCATCTACCACGTCCTCATGGGGCGCCTCTCCCCTCTCGACGGCATCGGGCCCGAAGAGCTCGCGGTCGACGCCCTCCTCGCCCGCATCCGCACCCCGGCCCGCAACGCCGGAGCGGTCAAGGTCGAGGAGGTCATCCTTGGGCTCAACCCCACGCTCGAAGGCGACGGCACCGCCCTCTACCTGGCTGGCGAGCTTAAGGCCCTCGGCGTCGGGATCACGCGCCTGGCCCGGGGTCTCCCCAGCGGCGCGCCCCTCGAGTTCGCCAACAAGGCGGTGCTCATGGACGCGGTCGAGGGCCGCCAGCGGGTCGATTGAGCCGGGCTCGTATAGTCGCCTCCGCGGGATGAGGGCGACGGAGCACGCATGGCTGAAGGTCAATCAACGCGACCGCGCGTGGTGATGGTCACCGACGTGCCGTTCTGGTTCGAGTCCAAGGGCTCGGAGCGCCGCATCAGCGCGCTGCTCCGGTGGCTCGCGGGCGAGAGCGATTCGCTTGCGGTCGCGTCGGTCCGTCCGCTCCGCCAGGACGATCTCGACGCGCTGACCGACCGCTTCCCCGCCCTCTGGGTCTACGGGCCCAACGCGACGTGGGCCCCCGGCGGCACGCTCCCTCCGATCGAGCGCACACACGCCGGCGGGGTCGGCCTCGCGCCCACGACCTATGTCGATACGGTGCTGCAGGCGGAGCGCCCCAACACGGTGCTCGTGGAATACGTACGCCTCGCGCACTACGCCGAGCACGGCGACCCCAACCTCTGGGGGCGCGTGGTGCGCGTCATCGACACGCACGACGTGATGCACCTTCGCGCGGAAGCCTGCCGCGAACACGGGTCGTCGCACTTCCTCGACATCACGCGCGAGCAGGAGGCCAAGGCTCTCGGGCGATTCGACCTCGCGCTCGCGATCCAGGAAGAAGAGCGCCGCGAGCTCGAATCGCTTACCGATATGCCCGTCGTGACCGTGCATCACGCGCATCCGATCGCCCCGATCCCGGAGCGGGGGCCCACCGCCAAGCCGGTCTTCCGCCTGGGATTCGCGTCAGCCGAGGACGACTCCGCGCTCATCTCGCTCAAGCGGTTCCTGGCCGACACCTGGCCGGGCGTGCGCGATGCGTGCGACGATCACGTCGAACTTCGCTTGTACGGACGCTTGTGTGCACGGTTCGGCGACGCCATCGCCAAAGCTCCCGGCGTCGTGGTGCGTGGCTTTGTCGACAAACCGATCGACGTGTTCCGCGAGTGTGATGCGATTGTCAATCTCGTCGAGTTCGGATCGGGACTCAAGATCAAGAGCGTCGAAGCGCTCTGCCACAACCGCCCGCTGATCACCACGCCGGAGGGCGCGACCGGGCTACCGCCGGACCTCGCCACAACGCCGGAACAAGTCGCGGACGACAGGCGGGCGGCCTATGTGGTCTGCGACTCTTCGGGCGAGTGGATCGCAGCGCTCGCGGCGCTCGCGCGCGACCCGATCCGAAGGCAGGTCCTCGCCGAGCACGGGCTGGCTCTGGCGGAGCGGATGTTCGCGCCCGCAGCCGCGTTCACCCCGCTGTGGGATGCCCTCGCTTCCCGAATCCCCGAGCGTGGCATCGCCGGTCCACCGGCCAACGAAGCGGGCCGCCGCGCCGCCATCGAGCGAGCCGAGGCCATACGCAACGCCCTCAAGGGCGGCGTCCTTCAGCCCGTGACAGCAACAGTCCGACCGCTTCCCGGCTTGTTCAGCCTCGCGGCGATGCTCGACCGTGCCGACGCAACCGTCATCGGCGATGGTCGACGTGTCGGCGTGCGCAATATCACCGTCGCCCGTCAGCGAAGGCGCGCGATTGCCATGCCACCGCCGACCGCTGTCGACTTCACCATTCCCGATGCAACGGGCGCGGGCGGCGCGATGGTCATCACCTTCGCGACAGGCCTTCAGCCCGAGTGCTGGGACGAGCCAAACTCCGGCCCGGCGCGCTTCGCGATACTCGTCGACGGAGAACAGGTCTTCAGCTGGGACATGAACCCCGCACAAATCGAGACTGACCGTATGTGGCAAGGGCACCGCGTCTACGTGCCAGCACGCCCGGGCGCCGCCGAACGCACCGTCCGTCTTCTGACCTTCGGCGTCGGCGGCGATGCGTGCCGATGGACCGTCTGGGCCGAGCCCACCGTCGCCCTGCTCCCCGGATGTCCCGTAGGTGAGCGCGCGTGGCACGCGCCGGTGCATCTCGCCCCTCCCGAACTCGCGCCGTCACCCCCAGTGCCGTCGCTTGTTCGGCGCGTGGCCCGTCGCGCGAAGCGCGCCATCCAGGGATAGCCGCTAGTCCGCCTTGGAGCGCAATACCGCGTTGTAGAGCGCCGTCCCCTTGATCCGCTCGATCACCCGGAACGAGCGCGCGGCCCGGACTTGCGCGAGCCGCTCTGCGGGGCGCATCGGCTTGTCCAGCATCGATTCCCAGCCGGGTCCCCAACGCAACCGTGCTGTAAGGCGGTACAAGGGTGACGCTTTCACAGCCTCCACCGCGCGCCACGCTCTGGAACGTTCAAGCTCGGCCAGCTCCCGCAGCGCCAAGGCATCGGAGATCGCCACTTGTGACGCGGTGCGCGCGCGCTCCGCCCACAGCAGGTTCGCCTCCTGATCGAGCCGACAAAACTCCACCGCCCTCGTCGCGACCTCCTGGAGGTAGTCGTCCGGAAGACCAAACGCCGGGCGGGTGGCACGCCGTTCCATCGCGAGCCGCAACAGCGCTTCCATCCGATCCCCCGCATCCCGCAGCGGGAAGTGCTCGACAATCCGCCGGCGTGCCGCCTCGCCCATCGCGCACCGGCGTTGCGGATCGTCGATCAGCCCGGCGAGCGCTTCCGCATACGCGCCCGCCTCCTCTCGCTCGCTCTCGGGCGTCGCGCCGTCCGGGGGAACATCGGCGGGGCGTGAAACAAGCACCCCCGTCTCCGAGGTGATCAGCTCCCGCTGTCCACCGACGTCGGCGCCGACCACCGCGAGCCCCATCGACATCGCCTCGAAGTTCGAGAGCGCGATTCCTTCCCAGAGCGAGGGGATAAAGAAGACGTCCGCAGCCGACATCAGCGCCTTCATCCGGTCCAGCGGCACCGCGCCCAACAACCGGCATCGATGCTCGCCCACACCCTCGCTCGCGAGAAGCGCTTCCAGCTCCGCACGGTCCGGTCCGTCGCCCGCGACCAACGCAAGGAACCGCCGCCCGCTCTTGTGCAGGGCTGCGATCGCCCGAGCGAACACGCGTGGCTGCTTCTGTGCGCACAGACGCCCCGCGTACAGAATCACGCACGTCTGCTCATCGACGCCCAGCTCTGCACGCACACGCTCGCGCGAGGCTCCATCGCGCGACCACTCTTGTGCGTCCTCGTTGGTCGTGCATACCTCGATGCGTGCGGGGTCCGCGCCGAGCGACGCCATATACCCGCGCAAGTGCTCGCTCGACACGATGCTGACATCAAGCAACGCCTGTGCGCCCGCGGCGTACCGCGGATACCCGCCCGATTTCCAGTACGTCTCCTCCATGTGGCAATAGTCGGCGTACGCCGGTTCGGGACACACCGATCGCAGGAATGGGAGCAGGTGATACGCGAGCTCCGAGTTCGAGATCAGCACCGCGTCCGGGCGGCGCGATTCGATCAGATACCGCAAGTACGCAGGGCGATCCGCCGGGTGGCAGAAGCGATCCGTGCAATGCGCATCCGGTGTCGCGCGCGCAAACTCCGGCAGCCACGGGTGCCCGTCCGCGAGCGTCGTGCACACCGTCACGCCCCACCCGCGCTCGCGCAGCAGCGCGCACACACGCAGGTTGTACTTATCCGCGCCGCCCATCGCGAGCCACGGCACGATCATCAGCACGTGTGGCTTGCCGTCCGCCGGGCGCGGGTTCGCGAACGGCGCCTCGACGCAGGCCGGGTGCATCGGCGCGTGCGGGCGAGCTGCGCAGCGCGGCCAATCGCCCTCGAATGCGCCGGCGTGCCGCTCACGCAGGCGTGCGCCAAACGCTGCCTCGCGCGCCCCGCTGTCCCAATCCGCCCAGCGCTGCGCACGCCCCTCGCTCCGCACGCGATACCAGTCGAGAAACTCGGTGACCGTCGCCCCCCAGCGCCCCGCCGCGGCGCACCGGACCCAGAAGTCCCAGTCCTCCAGCCCGTCGCGGATCGATTCGTCGTACCCGCCCACCTCCGCATGCACGCTCCGGCGCACCATCACGCTTGGCGTCACGCGGTTGAGCTCGCGGAACCGCTCGTGGTCGTGGAAGCCCGCGATCGAGAGGTGCGGCTCGTCGCCGAATGCCACCGCGTACCCCTTGGCAAACGCCACGCCCGGGTGCGTCGCCATGAGCCACGCGAGCTTCTCCATGCACGTCGCCTCGAGCTGGTCGTCGGCGTCGAGCTGCATCACAAGCTCGGCGCGCGCCGCCCGATATCCCGCGTTCCGTGCTGCGCTCGGTCCGCTGTTGCGCCCGAGCTCAATCACGCGCACGCGCGCGTCGCGTGCCGCGAGCGCACGCAGGCGTGCGCCCGCGTCCGGCTCCGTCGAGCCGTCGTCGACGATGATCCACTCGAACGCCCGGAGCGTCTGCGCGAACACGCTTGCGGCCGTGTCGTCGAGCTCCGCCCCGGGGTTGAAGCACGGCGTCACGATCGACACCACCGGCGCCGCCTCTGCGCACGCGGCGAGGGGCTCTGCTCGCCGGGCTGGCGTGTCGTCGTAATCGGGCGCTCGCGGGTCGATCATCGGCGCGAAACCCTACGCCCCACCGCACGACGCAACGCAGCCCGGAGCCCGCCGAGCGCGCCACGCACACCGGGCAACTCCCGCTCGGCGTCCACTCGCCCGGCCTGCGCCCCCAGCACCCGCACCCACTCATCCCGCTCGCGCAGCTGCCCCGCGAGCGTGTACCGCTCGATCTGGTGCAAGCCCGAGCCCGGGCGGTCGGCGTGGTCGAGCACCGCGCGCATCCCTTGCACGCACATGTTCCCCGCGTCGGCGACGAGCGTCAGCTCGCGCAGAGAGAACAGCAGCGGGTCGTCCGTGTCGGCGCACACTTCGCGCCAGTCCGCTGCCAGCGCTGCGCGGCACGCTTCGAGCCCCCGTCGGAAGAACCGGCGTGCGTCGTCCATGCGACCGTCGGCGTAGGCGATCCGTCCCGCCTCGCCGAACGCCGCGACGGTCTTCGTCGCGAGCAGCGGGCTGAAGGCGAGCGCATCGGAGGTGGCGCACGCGAGGTAGAGCCGCTCGGCGTGTTCGAGATGGCCAACCGCCTGCGCCAGGCGCGCCGCGACAAAGAGCGCACTGATCCGCCATCGGCACGCATGCGCCCCGCGCTCCGCAGCGTCGGCGAATCGCTCGAGCTCTTGGATCAGCGTGTGCGCCGCCTCTGTATGCACAAGCGCGTGCGGGAGCAGTTGGTACGCCCGCACCGTCAGTAAGGCCCCTTCGTCGGCCGACCCGACGCGAGCGAAGTCGAGCGCACGCGCCAAGATCTCATCGAGCAGCGTGCCCCGCGAGGTACGCATGTGCTGCTCGATCACGCCGCGAAAGAGCCACGGGTTCTGCATCCCGCCCGCGAAGTCGGTGGTTTCGTTCGCGGGCTCGCCGATGCCGCGATCGAACGCCGGTTCGGTGAACGCCTCGGGCGTCGCGGCCACCGGGTCCACCATCCACACGACCATCCACCGCTCAGCCGGCACGAGCCCGGGGTTGGCCGGGTCGACGCCTTCAAATCGGCGCGGGCGCGATTCGGGACCATCTCGCCCCGGGTCGATCGCCATCGCATGCTCAAGCAGCAAGCTCGGACACCCTGGCGCATCCCGCTGGCGTTCGTGAAGCTCCGCCCGCTCGACCAGCGTTCGCAGCGCCTTCACCGACCCATCGCGGATCGTGATCACAACGCGCCCGGCTGGACGCAGCTTCGGCGTCACCACCTGGAGCATCGCGCTCACATGCTCGGACGACTGGAGCCTAAACACCGCGAGCATGTCCGCCGACCGCGGTCCGAGCCCCGCGAGCATCGGCTCGGCTCGGGGGTGCCACACGATCGCGCCCCCCTCGCGGACTTCGCCGGATGCTCCTTCGCGCGCAGGCGCTGCGAGCACGCGCCGGGCGCCCGTCGTCGCGTGGACCACGCGCGCCATCGCCGGGTCGTCCGCGATCACGATCACGGTGTCGTGCGGGCGCGTCAGGCGGCCCGCGTTGAGCGCCTCCGCCAGGTCGGCGTCCGCTTCTCGCGAGGCGCTCGCGAGCGCGCCGTCGCTTCCCGCCCATCCGAGCCCCTCGCGCACGGTCGCGCGTTCGAGCACGAGCGGCACCCACGCCCGCTCCTGCACATCCAGGCGTCGGTAGCCGACGGCCGACGGAGCGCTCGCGCACACGCGCAGCCCGCTCGCGAACGCCGCCTCGAGCAACCGGTGGCGCGAACACCCGAGCCACCCCGCGGGCACGAGCGCGTACACGCCGTGCGACGTGCGTGCGGCGAGCGATGCGAGCCACGCCGGCGCATTGATGCGCTTGCTCGGTTCCTGGCCGCCAACAAACGCCGCGACATAGGGCGACGGCTTGTCCCTCGCACCCCGGTCGGTCGTCGCGAGCCCGAGTCGGCGAAGTTCGGCCGCGATCGCGGGCGCATCAGGGGCATCCAGGGCGATCGGGCCCCGCCCGTAGGCGAAGGCGATCTGGCGAGCGATGTCGTTGGGTGCTGGGCGCACGGATAGAGGTTAGAGCCGACCGGCGCGAGCCGTCCGCCTAAGCCGCCATGGACAGGTCGGTGTACATCCCGACGACGGCTTTCCCCTTGGCCCACGCCCGAGCCCGCGGGAGGAGCGTCTCCTCGTGCTCGTCCGAGCACACGACGACCGCGTCAAAGCTGCCGGAGGCTAGGCCTGAGGGCGCTCGGCGTGGGATGCCGTCGGCAGCGCCCCCTGGGGTGCATTCGTACCGGTCGTCCGCGATCGCGCACACGCAGCCCGCCGCGCGGATCGCCTCGCCCAGCCCGCGCGTGTGCGCACCTTCGGGGTAGATCACTACACGCGGCGTGGGCACGCCGCTCGCGCGCTTCGCTTGCGCAATCGCAGCCTCGAAACGCCGAACACGCCGACGCACGCGCGGGCAGGCCGGCGGCGCATCCGGCAATCCCGCCATCCGCAGGCGCCGCGAGAGGTCGGCGCGATCGTCTCCCACGCCCGCACCGGCAAGAACCGCGGTGTCCCAGATGCACCGGGCGACTTCGCTCGGCTCGGCGCCAAGGCCGTCCCGTCTGCTCGCGTCGCTTGCCGTGTCGAGCAACCGGGCGCCAACTCGTTCGATCGAGAACTCGCGCTCCGCGAACTCGCGGGCGGCGACGCCCATGCCCGCCAGCGACTCCCGATCGCTCGCAAGGCGCGCCAGGGCCTCCGCGAGGGCGTCCGCATCGCCCGTCGGCACGACGACTCCCGCACCTCGCCCGTGCTCGCACGAGGCGCGCACATGGCCGCTCGCGCCCCCGCACCCATCCGTCACGACAACCGGACGTCCCGCCGCCATTGCTTCCATCGCGACGACCGGGCACCCCTCCGAGCGGCTCGTCATGACGAGCACGTCGTGCGCGAGGTAGAGCGCAGGCATCACGCGCCGATCGACGCGCCCGAGCATCGCGGTATCCGCGAGGCGCACATGGGGCGCACACGCCGCGAGCAGGTCGCCGTACGCCGGCCCTTCGCCGGCGATCGTCAGCTCGAAACGCACGCCCCGCTTCCGCAGCGCCTCGCATAGGCCAGGCAGGTCGTGCGAGCGCTTGTTCCGCCGGTCGAGCCATCCGGCGAAGAGGACACGCACGCCTGCCGTGGTCTTGCGATCGACCGGAGCAATGAACCGAGGGATGGGTACGCCGCACGCAAGGCGGCTGACGCTCGCCGGCGCCACCGCGGCATACGCCGCCACTTGGGAGGCGAGCTTGTCGTTGACCGCCAAGTGTCCATGTGCGAGCGGCGCGGTCCGCTCGTACAGATCGTGGGCGTCGTCGTCGTCCCCGTGCGCCCACGCGAGGACTCGGAAATCGGGGTCAATCGCCGCTGCGACGTAGGCCTCGGCGAGGTCGTTCGGCACCACGACCTGCACGCCGCTCCCGCGTAGCACGTTGTCGATGGCGTCGATCCGCGCGCCGAGCGGCGCGTCCTTCGCCCAGACGGCGCGGAGGTGCTCAGGTCGGTCGGCCCGCGTATTCCCAGCCCCGCACACGAGCAGGCGGAATCCGCACGCCTCGCTCAGTCGGCGCATCGAAGCGGCGATGCCCGAGATGGCGTGACTACGACAACAGAGGGCGACATGCTCCGGTCGCACGGGTGATGCGCCGCTCATGCTGCCGCTCGGATCGTGCCGGCCTGCAGGCGCAGCTCCTCGTGGACGAGCCGGATCATCCGCTGGGCGAGCACCGTTGTGGTGAGCCGCTCCCGCACGCGGGCCGCGATCTCGGCGCCGCGTGCGTTCCGCCAGGCCGGGTCGTTCGACGCGCGGATCACCAGCCGTTCGAGCGAACGCTCGTCAACGAACCCCAGGCCGTTCCCGCCGACAAGGTCGCCGAGAACCCAGGTCGGGTCTTCTTCCTCCGGGGGTGCCGATATGCCTGGGTCTGCGATCCGGTGTGGCATGCGCACGAACGCGGGTCGATCTTCGCCGAGCGCTTCCACCCCGTTGGCCCAGTCCCTCGCGAGCGGTGTTGCGAGCGCGTACAGCTCACCGAACTGGTCCTCGCCGATCGCGCGCGCGCCGGCAGCCGCGAGTTCCGCTCTTGCGCGCGCTAGAAGCGGCGCGAAGGACTCGACGGACACCGCGCAAGCGGGCAGGCCCCCGGAGAGCGCGCATTCCAGCACGCGCTGATGCACGAGCCCCCCGGCGCACACGTGCAATGTCACGGCGCTCGACCGGTAGGCGGCCCGCAGCGGCTCGCCGTGGTCGATGGGGCCGTGCGCGAATCGCCCGAGCGTCGGATGTGTGCCCCAGCCGTTTCCGAAGAGGCGGAAGCGCCATCCTCTGCGCACGCACAACTCGGCCGCGACGCGGAGCGTGCGGTGGCGTAGGGCTCGATCGATCATCGGCATCGCCACCTGGTGGCGCACGGTCGCGTGGGCCTCTGGCGTCGCCCCCGAGCCCCAGAGCTCAGACACCACTTCAACTGCGAGTTGCTTCGCGAGTTTCGCCGGACGCGCCACGGGCGACCGCAACGCTTCACTGATGCGCTCGTGCAGGCGATTCACAGCCTCACGGCCCGTTCTCCCGGTCGCTTCTTGGCACATCCGGTCGCGCTGCGCTTCAGGTGTCTCCGAATGGTGTGTCACCGCCATCACCTCGCACGCCAGCTCCCGCGCCAGCGCGGGCTCGATCTCTCCCGCGTGGAACCGCGCGTCGTCCGCGACCACGGGCATGGAAAGACGCCGCCGATCGGGGAGCCCGAGTGCCGAGACTGTCGCTTCGTGCAGGTGGCCGACGACAAAGTCGCGCTCGCCGAGTTTGGGTCCGAGTGTCGTGTCAAACAGGTGCGGCATCGCGTCTTGCACCCACGTGACGAACGGCATCGAGTCGGGGAACAGACCGGTGTACGGCGCAGCACGTGTGTAGTTGATCAGCACGCCCAGGTCAGGCTTCGTCCGCGCGATGGGCTCGAGAACCCCGGTCGAGGCAGTCACGCTCCAAGGATCGGGCTCCTCGATGATCTCCACCTCGTGCCCAAGTCTCCGGAACGCCTCGCCAAGCCCGTGCGAGGCGTGAGCGACGTACGTTGAGTATCGAGTGGTGGGGATGACGATGCGGAGTGGTTCGCCGTGGGCGGCCGCGTCGTACCGTGCCAACCAATCGCGAGCACGCTGCCCTCGCGAGCGTTCCGCGATCTGCGTGACCAGGTTGTGGTGGTCCGCTTCCTGACCGCGGGCGCACTGTGCGAGAACCTCGCCCAGAGGCGGGGCTGTTCGCTTTCGGGTGCCCGGAGTCGCGATCGCGACGACACCCGCTTGCACACCCGGGCGCGCGCGGAACGCCTCGTAGACCTCACGCGATGCGCCTTCGCCTATGAACACCTCGATGCGTCCCTCGGACAGTTGGTCCGCGAGGTCCGTGACCGCAAGACCGCTCAGGAACTCGAGCGGGTCGGCCTGCACGAGCGTGACCCGAGGCTGATACCCGACCCGGTTGGGCGGCGTCCGGCGCATCGTCTCGACGAAGAACCACGGGGGGCTCAGGCCCTCGATCACGAATGCTCGCTCGAACGGGCCGCACTTGCCCATGTGCTGCGCGAGCACCGCCCGCGCCATGGTCATTTGGTCGCCGAAGCCTGGCCACGCCGCGATGCCCGTTCTTCCGAGGTCGCGGCGCACGATCTGTTTATCTCGCGTCCGGTAATGCGCGGCTCCATCCAGCGAGCGGAGCCACGCCGCGAAGTGCTCGCGCAGGTCCGACGCGGCGCGCGGGTTGGACGACTGCAAGGCTTCGAGGTTGGTGCTCGCCGTTCGGGCGAGTGACTCGGGGGAGACCAGATCATCGGGCATCTCGTCGAGCGACGTTCGGAGGTCTACGACCGCCCTCTCCGTCTCATTGGGCAGCGTCGCGACGAACTCGCGCGCCGGGGTGCGAAGCCCCAGATGCGCAAAGTTGGCCGCGAGGAGGTAGCGGACGTCCCGATCCTGCGGCGCGACCTCGAGCGCACGCACGCCGACGGGGATGAACGCCCACGGATTGGCCGCCCTTCCCATGCGGATGATGTCCGTGCGGGTGAGTTTCATGTTCGGGTGATCGGTCGGGCGTGGGTTGCGCCCTGAGCCCACGCACTTCACGGCTCCACAGGGCGCAACCCGATGCCGACCGCATGGGTAGTGGCGCGCTTCCGCCGCATCACAAGGTGATCACTCGCGAGCGGTTGCTCTCACTCCGCGAGCGTGCTCGGAGCGAGGGCGTCCGTGTCGTGCATTGCCACGGGTGCTTCGATCTCGTGCATCCGGGGCACGTCCGCCACCTGCGTCAGGCCCGCTCCCTGGGAGACGTGCTCTTGGTGTCGGTCTCCGCCGACGCGCACGTCCGCAAGGGCGCGCACCGGCCGCTGATCCCGCACGAACTCCGCGCGGAGAACCTGGCTGCCCTCGACTGTGTGGACTGGGTCTACGTCGAACACCGGGCGACGGCAGCCGAACTGCTCGACGAGGTCCGGCCGGATGTCTATGTCAAGGGACAGGAGTACGAGCGCAACGCCGACCCGCGGTTCCTCGCGGAGCGCGACGCGGTCGAGCGTCACGGCGGGCGCGTGGTGTTCACCTCGGGCGACATCGTGTTTTCCTCCACCGCGCTCATCCAGTCGCTCGCCGACACCGATGCGAATCCGCACCAGCGCGCGTGGAGTGCGCTCTTCGCGCATGACGAGCTCGCGCCGCTGGAGGTCGAAGGCGTGCTCGACAGGATGCGAACCTCGCGGGTGCTGATCGTCGGCGAAGCGTGGGTGGCGAGCGAGGCCCGGTGCGATCATCCTTCGATGGACGACGATTGTCCGGCGATGGTCGTCCGACCGGTCGAGGAGCGATCGGCGCCTGGCGGCGCCGCGTCTCTCGCGCTGCACGCTGCGGCGGCGGGCGCCGAGGTCACGCTGGTCACCGCGCTCGGCGACGACGCGCCCGGTGGCTTGATCCGCGAGAGGCTCGAAGGCGCGGGCGTTCGTGTCGAATCCGCTCGCGCCACAACGCCTACGCCCGAGCGAAGGACGATCCGCGCGGGTGCGCGGACGCTCCTCCGTGAGGATCGCACCCGCGGCGTGGTCCTCGACGCCCGCCAACTGGATGCCCTGGCGGAGTCGTGCGGCAGATGTGCTGTGGGCGCTGACGCGGCGCTCGTGATCGACGCGGGCATGGGGCTCATGACGCACGGGCTCGTCGAGCGCCTCCGGGCCCCGGCGCGCGATGGGGCGCGTTTGCTCGTGGGCGCTTCGCTTGTGGGGCGCGGGCCGGTGCTCCGGCTGCGGCGGCCGGACCTCATCGTCATGCGAGAGGCTCACCTTCGCGCCGCGACCGGCATCGAGCAAGACGGGCTTCCCGTCGCTGCGTGGCGGGCGGTGTCGCAGACGCGCGGGCGCGCGTGCTGGGTCGGGCTCGGTGAGGAGGGATCGGTGATGTTCACCGAACGGGTCGGCCTGGCGGAGGACGACGCCGATGAGTTTCGCTCGCGCCTCATCGGCACGCATATCCCACCGATCGGCGCACGCGCCGAGGCTGGAGCACGAGGCGTCGGGGCGCTGTTTGCGACGCTTGCGCTCGGGGCGGATTCGACGCCGCTGGTCGCGGCGGCGATCGGGTCCGCAGCGGCGATTGTCGGATCGCACCGAGGGGAGGGGGTGCCGGTGACGCTTGGCGAACTACGCCGTGTGATCGAGGGCGCGCGCGGGGCGCACGTGGCGATCTCCCATCAGCCGCTGGGGCTCGCGTCGTGAGGAGGGAGCTCTTCGCGTACGTGCTGCCGACGAGAAACCGGCACGATGCGCTGCGCGAGACGATCGCAAGCTTGGCGTCGCTCGGGCTCGATGCGCCGATCCTGGTCGTGGACAACGGGTCCGACGTGCCGGTGGCGCTTACCGGTTCGGAGTGCAACGCGGGCGCGCAAGTGGCCCGCCTCGATCACAACGCAGGCGCGGCCGGGCGCAACGTGGGCGTGGAGCTGCTCGCGAAGCGCTTCGAATGGGTGGTGATGCTCGACGACGACTCGGCGCCGATCGACGCTGGCTTCGTGCATGCGCTTCATCAGGCCTCGGATGAGGTTGGGGCGGTCACGGCCGACATCTTCCTCACGTCTGGAGGCCGCGAGGCCGGTGGGCTTCCGGAGGTGCCGGTCGGGTGTGGGGTCGCGTATCGGGTCGGCGCATTTCTCGACGCCGGCGGGTACGACCCGGCGTTTGGCTACTACGCAGAGGAATACGACCTGAGCGCGAAGCTGATCGCACGCGGGTGGCGGGTGCGATTCGATCCGCGCTTTCGCGTCGAGCACCGCAAGGTGGACGCGGGGCGTGACATGGGGCGGATACTCGGTCGCCTCGTGCGCAACTCGGCGTGGGTGATGCAGCGCCACGCCCCGGAGCATGAGCGACTCGCTCGGGTGCGCGAGGTTGTGCGCCGGTATCACGGCATCGCAGGCTGTGAAGATGCGATGGGTGGATTCTCGGGGGGGCTCCGTGAGTTGATGCGCACGCGGCGGTCGCAGGGGCGCACGCCGCTGGTGGGCGAGGAGTGGGATCGGTTCACCGGGCTCTGGCACGCGCGCCGCGCGCTGACCTCGCGCGCAGTGGCGGGCGAAGGTCCGCTGGCGGTGGTCGACCGGGGCAAGCACGACTGGTGCGTGGATCAGGCGCTCGCGGAGGCCGGGGCGCACGTGGTGGAGCGTGAAGACGAGGCGCGGGCGGTGGTGATCGGGACGATGTCGCCCGGCCCGATGCTCGACGCTGCGGAACGCCGGGGGGCGCGGGGACAGCGCGTGTTGATCCCGTGGGAGTGCGGGCTGCTCGCGTGGGACGGGGCGACTACATCACGCGCAGCAGGGCAGCACGCTCGGGTCGCGTGAGCACGTCGAGCAGCTCGTGGATCGAGTCGATCTGTCCGCGCCAGACGAACTGGCTTTCGACGTCGTCGCGAGCGACCCACCGGTGGGCGTCGTGCTCGTTGTTGAGCGTCGGCGTCCAGGCGGGCCGCACCTCGACGCCGAATCTCGGCGTGAGCCAGACCTCGTCGCGCGGTGCGATGAAATAGGGGTGGATGCGCTCGAGCGCCCAGACGCCGAGCACCGCGTCGCTCGGCAGGGCGAGCCCGACCTCCTCGTGCAGCTCGCGTCGCACGGCTTCGGAAGCCGATTCGCCCGCCTCGATGTGTCCCATCACCGGCTGCCACGTCTCGGCGTAGGGCTCAGTGGTTCGGCGGAGCTGGAGGAACTGCATGCCGAGCGGGTTGGCAGCACGCCGGAAGATGTAGGCGTCGACGAGGTCTGTGCGCACGCGGGGAGTCAACGGTCGTCCTCGATGGTGGCGACGGCGCGGATGGGCTCGGCCTTGGCGAGCGTCTCGCGCCATTCCGACTCGGGGTCGGAGTCGGCGACGATGCCGGCGCCGACGGGGTAGTCGAGGCGGGCTGCGGTGAGTGTGGCGGTGCGGATGGCGACGTTGAGTTGAGCGGAGCCGTCGTCAAAGAACACGCCGAGCGAGCCGCACCACGCGCCGCGGGGGAAGTCCTCGAGCTCATCGATGAGTTGGAGTGCGCGGAGCTTCGGAGCGCCGGTGACCGAGCCCGGGGGGAAGGTCGCGGCGAGCAAGTCGGCTTGGCCGCAGGCCTCGCGGAGTGTGCCGGAGACGGTCGCGGTCGCCTGCACAAGAGCCCCCGCGGCGTGACGTTCGATGTTCCGCGGCTCATCGACCGCGATCGAGCCGAACTCGCAGACGCGGCCGAGGTCGTTGCGCATGAGATCGACGATCATGTTGAGCTCGGCTCGGTCCTTGGGTGAGTCGCGCAGCTCGGTGTCGCCGCCCGCGGTGCGGGTGCCTTTCATCGGTCGGGTCACGACACGGCGGCTTCCGGCATCGAGAGTCAGGAAGAGTTCGGGGCTGAGGGACGCGACCGCGCGGGCGCCGGCGCCGGGTGCAAACTCGTAGTACCCGCCGTGCTTGGGCTGGTTTTGGGCGCTCAGGTGTGCGAAGAGGGCGCGGGGTGAGCCACGGAACGGGCCGGTCAGGCGGTGCCCGATGTTGACCTGGTAGACGTCGCCGGCGCGGATGAAGTCGAGGGCCATGCGGACGCGAGCGAGATACCCGAGGCGTCCGGTCTGCGAGCGGAGGCGGATCGGCGGCAGGGGGGGCCTGACATCCTGCTCGCCGGCGCCTGGTGGGAGGATGTCGGCTTCCTCAAACCGGTGGAGTTCGATCAGCGGGAGCGGCGGGCGACGGCGGGAGCGGGCGGAGGGTTCGAAGATCGAGGCGGCGTCGTGGGTGACCATGCCGACGAACCCCGAAGATCTGTCATCGCCCTTGCTCGTTGAGGGCCGGAAAGCCCGGAGCACCCTATCGAAGACCGAAGCTGGCTCACCCTCGAGGGAGATCGGGGCGGGCAGAGTCTCGCCGGTGCGCGGGTCGAGCCAAGCCCAAGCTGGTCGCGAGTCAGGACCTAAGGCGAGGCGGAGGGTGGCTTGCGGGCGGCAAACGAGCGTGCGCCCGTCGTCGAGCGTGAAGGCGGCAGCCGGTCCGGGATGCCGCGCGAGCGCCCCGGCGACACCCATCGCGGAGGGTGCGTGTGTGCTCGGCACGGGCGATGGTAGCGACGCGGAGTGGCGTCAACGGTCGTCCGGGCACCGCTGCCCTTCTAAACTCCCTTCCCTTTTTGAGTCCGCGGCCCCCTACCCGAGGAAGCGATGCCCGTTATGGCGAAGAAGAAGTCGAAAGCAACCAAGAAGAGCCCCGCTCGCAAGACCGCGGCAAAGAAGACCACCAAGCGACCGGCAGCGAGCACCAAGCAGCATGCGGCCGGCTCGGCGACGCGCAAGACCGTGAAGAAGGTCGCGCGGAAGCCGGCGTCGCGAACCGGCGGCAAGATGGTCTACTACTTCGGCGCCAAGCGCACCGAAGGCGACGCCTCGATGCGCGACCTGATCGGCGGCAAGGGCGCCAACCTCGCGGACATGACCTCGATCGGGCTGCCCGTGCCCCCGGGCTTCACGATCACCACCGAGACCTGCGCCAAGTACCACGACGCGGGTAAGCGCCTCCCTCATGGGCTGATGAACGAGGTGCACCAGCACATGGCGGTGCTCGAGAAGGAGCGGGGCAAGACCTTCGGCGATACGGCCGATCCCTTGCTCGTCTCGGTGCGCTCCGGCGCGGCGGTCTCCATGCCGGGCATGATGGACACGATCCTCAACCTCGGGCTCAACGACGACGCGGTGGAGGGCCTGGCCGCGGCGACAGACAACCCACGATTCGCATACGACGCGTACCGGCGTCTGATCAACATGTTCGGCGACGTCGTGATGGGCGTCGACCACCAGCACTTCGAGCACGCGTTCGACCGCATCAAGAGCAAGTACAAGGCGCGCCTGGATACGGACGTGCCCGAGGACGGCCTCCGCGAGCTGTGCGAGGAGTACAAGGAGATCTTCCGCAAGTTCACGGGCACCGACTTCCCGCAGAACCCGTTCAAGCAGCTCGAGCTGGCGATCGAGGCGGTGTTCCGCTCGTGGCACGCCGACCGGGCGATCTCGTACCGGCGCCTCTCGGGCATCACCGGGCTCTCGGGCACCGCGGTGAACGTGCAGACCATGGTGTTCGGCAACATGGGGCAGGACTCGGGCACGGGCGTCGCGTTTACGCGCAACCCCTCGACCGGCGAGAACAAGTTCTACGGCGAGTTCCTCATCAACGCACAGGGCGAGGACGTCGTCGCGGGCATCCGCACGCCTCAGCCCGTCGCCGAGATGACCAAGTGGAACAAGAAGGTCTACCAGCAGCTCCTGAAGATCAAGACCATCCTGGAGAAGCACTACCGGGAGATGCAAGACATCGAGTTCACCATCGAGCGGGGTGAGCTCTACATGCTCCAGACGCGCACCGGCAAGCGCACCGGGGCGGCTGCGGTGCGGATCGCGTGCGACATGGTCAAGGAGCGCCTGCTCTCCGAGCGTGAGGCGCTCGTGCGGATCCCTGCGGGCGATCTAACCCAGCTCCTGCTGCCCAGTTTCGACAACACCCACAAGCAGACTTCGGACATCATCGCACGCGGGCTGCCCGCCTCACCCGGCGCGGCGGTCGGCAAGCCGGCGTTCACCGCGGCCGAGGCTGTTGAGCGGGCCCACGCGGGCGAGCACGTGATCCTCGTCCGCAAGGAGACGAGCCCCGAAGACGTCGACGGCATGCACTCGGCGGTCGGCATCCTCACCAGCACCGGCGGCATGACCTCGCACGCGGCGGTGGTCGCGCGCGGGTGGGGCAAGTGCTGCGTCGCGGGCGCGGGCGAGATCCAGATCGACGAGGCGAAGGGATCGTTCGTCGTCGGCGGGCGGAAGTTCACGCGGAAAGACACGATCTCGATCGACGGGGCGACGGGCGAGGTGATCGCGGGTGTGGTGCCGACGGTCGAGCCGAAGCTCTCGGGTGATTTCGCGAAGGTGATGCGCTGGGCGGACAAGTACCGCACGATGGGCGTGCGCGCGAACGCCGACACGCCGCCGGACGCGGAGCGTGCGCGCGAGTTTGGGGCTGAGGGCATCGGGCTCTGCCGCACCGAGCACATGTTCTTCGAGGGCGATCGCATCATCGCGATGCGGCAGATGATCCTGGCGCAGGATCGCGAGCAGCGCGAGCGCGCGCTCGGGCGCCTCTTGCCGTACCAACGGTCCGACTTCGTCGGGCTCTTCCGTGCGATGAAGAACCTGCCGGTGACGATCCGTCTGCTGGACCCGCCGCTGCACGAGTTCCTGCCGCACGACGACAAGGCGATCACGGAGGTCGCGAAGGTGCTGGGGGCGAGCAAGGCGCAGGTGAAGCAGCGCGTGTCGATGCTGCACGAGGCGAACCCGATGATGGGGCACCGCGGGTGCCGTCTCGCGGTGACGTATCCCGAGATCCTCGAGATGCAGGTGCAGGCGATCACCGAGGCCGCGATCGAGTGCACCGGCGACCGGATCAAGGTGGCGCCGGAGATCATGATCCCGCTCGTCGGGACGGCCCGCGAGCTGGCGGTGCTGCGCGAGCAGACGCTGGCGGTGATCGAGCGCGTCAAAGAGGCGGAGGAGTTCACGGGACGCCTCGATATCAAGGTCGGGACGATGATCGAGATCCCGCGCGCGGCGATCACGGCCCGCGAGATCGCGGAGTACGCCGACTTCTTCAGCTTCGGCACCAACGACCTGACGCAGCTCACGTTCGGGTATTCGCGCGACGACGTGAACACCTTCCTGCCCGACTACATCGGGCAGGGCATCCTCGAGACCGACCCGTTCCAGTCGCTCGACCAGACGGGCGTGGGCGAGCTCGTCCGGATGGGCGTCGAGCGCGGACGCGAGGGCAACGACAAGCTCAAGCTCGGCATCTGCGGCGAGCACGGCGGCGACCCGAAGTCGGTGCACTTCTGCCAGATCGCGGGGCTTGATTACGTCAGCTGCTCGCCGTTCCGCGTGCCGATCGCAAGGCTCGCGGCGGCGCAGGCGGCGATCCTGCACGGGTAGGCGTCGGTCCGTTACGCTCCGGCGTGCCGACGGTCCTCAACGACGTCCATTCCCGCATGAACCCGACGCGGGTCGCGGATGTCGTACTGCCCTCATCGGTCGAAGAGCTGGCGAGCATCGTCGGCGCCTCCGAGCGTCCGATCTCGATCGGCGGCGGGCGGCATGCGATGGGCGGGCAGCAGTTCGGCGAGGGCACGACGCACCTCGACGTGCGCGAGATGCGGCGTGTGGTGGAAATGGACGCGGAGCGCGGGCTCGTGCGCGCGCAGGGCGGTGTGCAGTGGCCGGAGTTGATCGCGGAGATCCGGCGACTCAATCCGCCGGGTCAGGCGCAGTGGGGCATCCGCCAGAAACAGACTGGGGCGTCCGATCTCACGCTCGGTGGGGCGCTCTCCGCCAACGCCCACGGGCGCGGGCTCACGATGCCGCCGATCGTGGGCGATGTCGAGTCGTTCACGCTCGTCGGGCCCGATGGAGGCGTGCGTGCGTGTTCGCGGACGGAGGACGCAGAGCTCTTCGCGCTCGCCATCGGCGGGTATGGGCTGTTCGGCGTGATCGGTGAGGTGACGCTCCGCCTCTCGCCGCGTCGCAAGGTGCAGCGTGTCGTCGACGTGGTGATGCTCGACGAAATCATGCCGCGGCTCGACGAAGAGATCGCACGCGGGACGATCTATGGCGACTTCCAGTTCTCGATCGACCACGAATCGCCGGACTTTCTTCGCAAGGGCGTGTTCTCGCGGTATCGCCCGGTCGACGACGCGACGCCGATCCCGGACGGGCAGCGGAAGTTCACGCCCGAGCTGTGGATGAAGCTGCTCCGCCTTGCGCGCACCGACAAGTCGGCGGCGTTCCGGGAGTATGCGTCGTATTACCGTTCGACCGCCGGGCAGGTCTACTACACCGACACGCACCAGCTCAGCACGTACGTGCCGGGATACCAGGACATGCTGCAGGACCTGCCCGAGGAGGCGCAGGGCTCGGAGATCATCACGGAGGTCTACGTGCCGCGCGATCGGCTCGTGGCGTTTCTGGGGGCGGCGGGGGAGGCCCTTCGCGGGGCCTCTTCGCCGGTGACGTACGGGACGGTCCGGCTCATCGAGCCCGACCGCGAGACGTTCCTGCCCTGGGCGCGCGGCGCCTTCGCCTGCATCGTCTTCAACCTGCTCACGCCGCACACACCGGCGGGCGTGGCGCGATCGGCCGCCGGGTTTCGCGCCCTGATCGACACGGCGCTCGGGCTGGGAGGCTCGTACTTCCTGACGTACCACGCGTTCGCGACGCGCGATCAGCTTCTGGCGGCACACCCGCGGGTCGAGGCGTTCGTCGCCCGCAAGCGAGAGCACGATCCGGGTGGGCGTTTCCAGAGCGAGTGGTGGCGCGGGCTTGTGCGCACGCTCGAAGCGGGGTGAGCGCGAGGCGCCGGGCGCGACCGGGGCCGGTGATTCCGTTTGCGGGCGATCCGCACGTGTCATAACCACCGGGGGTGAACGGCGCGCGTCGAGTCGCCGGGACGCCCGTCCGATGGGTAGTCTTCGGTGTCCGGGGCGAGCATGGAGGCGAGGATTGGCGCGGGCAAACCTAAAGAAATCGGCGGTTCGGTGGTTCGTGGACGAGGCTCCGGAGGTCGTGGGCGAGGGCGTGGGGCGGTTCCGGTCGCCCTTGGCCGAGGGAGCCCCGGCGGTGTCGATCGCCTTGGTCGAAACGCCCGCGCCGACCGGCGAGGCGATCGACCCCGACTTCCGCCCAATCCCACGATTCGCGAAGGATGCGGAGGGCAAGCACCTGATCCGTATCGACACCGATCCAACGGTTTCCATCTACGGCACCGGTGAGGTCGCGGGCGGGCTCCGGCGTAACGGCACACGCCAGGTGATGTGGAACACCGATTCGTTCGGGTACGACAAGAACACCGAGGCGCTCTACCAGTCGCACCCTTGGGTGCTCGCGGTGCGTGAGGACGGAACGGCGTTCGGCGTGCTCGTCGATTCGACGTACCGCCTCGAGCTCGACCTGACCGATGGCGTGTTCTTCACATGCTGCGGTGGCGATGCCCCGTTGGTGTATGTGTTGACGGGTGAGGGGCCCGAGCAGGTCATGCGTGGGCTGGCGCGCCTGATCGGACCGTGCCCGTTGCCGCCGCTGTGGGTGCTGGGGTTTCATCAGTGCCGGTACTCGTACATGTCGCAAGACCAGGTGCTGGAGGTTGCCCGGGAGTTTCGGGCCCGCAAGCTTCCTTGTGACGTGATCTGGTGCGACATCGACTACATGGACGGGTACCGCGTCTTCACGCTTGATTCGGAGCACTTTCCCAAGCCGCTCGAGATGGCGCAGGAACTCGAGCAGATCGGGATGCGGTCGGTGTACATCCTCGACCCAGGCATCAAGATCGATGAGGCGTACAAGGCGCACGCGAGTGGGCTCGAGGGCGGGCACTTCGTGCGGCAAGCAGATGACGAGCTGTTCGAGGGATCGGTCTGGCCCGGGCCCTGCCACTTTCCCGACTTTCTGAACGCGAGGACGCGCGAGTGGTGGGCGGGTCTGTGCGCGCGATTCGTGCGAGAGACGGGCGCAGCGGGGCTCTGGACCGACATGAACGAGCCGGCGGTGTTTGAGAAGCCCGGCAACACGATGTACCTCGACGCGAGGCACGAGGCCGACGACGAACTCGGCGGACCGGACGTGCACGCGCGGTACCACAACGTCTACGGCATGCACATGGCGCGGGCGACGCAGGACGGGCTGCGCCACGCCCGCCCGGACAAGCGACCGTTCGTGCTCTCGCGGGCGAATCACCTCGGCGGGCAGCGTCACGCCGCGTGCTGGACGGGCGATTCGACTTCTTCGTGGGATCATCTGGCGTACACGACCCCGATGGCGCTGAACATGGGGCTCGCGGGTCAGCCGTTGGTGGGCTGCGACATCGGGGGGTTCTCGAAGGACGCCACCCCGGAGCTGTTCGCGCGGTGGATGGGCTTCGGATGCCTGCTTCCGTTTGCGCGAGCGCATTCGGACAAGGAGACGGCGGGGCACGAGCCGTGGGTGTTTGGCGAGGCGTGTGAGACCGCGTCGCGCTTGGCCTTGCAGCGGCGCTACCGACTCCTGCCGTATCTCTACACGCTCTTCTTTGAGCACATGCGTACGGGCCTCCCGCCGATGCGTCCGCTCTTTTTCGCGGACCCGACCGATACCTCGCTGCGCGACGCCGAGGATTCTTTTCTGCTCGGCGACGGGCTGCTCGTGCGTGGATCGGTTCGCGAGGACAACGTGCGGATGGCGCCGATGCCGAAGGGACGGTGGCTGCGCTACGAGCCGGCGCCCGACAAGCTCGGGGCGACCAACCCGCACCTGCCGGAGTTGATGGTGCGCGCGGGCAAGGTGATCCCCGTTGGCCCCGTGATTCAGCACTCGGGCGAGTACCGCATCGATCCGTTGACGCTCGTCGTCTGCCTGGACGACGAGGGGCATGCTCGCGGCACGCTCTACGAGGACTCGGGTGACGGGCACGCCCACCAGTCTGGTGACTACCTCTATACGTCGTATGCGGCGTGGCGCGATGGGCAGCGCGTCGTCGTCGGGATCGAGCACGCCGAAGGCGATCGTTCGCGACCGGCCCGGGCTGCGGAGGTGCTGATTCTCCGTCCTGATGGCGGCGCCCCGGTGCGAGCGGCTGGTTTCGGGGGCGACACGATCCCGGTCTTGATGCCGGAGTGAGCGAACGCGCGACCCCCGGGGGTCCGCTAGGCTTACAAGGTGCCGGTGCCTCCTGGTCCGGCAGTTGTCTTCGCACTCTGTCAGGAACGCGTTGTGTCCGCGCCCGAGTCGTCCCTCTCAACCCGGTTCATCAAGCTCGAGCCGCTGGCCGGGCCGCCGATCGAGTCGTTTACGATCGCTGGGGACAAGCCCTGCTCGCTCGGACGCCAGGGAATCTGCGACGTGCAGCTGCCCGACCGGACGGTCTCGCGCCGACACGCGGTCGTCTCGTTCAAGGACGACGTCTGGTTCATGACCGACCTTGAGTCGCGCCACGGGACGTACATCAACGGCGTGCGTCTCGAGGTCAACACCCCGACGCGCATCGGCGAGGGCAACCTCATCCGTCTGGGGCCTTGGACCTTCCGCGTGCGCACGAGCGAATCGGCGCCCTCGACCCTCCCGACGACCAACGACGTCGCGTCGTCGTCGCACCGCGTGCAGCGGGTGCCCAAGCAGGAACTCAAGACCGTTCCGCACCAGGAGCGGCTCAACCTGCTCATCGAGTTTGCGGGCGCACTGCCCGCGGCGAAGGACGAGAAGACGCTCGGTCAGGCGATGATTCAGGTGGTGGTCCGGGGCACGTCGTTCGCGCGCGCAGCGTGGATTCGCAAGCGCGGGGCCGATGTCGAGCTGCTTGGGTATCACGGCCCTGGCGGCGCGGAGGCCCCCTCGACGTCGTTCGCGTTCTCGCGGTCGCTGCTCAATGCGGCGGAGCAGTCCAAGGGCATGGTGCGACTCTCGAGCGAATCGCAGCAGAACCCCACGCACTCGATGATGGACCTGGGCATCCATTCGGCGATCTGCATCCCGGTCTTCATCGACGAGACGATCGACTCGTTCCTCTATCTCGACGCGCGAGCGCAGGAGGGCGCAGGGCAGACCGCGCGGGTCGAATCGGACTCCGCGGCCTTCTGCGACGCGGTCGGGCGAATCGTCGGCCCCGCGCTCGGCAATCTGAACCGTCGGCACACGGAAGAGCAGAACGAGGAGATCCTGCGCGAGGTGCAGGCCGCCGGGTCGGCCCAGAAGCTCCTGCTCCCTCCGCCGCACGGGCAGTTGGGGCAGTTCGCGTACTACATGCGCCTGCGCCCGGGTCGTATCGTCGCGGGCGACCTCTTCAATATCGTCGAGTTGCCAGGGGGTAAGGTCGCGGCCTATCTGGGCGACGTCGCGGGCAAGGGCGTCGGCGCCGCGATCAACATGGCGACCACCCAGACGATGCTCGACATCAAGCTCCGCGAATCGCTCGATCCGGCTGTGGCCCTCAACGCGGTCAATCAGGTGATCTCGCGGCAGCTTCCCGACGGCAAGTTCGTTTCGCTTTGGTGCGGCGTGTTCGACGCGCAGAACGGCATCGTGCGCTTCGTAGACGCCGGGCACGGGCACTGGCTCATGCGCACTGGCACGTACAAGCCCCAACGCGTGACGGTCGAGGGCGGCACGCTCCTCGGGGTCGCGCCCGAGACCCCGTACGTCGCCGAGCAGCGCCCCTTCCCGGTGGGTTCGCGCCTGATCCTGTTCTCCGACGGCGTGGTCGAGCAGCCTGCGCCCGATGGCGAGCAGTTCGGGCTCGATCGCATGATCGACACGCTTGCGGCCGCCGACTCGACCGACGCGGAGATCAACGGCATCTTCGACGCGCTCAAGAAGTTTGCGGGCACGTCGGCCTTGGCCGACGACGTCACTGTCGCATCAATCGAGCGGCGCGAGGGCTCGACGGCTGGTCTCTAGGCGGGCGGGTCCACCGGCGCCGTCCCGAGCGTTTGCACGGTGATGCGTCCGAGCTTGCGACGTGAAAGGTACTCCCGGAGCGTCGAGGGAGTGACTGCTTCGGTCGTGGCGATGCGCTCGGCAAGAGAGCGGGCGCGCCCGAGGTGGAGCGTGTCGGTGGCAAGCGCGGAGGCCCTGGCGCTCGTCGATTCGCCCGAGAAGACCAGGCGCGACTTGAGCCCGATCATCGCTCGTTCGAACTCCTCGGGGGTCGGTGCGCCCTCGGGCGTCGCGAGGCGCTCGCATTCGGCGTGGAGCACGTCGAGCGCCTCTTGGGCGGTCTCGGGGCGGGTGCCGACGTACGCGGTGATGACCCCGCGGTCGGCATCGGACGAGTACGACGCCTGGACGGAGTAGCACAGGGCGCGCCGCTCACGGACCTCGGTGAAGAGCCGAGCCGACGATCCGCCCGCGAGCACCGCCGAGGCGACGCGTTCGAGGTCATGATCGGGCGAGTCAATGGACGGCGCATCGTGCATCATCACGATCTGCGTCTGCTGCGTGTCGTCCGCCTCGTGGGCGTACCCGCGGGGCGCGTCGGCGCCGGGTGCGATGCCCGCTCCCTCGCCAGTCCATCCGTTCAGCAGGCGGTTGAGGTTGTCCGCGATCGCACTCGGATCGACATGGCCTGCGATCGCGAGGATCGAACCTACCGGAGCCGCACACTTGGACCACGCGCTCGTGAGTTCGTCACGGGTGAGTGATGCGAGCCCATCGCGAGTGCCGAGGGACGAGCGGTCAAACGGCTGGGAGAAGTGGCGGGTTCGGCACGCGAGCGTGGCTCGTTCACCGGGGTCGTCTTCGAGCGCGTCAAGGGCCTGCAGGCACAGGGCGCGAGCCGGCTCGATCGACTCGGGGTCGAAGCGAGGGCGCCTGATCACGTCTGCGAGGAGGGGCAACGCTTCGAGGAGTCGGTCGCCCAGGAGCGTCGCAGAGAGCGTCAGCGCCCGCATGCCCGCGTTCGCCGATCGATTCACGCCGAGCGCGTCGAGCGCGTCGGCGTGCGCCCGAGAACCGAGCGATCCGGCGCCGCGGAGCATGAGTTCGGCCCAAATCGCGGCTCTTCCGACTCGGTCTCGCGGGTCTCGCGCGACACCGCCCGGAACAAGCCAGGCCAAGGCAGCCGATCGGGCGTTGGCCATGGGTTCAACGACCAGTTTGAGCCCGCAATCCAGCGTCGTTGTCTCGATGGGCATTGGTGGTTCCTTGCCGGCTTGGCGTGTGATCGTGGTGAGTGTAAGTCAAATGTCGATGTGCTGAACATGCGCGATCCTGCCACGAACGTGCGGCGATCTTCCGCGAACGTGCCGCGATGCCGGGCGGCCTGTAGGGCTCATGCAGTCAGCTCTGATTGCCTATCGCCGGCCGGTTGATCGGGCGAGCGTCATCGGATTCGTCACGGCGCGCATGTGCGAGCATGCGGTCGGCTCTGTGGAACAGGGTGGGCGCAGATCGCGCTGCGCACGCGCGCGCATCACGTGTGCCGATGCGTGTTGGGATGTCATGCGCGAGCGCGCGCATTGTGGAAAACTCTGTGCGGTTGACTTGCGTGCGCATGCGCACGCATGCACACTGCCGACTTGAGGTGGCTTCTATGAGTGATTCCATGGTCTTGCGCGGGTGTGAGCGAAGTGTTCGCTCAAGAAACGCCTACCGACCGGCCGATACGGAATCGCGCACAGTTTGCGGACCCGGGCGCGTAGCCAGGGAAGGAACTCTGAGTCGGTTCCGCATGTAGGGCAATAGCCACCGAGGAGATTCTCATGGCAAAGAAGAAAGCGACACGGAAAAAAGCGACGAGGAAAAAGGCCCGCCGGAAGGTGACCCGTAAG
>JAUIFD010000224.1 GCA_030429485.1 Phycisphaerae bacterium | reverse complement strand
TAGCCGATGGAATCGGGAGCGGCATAGACTCCCCGCAGCCTCGGAAACGGGGCCATGACTCGGGGCGGTAGCTCAGTTGGTAGAGCGCATCGTTCGCAATGATGAGGTCGAGAGTTCGAATCTCTTCCGCTCCACTCCCGAACTGCCTTCCTGAACCAGGACGACGGCGAAACTGGTTTCGGGCTGCCCGGCGACGGGGAGCCCCCAGGGGGCCGGGCGACCACGGTCCGAACACCCTGACATAGCACGATCAATATGGCCACCACCGAAGAAATCGCCGCTCTAGCCGAGTCACGCCGGGAGTACAGCGCCGGCTTTGTGACCAACATCGAGCAGGAGTTCGCCCCGCCGGGCTTGAGCCCGGACACCGTGCGGTTCATCTCCGAGAAGAAGCGCGAGCCGGGTTGGATGACCGAGTGGCGTCTCAAGGCGCTCGAGCACTGGACGACGCTCGAGGAGCCGGACTGGGTGTTCCTGCCGTACGGGCACCCACCGATCGACTACCAGGCGATCAGCTACTACGCCGCGCCGAAGCCCAAGCCGGGCTCGCTCGACGAGATCGACCCCGAGATCCTCGCGACGTACGAGAAGCTCGGCATCCCGCTCGCGGAGCAGAAGGTGCTGCTCGGGATTGAGGAGGGCTCGCCGGCCGACGCGCGCCGCCCTGTGGCGGTGGACGCGGTGTTCGACTCGGTCTCGGTGAAGACGACGTTCCGCAAGGAACTCGCCAAAGCGGGCGTGATCTTCTGCTCGATCTCGGAGGCGCTGCGCGAGCATCCGGACCTGGTGCGCGAGCATTTGGGCAGCGTGGTGCCTTACCGCGACAACTTCTTCGCGGCGCTGAACTCCGCGGTTTTCTCTGACGGGAGCTTCGTGTACATCCCCAAGGGCGTGACCTGCCCGATGGAGCTCTCCACGTACTTCCGGATCAACGCGCAGAACACCGGGCAGTTCGAGCGCACACTGATCGTCGCGGATGAGGGCGCCGAGGTGAGCTACCTCGAGGGATGCACCGCGCCGATGCGCGATGAGAATCAGCTGCACGCGGCGGTGGTCGAGCTCATCGCGCACAAGGACGCAAGCATCAAGTACTCGACGATCCAGAACTGGTACCCGGGCGACGCCCAGGGCAAGGGCGGCATCTACAACTTCGTCACCAAGCGAGGCATCTGCAAGGGCGACCGCGCGCACATCTCGTGGACCCAGGTCGAGACCGGCAGCGCCATCACCTGGAAGTACCCGTCGGTGATCCTCCGCGGCGATCACTCCAAGGGCGAGTTCTACTCCGTCGCACTCACCAACCTCCGCCAGCAGGCCGACACCGGCACCAAGATGATCCACGTCGGGAAGAGCACGACGTCCACGATCGTCTCGAAGGGCATCTCCGCCGGCGAGGGGCACAACACCTACCGCGGGCTCGTGCAGATGGGCAAGGGGGCGACGGGCGCGCGCAACTTCACACAGTGCGATTCGCTCCTCATCGGCGACAAGTGCGGGGCGCACACGTTCCCCTATGTGGACGTGCAGAACCCCACCGCGACCGCGGAGCACGAGGCGAGCACGACCAAGATCGCTGAGGATCAACTCTTCTACTGCACCGCCCGCGGCATCTCGGAAGAGGACGCCGTGTCGCTGCTCGTCAACGGCTTCTGCAAGGAAGTGTTCAGCGAACTCCCCATGGAGTTTGCGGTGGAGGCGAACAAGCTGCTGGCGGTTTCGCTCGAGGGGTCCGTTGGTTGAACGCAAAGATCGCGAAGGGCACAGACGATGAGCAACGCTCCGCTTCTTCAGATTGAGAACTTGCACGCGAGGCTCGCGGACGATCCGAGCGTCGAGATCCTGCGCGGCATCGATCTGACCATCCGACCCGGCGAGGTCCATTCCATCATGGGGCCGAACGGCTCGGGCAAGTCCACGCTCGCGCAGCTGCTCGCGGGCAAGGAAGACTACGAGGTCACCGACGGTCGCATCCTCTTCATGGGGCAGGACGTCGAGGACCTCGGCCCGGACGATCGCGCCAACATGGGGATGTTCCTTGCGTTTCAGTACCCGGTCGAAGTGCCGGGCGTGTCGGCGATGCAGTTCTTGAAGGCCGCGGTGAATGCGAAGCGCGCGTTCGCGGGCGAGGCGGAGATGGACGCGGGATCGCTCATCCGCCACTTCCGCGCCAAGGCCGAGCAGATCAACGTGCCCTTCGACATGCTCAAACGCAACGCCAACGAGGGCTTCTCGGGCGGCGAGCGCAAACGCTTCGAGATCTACCAGATGGCGGTGCTCGACGCGCAGCTCGGCATCCTCGACGAGACCGACTCCGGGCTCGATATCGACGCCCTCCGCATCGTCTCCGAGGGGGTCAACTCCATGCGTGACGGCATGCGAGGGTTCCTCCTCATCACCCACTATCAGCGCTTGCTCGAGTACATCGTGCCCGACTTCGTGCACGTTCTGGTGAACGGGAAGTTTGTGAAGAGCGGCGGCAAGGAACTCGCGCTCGAGCTCGAGCAGCACGGGTACGCGCCGTTCGGCGTGCACGAGCACGCCGCGATCGCCCCGCCCGCGGGAGCCTCGGCATGACCACACTCGACGCCGACCGCTGCGCCTGCGGATGCACCGACGCCCCCTGCTTCGTCGACGCCCTCCGCCAGCTCGGACGGCAGCGCTTCGACGAACTCGGGTGGCCGACGCGCCGCGACGAATCGTGGCGCTACACCGATGTCTCGCCGATCGCGAACACGCAGTGGCGCGAGCCCGGTGACGCCTTGCCCGCCGACGTCTACCCCGCCGACGTCGCGCGCTTTGCGATTCCCGACCTCGATGCGGTGACGCTCGTATTCGTGGATGGCGTGTTCCGCCCGGAGCTGTCGGACGACGCGAGCGATCTCGGCGCGGGTGTCACGTGCACGCTCCTGCCCGAAGCGGTCCGCGAGCGGGCGTCGTGGCTCGACGGGCGCATCGGGACGCTCACGTCGGAGACCGACGACGCCTTCACCGCGATGAGCAACGCCCGCGCGGGCGAACTCGGCGTGGTGCTGCACGCCAACGCCGGCGCCCGAGCCGCCAAGCCCGTGCGCGTGCTCTCGATCGCGAGCGACCCGACGCCCGTCGCGGCCCACCCACGCCACGTCATTATCGCCGGCAAGGGCGCGGGCGTGACGTTCATCGAGCATTCCGTCTGCCTCGCCGACGACGCCGTCTCGTTCACGAACGCGGTGACGGAGGTGTTCGCCGACGACGGGGCGAAGGTCGAGCATTACTTCCTCGAGCAGGACTCGGAGCGGGCGTTCAACGTCTCGACGCTCGCGATCCGCCAGGGGGCGAGCTCCGACGTCCACTCCCACACGATCCTCCTCGGCGGGCGCCTCGTGCGCAACAACGTCATGCCGACGCTCATCGGCGAAGACGCGCACTGCCTGATCAACGGGCTCTATGTCGGGCAGGGACGCCAGCATCTGGACAACGCGATGCGCGTACGTCACGCGGCCCCAAACTGCCGCTCGCGCCAGCACTACAAGGGCATCATGAACGACCGCTCGCGCGGCGTGTTCACCGGGCGCATCATCGTTGATCCCGTGGCCCAGCAGACCGACGCCATCCAGAGCAACCGCAACATGCTGCTCTCCGATGACGCCCGCATCAACGCACGCCCGCAGCTCGAGATCTACGCCGACGACGTGCGATGCACGCACGGGTGCACCACGGGACGCGTGGACGACGAGCTGGTGTTCTACTTCCGCTCGCGCGGGATCCCCGAGAACGTCTCGCGTGCGATGCTGATCTACGCGTTCGCCGCGGAGGGCTTTGAGCGGATGAGCCTGAAGCCGGTGCGCCGTCTGCTCGCCGCGGAAATGATCGCCAAGCTCCCTGGAGCGCAGGGCCTGAGCATCGAGCTCGATTGACCTCTCACGCGAGCCAACACACGCATGCCGTTTGACGTCCAACGTATCCGGAGCGATTTCCCGATCCTCTCGGGGCGCGTCCACGGAAAACCGTTGGTCTATCTCGACAACGCCGCGACGACCCACAAGCCGCAACAGGTGATCGACGCGATCGTCGGCTTCTACACCCACGACAACGCGAATGTGCATCGCGGGATGCATGAGCTTGCGCGTCGCGCGACCGACGGGTACGAAGCGGCGCGCGGCAAGGTTGCACGCTTCGTCGGCGCGCCCGATCATCGGAGCGTCGTGTTCACCTCCGGCACAACCGACGCGGTGAATCTCGTTGCCTACGCCTATGCCGAGCCACGTCTCAAGGCGGGCGATCGGATCGTGCTCACACACATGGAGCACCACTCGAACATCGTGCCTTGGCAGCTCGTCGCGGAGCGCACGGGCGCAGAGATCGTCGCGGCGCCGATCACCGACGCTGGAGAGCTTGACCTCGAGGCGCTCCATGCCCTCTTGGACGAGCGGGTGAAGATCGTCGCGGCGGCGTGGGTCTCTAACACACTCGGCACGGTCAACGACGTGCGCCGACTCGCGTCGCTCGCGCACGGCGTCGGGGCGGTGCTGTTGCTGGATGGAGCCCAGGCCCTCGCCCATGTGCCCATCGACGTGCGTGAGGTCGGGTGCGACTTCCTCGCGCTCTCCGCCCACAAAGCCCTCGGCCCCACCGGCATCGGCGCGCTCTACGCCAAGCCGGAGTTGCTCGGCGAGATGCCGCCCTTCAAGGGTGGTGGCGAGATGATCGAGCAGGTGACGTTCCCCCACACGACCTACGCGGCTCCCCCCGCTCGCTTTGAGGCTGGCACGCCGAACATCGCCGGCGCGATCGGATTCGGGGCTGCCCTCAACTATCTCTCGTCGGTTGACCGCGAGGGTTTGGCGGCTCACGAGCGCGAGCTCACGGCGTATGGCACGCGTCTGTTGGGAGAAGTCGAGGGGCTACGCATCCTCGGCAACTCACCCACGAAGGCGCCGGTCTTCAGCTTCACCCTCGACTGGGCACACCCCTACGACGTCGCGCCCATCCTCGACCACATGGGCGTCGCGGTGCGGACCGGCCATCACTGCACCCAGCCGCTCATGGACCGCTTCGGCCTGCCCGCGACCGTGCGGGCGTCGTGCGCCCTCTACACGACGCGCGAGGAAATCGACGCGCTCATCACGGCGCTCGGCAAGGCGCGCGAGATGCTGGCGTAATCGTCGGCCTTAGCACCCGGCCTGATACGCCGCGAGGAACGCGAAGAAGTCGTTGGTATTGATGCCCCCGCCTGGCGCGAAATCGGCGCGCGGGTCCATGGCCTGGTAGT
>JAUIFD010000223.1 GCA_030429485.1 Phycisphaerae bacterium | reverse complement strand
CGCGCACGGGCGCCCCGATTGACACAAAGGGCGCGCACCGGCGCTCCTTCTCCCACCCGTCATCCCGAAACTCGACCCGGTCCGAGACCGCTGCCGCAGCCCCCGTCCGCTCCGCGACCTCGAGCGTGCGCGCGATTCCGGGGGTCAGCTCGTCATCATGATCGAGCAGCACCGCCCATTCCGCACCCGCATGGGCCAGGAAACGCTCGATCGCGGCATTCCGAGCTGCAGCTCCTCCCGCGTTCGCCTGACGCACGACCTCCACCCGCGCTCGCTCGTCCGCGGAGCACGCGCTATCCACCACATCCGCCTGCGCCGATTTCGACCCGTCATCCACCACGATGACGCGTTCGACCTCCGTGACGCCCAGGCAGCTCCGCACCGCGTCCGCGAGCCACGCCTCCGCGTTGTACGCCGGGATGAGCACCGTGAGCCTGGGCACGTCGGCAGCATAAGCCCGCTGCGCCGTACGCTGCGCCCATGTCCCAAGCCGCACCTCCCCCGCACATCGCCGACCGGTACGCCCCCTTCGGCACCACCATCTTCGCCGAGTTCACCACGCTCGCCAACGAGCACGGCGCGGTCAATCTCTCGCAGGGCTTCCCCGATTTCGACGGCCCCGCGTTCGTCAAGCAAGCGGCGCACGCCGCGATCGACGCCGGCCACAACCAATACGCCCCCATGCCCGGCACGCCCGAGCTGCGTGCCGCCCTCGCGCGCCACTGGAAGCGTGCCTCCGGGCTCGACGCCGACGTGCAGACCGAGATCACCGTGACCGCCGGCTGCACCGAAGCGATCAACGCCGCGATGCTCGGGCTCATCAACCCCGGCGACCCGGTCGTCGTCTTCGAACCCTACTACGACTGCTACCGGGCCTCGATCGCGGTCGCGGGTGGCGTGCCGCGCTTCGTCGCGCTCCGCCCCGACGCCGACGGGCGCTTCACTTTCGACGAGCGCGAGCTGCGCGAAGCGTGCGCCGGCGCGCGGGCCCTGCTCCTCAACACGCCGCACAACCCCACCGGCAAGGTCTTCACGCGAGATGAGCTCGCGCTCATCGCCAGCCTCTGTCAGGAGCACCATCTCATCGCCATCACCGACGAGGTCTACGAACGGCTCACCTTCGAGCCCGATCTCCCGCACATCACGCTCGCGTCGCTGCCCGGCATGCGCGCGCGCACCGTAACCCTCTCGAGCCTTGGCAAGACCTACTCGCTCACGGGGTGGAAGGTCGGCTGGGCGATCGCCCCGCCGCACCTGACCGCTGGCGTGCGCGCAGCGCACCAGTTTCTCACCTACGCCGTCTCGCACCCGATGCAGCTCGCCGCCGCCATCGCGCTCGACGAGGGCGAGGCGTACGTCGCGGAGCTCGTGCAGAGCTACGCCTCCGCGCGCGCACACCTCGCCGACGCGCTCACCGACCTCGGCTTCCGCGTCTTCCGCCCCGAAGGCACCTACTTCATCATGGCCGACCACACCGAACTCTCGCGCCGCGTCGGTGTCGAGGGCGACTTCGCCTTCTGCCGATGGCTCACCACCCGAGCCGGTGTTGCCGCGATTCCGCCGAGTGTGTTCTACGACCGTCCCGAGTTCGGGCGCCCGCTCGTGCGGTTCGCGTTCTGCAAGACGAGCGCCTTGCTCGACGAGGCGATCGGTCGACTCACCCGTGCCCTGAAGTGAGCGTTCGCTACCCCCTCGGATGGTGCTTCTTTACCACGTCCCGCAGCCTCGTCCGATCCACGTGCGTGTAGATCTCCGTCGTCGCGATATCCGCGTGCCCGAGCAGTTCCTGCACCGCACGAAGATCCGCCCCGCCCATGAGCAGGTGCGTCGCGAAGCTGTGCCGGAGCATGTGCGGGTGGACGCGGCCCAGTCCCGCATGGGCCGCGTGCCGGCGCACGATCTGCCACACCCGCACCCGCTCCAGAGGTCGACCTGTCCGCGACAGAAACACCCTCCCCCGGTCCTTCGATGGATCGCGCGCAAGCCCGGGGCGTGCCTCAGATAGGTAACCCCGCAGGGCATCGTGCGCAGGTACGCCCATCGGCACCAGACGCTGCTTGTCGCCCTTGCCCGTCACGCGCAGCACGCGGATGTCGTGCATCACGTCCGACAGCCCCAGCGCCCCGACCTCACTCGCCCGCAGCCCGGACGCGTACATCAACTCCAGCATCGCCCGATCGCGCTTCCAGAGCCCGAGGCCCGACCCATCGCGCTCTTCTGATGGAGACTTCATGAGCTTCGCCAACTGCTGCGGCGAGAGCACGTTGGGCAGCTTCTTCCAGCGCGTCGGCTGGTCGAGCACTTCCGTCGGGTTATCCTCGATCACGCCGCTCGTCGCGAGCCAACGGAAGAGCACCTTCATCGTCGCCAGGTGACGGGCAAGCGACGAGGGCTCAAGCCCGCGCTCCGAGAGGTGCGCGATGTGCTCCGAGAGCGCCCGTGAAGTCACCGCCCTCGGTTCGTAGATCCCCGCCTCCCGAAGGTCCGCAAAGAGGTCGCGTGTGTCGCGCCGATACGCCTCCACCGTCGCCTTCGCGAGCCCGCATTCGATCCGTATGAACGCCTCGAATCGCTCGAGCACGCGGTCGAGTTCGTCGGGAGTGCGCCGGGCGGTGCGTTCGTCGCTTGTGGTCGTCCCTGCCACGCTCCCAGCATACCCCAGACAAAGACAACGCCCCGGGGCTACCCGGGGCGCTGCGAGGATCAGAGATCAGACCGCTTGCTTACCCGAGAAGCTGCAGAGCGTTCTGCGGCGTCTGGTTGGCGAGCGAGAGGACGTTGGTCGAAGCCGACACCAGGATCTGCGAGCGGGTGAGCTGCGCGGTCTCGGAGGCGAAGTCGGCGTCGCGGATGATGCTCTCGGCAGCGGCCGTGTTCTCGACGCTGACGCCCAGGGCTCGGATCGTCGGGGCGATCACGTTGCGCTGGAACGCACCCAGACGTCCGCGGGTCGAAGCGATCTGCGAGATCGCCTTGGAGACCACGTCCTGTGCCTTGGCCACGTCGCCGTCGATGATGTTGAGCGACTGACCGGTGGAGAGCTGATCGAGATACCCGATATCCGCGCCGCCCAACTCGCGAGCCGCGACGTTGTTGATACCGAGCGAGACCTTGCCGTTGATATCCACCTGCCCGGCGAGCTGGAAGTCAGCACCGCCGCCGGTGATCTCGAAGGCGTTGAGGCTCGCCAGCGCCTGCGAGGCGGACGTGGAGAGCGTGATGTCCACGTCAAGGAAGTCGGTGTTGATCGAGAGCGACTTGCCGCTGCCGGTCGCCGCGATGCCGTTGACGGTGGCGCCGATGTCCTGGCCCTTGTCGGTGTATCCGTAGCTGTTGTACACCGACGCGCGGGTCGTGTTGACCGTGTTGGCGTCGGTTGCGCTGAAGTCGTACACGCCGACGTTGGAGCTCTGTGCCGTGAGGCCCGCGTCGTTGGAGACGGACACCGACACGAAGTCCTTGGACCCAAACTGCTGAGCCTGCAGCGTAACGCCGGTGCCTGAGGCGACAGCGGTCACGCCCGTGACGTCGGTGAAGCTGTTGATCGCCGCGGCGATCTGGGCGCCGGTGGTGCCTGAAGCGAACGCGAGCTCGCGAGCGCCGTTGGCGCCGGCGACCTCGATCGTGAACGAACCGCTTCCGACGCCGCCGAAGTTGAGCGATGAGCCGCCGAGCGAGAGGAACAGGGCGCCCTGCTGGGCCGACTGCGTGACGAGCACGTCCACGTCGAGAGACGTGCCGGAGAACTTCGCCCCGTTGACGCGGAAGTCCGACACGTTCGCGCTGACGTTCTGGGTCTGGTAATCGAAGTTGCCGTTCAGGAGCTTCGAGCCCTGGAAGCTCGTCGCGTTGGCGATGCGGTCGATGGACTGCAGGATGGAGTCGATCTGGAGCTGGTTCGCGTCCTTCTCCTCCTGCGAGAGGCCAGCGGAGTTAGCCGTCTGCGTAATCAGGCCCTGGGCGATGTTGACGACCTGATCGGCGCGCTCGGCGTTACCGATCGCGGCATTGGTCGCCTTGATCTCAGAACGCAGGTTCTCCGACGCGATCAGACCGGCAGGATCATCCTTGCCTCGGTTGATCCGGAGACCGGTTGAAAGACGGTCGAGCGTCTGGCCCAGGGTCAGGTTGTTCTGCCCCAGGACGCGCTGCGCGACCAGCGACTGCACATTGGTATTGATGCGACTCATGCGTCCTCCGTGATCCTCTGGGCGGTGGCCCCGATTGCGTCCGTGGCCCGAGGGCCGTGCGTGTGTGGGCGCGACCCACCTCGCGCCGTCGGGTCATGCCATCGGCACCCACCGACCGTCGATTCAGCGTTGCATGACCATGTCCGTGTTTTTGCCGCCGTGGCGCGCGAATAACGACGTTGGCTCCACGAGAAAGCGGCCCGCGATCGCCGCGGGCCGCTCCGGAGATCCGTTACGGGGACGTCGGCTAGCCGAGAAGCTGGAGCACCTGCTGTGACTGCTGGTTGGCCAACTGCAGCACAGTCGTCCCAGAACTCGCCAAGATCTGAGCACGCGTCAGCTGGCTGGTCTCTTGGGCGAAGTCGGCATCGCGGATCCGCGAGACGCTCGCCGAGAGATTCTCGTACGCTGACTGCATCGACCGCGTGCTTGTATCGAGCACGTTTCGCTCGAACGCACCCAGACGCCCGCGGAGCACCGACACCTCATCCAGGGCGTTCGCGATGACGTCCTCGAGTGGGGTGAAATCACGCCGCTTGAGGGCGTCGTCGATGCTGTTGCCGGCGCCCGTCTTGAGCGACGACAGGTACTCGACCGCGCCGTTGACCAGCGTGCCGCCCAACCGGGTCGCCGAGACGGACTGCACCGCCAGGTTCACCTGCTGGAGGTTGTTGATCGTCGGCCCGATCTGGAAGAGCGCCCCGCCGCCGGTCGACTCGTTACCCGTCACGGTGCAATGGATGAGTTCCACATGTTCGCCGTGATTGTAAACCGCCGCCCCGGTGCCGTGGCTGTTCCCCGCGATCCGGCTATTGATCAGACGGACGCGGCCCGCGCCATCCGCGACATAGACACCACGGCCAGTAGTCTCGGCCTCGTGAGTGAGGATCACTCCATCCACCACGGCCTCTGCGTGGAGCGCGAGGGTATCGCCACTGGAATCCCCCGGCAGCCCCACCGGGCCATTGGGTCCGTCCAGTTCTCCCAGAATCAGAACCGCTCTCGGATTCGAAGCGTTCGTCGCCACGCATAGGTAGGAACCGCTCTTGAGCTCGATGATCTGA
>JAUIFD010000222.1 GCA_030429485.1 Phycisphaerae bacterium | reverse complement strand
GCCGCCCTGTCCGGACTGCAGCACCTGCTGCAGGTCGATCTCGGGCGCGTCTTCGTAGTCCGGGATATCCACGATCAGGTCGCGGATGTCGTAAATCTCGATCACGGTGTCCTGGCGGAGCTTGGTCTGGCTCGCGATCTGCACGATGCCGTCCTTCACCGCCCAATCCGCCTTGGTGATCGGATCGACGGAGACCTTGTCGAGCACGCGTTCGAGGATCACCTTCGGCATCGCGCTGCGCAGGTTGAGCGAGACCTGCGACTCGGGCTCCACGCCGATTTCCTCGAGCGAGTCCCAGTCGATGTCCATGTCCACGCTCGCGATCTGCCCGACAAACGCGAGCACGTCCGCCAGCGTGTTGTCCGCGAACGCGACCTGCACCGGGTTGCGGTCGAGTGCGGCCAACGCCGCCCGATCCGCGGGCGCCTCGTTGAAGCTCAGGGCGCCCAAGCGGGTCGCGCTGAGGGTCGGCCAGTCCTCCGGGTACTCCACCATGTGCGTCGTGGGCAGCGACGCCTCGTAGTTCTCGAACGCCTGCTCCGACATCAGGAAGCCCTTTTCCTTCGTCAGCCTGGCGTACCCCGTGTAGATGCGGGCGTCGCGGAGCAGGTCGCGAAGCAGCAGGCCCGCGGGGTTCAGCGGATCGAGGAACAGGATCTGCGAGTTGATGACCTGCAACGCCTCGTCGTACCGCTGCTCCATCTGCAGCGCACGCACCTGGTCGATCGCCTCCAGGATCTTCTGCTCCTTGGCGTGCTGACGAGCCTCCTCCTCCTCCCGCGCCTGGCGGGCGAGGTCCTGCTCCTGCGTCTTCTGGTCGGCCTGCAGCTTCGCAACACGTGACGACTCCAGCGTCGCCAGGAAGTCGCTCACCCGACGGTCGTACGACTCAAACTCCGAAGCCCGGAGCACGTCGCGCGCCTCCGCAGCGGTCAGACGGGCCCGCGACGCCTTGTCCTGCGCATCGCCGAAGTCGCCGCTATCGAGCGAGCGACGAGCCTCCGCCATCAGCGCCTCGAACGTCTTGCGTGCCCGGTCGGCCTGCGCCTTGCGCACGATCACCTCGTCCGAGAGCAGCGAATCCTGCACGCCGCCCGCCGAGGGCGCCCCCGTCTGCACCATGCCCGAGCGCACCTGCGCGGTCGCGAGGTTGTCGGTCGCACGCTGAATCTGGGCCGGGGTGAGCTGCGCCGTCCAGCGCGAGAGCACCCACTGGTACTGGCTCGCCGCCTGCGACCACTGCTCGGAGGCAAACGCCGCGTCCGCGCCCGCGAGCGCGCTCGCCGCTTCGCTCTGCATCGCCTGCTGCACCATCGCGTCCGCCGAATCACGGAAGTTCGGCGGGAGTTCCTCCATCGGCTCGAGGAAGTCGCCCGGCGTCAACTGCTCCTGAGGCTGCTGAGGAAGCGAGATCGGCTGGTTCGCGTACGTCGTCGTGTTCGTGACCGGGACGCTCCCGGCGTCTTCCATCTCCTCGACGACGCGGGCCGAGCCAGGGGCGCCGCTCTGCGTCGCGGGCGCATCCTGCCCGGAGAGGGCCGCCTCGATCGGGTCGATCGGCTCCATCTCGTCCGGATCGTCCTGCGACCCACCGTCGCGCCGCTTCACAACGCCGGCCTGCATCACGCTCGCGGCGATCGGCGTGTCAAAGTCCTTGAGTTCGCCGGATTCGGCAAGCTCCATCAGCAGCCCGCGGTGGCTCTCGACGATCCGACGCTGCGAACGCGTCAGCGTCACCCCCGAACGCTCAAGCTGGTCAAAGCCCGCCCGAGCCGACGCGTACCGCCCCGCACGGAAGTCCTCGACCGCCCGCGCCAGAATCGCGTCGGTCAGCGGCTCCAGGTCCTTCTTCTTCGCCCCGAGCTGCCCGATCAGCTCCGTCGCCCGCGCCTGGGTGTCGGCGTCCGCGTCCGACGCCAGGAGCACCGCCGTCGCGTGCTGCATCCCGAGCTGAATATCCCCCGACTCGAGTGCCAACTCCGCGCGCTCGACACTGATCTCGTTCGGATCAGTCGCGTCGATCAGCCGCTTCACCGTCGTGTGCAGCGAGAACAACTCGGTCTGCGTCCTGGTCGGGAAGGTCGACAGCGCGTCGCTCTCCATGATCGAGAGCAACGCCTCGCGGGCGTGCAGCGGGCGACCGTCCGCGATGTACAGCTTCGCCGCTTCAATCACGGCGTCGGCATCCTGCGTGGTGAACGCGGCGCTCGAGCCCGTCTCCTGCGATTGCGCAAGCGTCTGCGGCGCCAACGCACACGCGAACGCGGACGCGGCGGCAAGCAGCGATCGGGCGGTACGGCTCCTGCGGTGCGACATCGAATCTCTCCGGGGCATGGGGTCCGCTTGGCCTGAGAGCGGCGCTCTCGTTCGGGCGACCCGGCGGGTCGGCCGTTTCGCGGGGGGGTGCTGTCGGTGCCGGGGGCGGCACGACGCGCGTCGTCCGGCCGGCCTGGTTCGCGCGGGTGGTTAGTCCGCCCTAGGCCCGGACGATACCTTCCTCAGGTACGACTTGCAACGCCCCACGGGTTGCACTTTCGGACCTCCACATCATCCCCCGCTCCCGTCCGCGGGCTTCCCCCCGGGCGGCGGGCTCAGCCAACGGGCCGCGAGCACCTGCGCCTCACCCCGGGGAGTCCCCACCCCGCCGACCACCCCGCCCTTCCGGGCCCGCGCCCTCGCGAGCATCCGAGAGAGCTCCTTCGCCTTCAGGCGATCCGCCTGCAGCAGCGACGCCTCCACCCATTCCACACCCGCCGCGTCCGCCAGACGCTCGGCGCCAACCTGCGCCATCGAGTCCGCCTCGTTCAGCGACCCCGCCTCCGCCAGCACCTCCGCGTACACGTACCGCGGGTCGTCCTCAAACACCATCCGCACCTGGCACCGCCACGGCACCACCCCCAGCGCCTCACCCTCCGCATCCACGTTCGATTCCGGGTCCACGTTCAGCACGAGCCGCCACTCGTCCCGGACGATCTCCACCACCTCGTCAAAGGTCAGCAGCTCCGGGCGGTCCTTCGGCGCCACCAGCACCGACCGGTGCTCGTGGGCCGCCGAATCCGCCCCCACCGGCTCCTCGGTCAGTTCCAGGTCAAACGCGTGCAGCACCGCCTCGACCCGGTCCCGCAGGCTCGCCTCGCACCGGATCGTGATGATCTTGTGCTCATCGACAAACACGTAGAAAAACGGGTCGTCGCACATCGCCCCAAACCCGCACCACCCGTCCTCATAGAAGAACGGCTTCCACCGGCGCACCACATCCAGAAACCGATCGAGCCCCACCGGGTCGTACGCGATGTACGGGTCGATCTCGCGGTACGCGTCCGTCCCGATCACGTCCAGGATCGGGTACACCCGCAGCGGGAGCATCATGAACAGGTGCCGACACAGCGCCGGCGTCCGGTCCGCCGTCAGCACCGCGTCGAACACGTACCGATCCGGCCACGCCTCCCAGTCGCCCTCGTCGTCGTTCCCGTCAGCCGCCTCGAAGTCCATCGTGTACCCGGGCCGAGGCTCGAGCGACTCCACCGGGTACACCCCGAGCGGGAACCGGAACTTGTCCGTCTTCACCGCCTCAAGGCTTGGATCGATTTCCACCCGGTGCATCCCCGCACTCTAGAGCGAGTTGGCCTGGTGGTGCCGGGGCGGTGACTCCCCAGTCTCCGTGTCCAGGGGAGACCGAACCCCACGCCGACTCAAAGTCGTCCTACGAGCCCGACGCGCAAGCGAGGGATCTTCTCCCGAGCAAACAAGGGCTACCCCTCCCCGCGCCACGCCCGGGAACGGGCGATCGGTGTTTGCTCATCACAACACGCGTCCGGGACCTCTCGGATTCCCTGGCGGGTTTCCGGGCCCGGGGTAGGTTTGAGGTCGGGTGGTGTTCGAGCAAAACGCCGATCGTTACGTCACCACCACCGGCACAGGCAATGATGCCACCACATACGACGCAAACTGCGGAGAGTAGGAATCGCGCTAATGTCGAACAACGGCACCCGGCAATTGGAGATGACATCGCCGATCGTGACAGCGCTGGCGATCGCTGCGGGCACTGGTTGCTACGCCGATCCAGTGCGCTTCGACAACGACGGGTCGTTTGTCTGGTCGGATGGTATCTCCCTTGATATCACAAAGGGAGTTATGAAACAGACCGGCCAAAGCGCAGGACAAGGCAGCTTCACGTATATGTTGTATCCCGAACCTGGCTACGCCTATGCGGCGAAGCGTGTCCGCGGCGCCACGTCGGATGATCAACTCGCGAGCACGTTCGTCACACTCGTTCGGGACCACGGTGCAATAGTGCCGAACGACTTCTCGGCGGCCGGGATGGCTTGGGAGCGGATCAGTCGCTTGGGCGGCTACTACCAGGGTGGATTCTGGTTTTACACCTACTTCTCACAGACCTACCCCGCCGACAACATCCCCGGCCCGCCCGAGTACATCGCGGCGCGCTTCGACCTCGCGGACGGCACCCACTACGGGTGGATGAGCCTCTCGCTCACGCACCTCACTGGCCCGGGCTTCCCAGACTGGCGCTTCGATCTCCTCGCCTGGGGCTACGAGACGGAGCCTGACACACCACTCCCCGCCGGCGCCGCCCCCGCGCCGGGCGGCGCGCTCGCGGCGCTGGCCGTCGGCGCCGCAGCCGGCATGACGCGCGGCAGGCGCAAGCTGCAGGAACGCGTCCGTGTCCAATGACGTTGTCCCCAACACCACGCCTCTCCTGCTCGCGACGACAATCGCCGCGGGCACCGCGTGTTATGCCGATCCGGTGCGCTTCGACAACGACGGCACGTTCACCTGGGATGAGGGCGCTTATCTCGACCTTACGAAGGGCGTGCGCAAGCAGACTGGACTCGACGCTGGTCAAGCGAGCTTCGGCTACAGGCTACTACCCGATCCCGACTACTCGTACACCCACAAACTCATCCAGGGTGCGACGCCGGATGCACAGATCGAAGGATACCCCGTCGCGTCAACGGGGGTATCAGGCGCAGTCGTACCTAATGACTTCTATACGATCCACGGGCAGAACTGGGAGAACCCCAGCGTTCTGGGGGCCTACTACGACTCCGGCTTCTACTTCAACACCTACTTCGCGAAGACCTATCCACCAAACAACATCCCGGGTCCGCCGGGGTACATCGCGGCGCGCTTCGACCTCGCGGACGGCACCCACTACGGGTGGATGAGCCTCTCGCTCACGCACCTCACTGGCCCGGGCTTCCCAGACTGGCGCTTCGATCTCCTCGCCTGGGGCTACGAG
>JAUIFD010000014.1 GCA_030429485.1 Phycisphaerae bacterium | reverse complement strand
CGGGCATCCGTCCGCCGCCGGAGGGCACGAGGGTCGCATAGGGCTCGGAGGTGGGGTCGTCGTCCGGCGCATGGTCGTTGAGCGTGTACGACGAGCCGAGCAGCTCGTACATCGAATCGACGCGCTCGAACCCGGGGATGCCGGTGTTGCCCGCGCCCTTGTCCACGGGTGAGCGGAAGGGTTCGAGTTCGGCGTCGGCATCGTCAGTCGTCGGCAGGGCGTCGCCCATGACGTAGAGATTGAGCGGTCGCGAGGCGGCGCCGTAAGTGTCGATGCCATAGAACGGGAGCATGCCGCTCTTCCCGCCGAAGAGCGCGCCGATGACTACGGGCTGCCCGAATCCGATATCGACGGCGAGCTGGGGGAGTGTGCGGTCGTAGTCGTTCAGGTACATGGTGCTCGCGGTGGCGAGTTGGCGGAGGTTGGAGCCGCACACGGCCACCCGCGCCTGGGCCCGGGCGGCGCCGAGCGCCGGCAGCAGGATGCCAAGGAGCAGCGCGATGATCGCAATCACGACCAATAACTCGATGAGTGTGAACGCGGTATGGCCCACGGCGCGTCCTCGCGCAGGTACCCGGGGCCGAGCGGTGTGTCGAGGGGTTTTCATGGGCGCACTCCGGGAGGCATGATAGTGTCGGCCCCTGGATCTCCCGAGCACAACCTCAACAAGATTGGTCAGGTCAGCGTGCCGTCGATCGGGTTGTTGAAATGCCCGTCCTGGATCGGGACGACGATCTCGAGAACGTGCTGCAGCACCGCCGCGGGCGAGCCGAGCGCGTCGACCTCGTGGATGATGCTTGGGTTGTAATACTCGAGCACGGGCGCGGTCTCCTCCTCGTACACCTCCCAGCGCCGGCGGATGACATCAATCTTGGCGTCGTCGGCTCGGTTCTCCTTGAGCGCGCGCCGCTGCAGCCGGATGATCATCTTCTCCTTGTCCGGGCAGGTGAGATAGACCACGCCGAGCACCTTGAGGTACTGGTCCATCAGCCGCGCCTGGTCGCGGTTGCGCGGGATGCCGTCGAGGATCAGCAGGTCGTCGTGCGGCTTGTACATCGCGAGCACGGTCTGGGCGCGGATGTTCTCGGCCCACATCTTCACCGTCACGTCGTCCGGCACGAGTTCGCCGCGCGAGGAGTACTCGCGGAAGACCTTGCCGAGTTCGGAGTGGATGTCGAGCGAGCGGAAGACCTCGCCGCACGACAGGTGGTAGAACCCCGGGATCGAGCCGAGGATCTTGCCCTGCGTTCCCTTGCCCGCGCCGGGGGCGCCGAAGAGCAGAACAGTCTGGTACTTGTCGGGCATCGGGCCTCCGATCGGTGAATCCAAGGATGGTATCGGTCGGCGTGCCCGCGAACGCCCGTGCTGCGCTTCAAATAACTCCGTGAGACGCGCCTACGGGCGCAGGTCCACGACCAGAGGCAGGTGGTCCGACGCGTCGGTGTCGGTGCGATCGAGCCCGAGGCGGGCGAGCGCCACGTCGGTGAGCAGAGACGTATCGAAAACAAACGCCGCCTCGGGGCTGATCGAGACAAGGGCGTAGTCGAGTCGACCGGGGGTGAAGTCCGACTCGGCGTCGCGCCAGGTCGCGTACGACGCGTCGCCGAGGCACAGGGCGTCGGCAGGCTCAAGCCGCCCACCCCGCTTGGCCAGCCCGTCCCCGAGCCGATCGAGCGGGTTTCGAGTGCCAACGAGATTGAAATCGCCGGTGACCACGACCACTTCATCTCCCGCGGCCAGCGGCCGCAGGATCGCGTTGATCGCCTCTGCCTCGGCCACGCGGGTCGCCTCCTCCGATCCCTCACCCCCGCCGCAGCACTTGAGGTGGACGCTCGTCGCGAGCACCCGCCCCGAGGGTGTTTGCACCCGTGCCGCGACGAACCGCACCGGGTTCTGTGCGCCGGGGAGCGTGGCGAGCTTCGATGCGGGCGTGATGGGGTGTCTTGAGAGCACCGCGACGCCCCAGGCGTCGGAGGCGACCGCGTTCCAGGGCGTCAGGTCCTCTTCGCCCGCCCGTGTGCCGAGCATGCCGGTGGCCCATGACGCGAGCGACGCGGCGCCGTCGTTGGTCCACTCCTGCACGAGGATGATGTCCGGGTCCAGGGCCTGCAGCACGCGGGCAAACGGCTCCGGATTGGACTCGGGTGAGGCGTGCCGGACGTTCCACGACACCACGCGAACGCCGCGTCTCGGCTTGGCGGGGGGGAGGGCGTCGGTGAGGGCGGGTCCGGCAGCTCCCCGGGGGGCTGAGGCCGCGAAGGGGTCGGACCACCCCACGACGCCCGACCGGTCCGAGAGCACGAGCATCCCGCGCACACGGGAACCGAGGCTCGCTGGCGAGAGTGCGTCGCGAGCGATCCGGATTTCGTACCAAGGTCCGGCGCACGTGGGCGCAAACTCGAGCCCGATGGCGCTGTTGGCGATGGGCTCACGCCCGCCTGTGGAGGTCAACGTGTAACACGCGGCTCCGAAGCCCCGCTCGCTCGGCGAGAACTCCACGATCAGGTCGACCCCCATGCCGGAGGCGTCGGGCGGGTCGTTGAGGGCGGCTCCGGTCGCGGGGTCGGAATCGAGGTCGAGCCAGAGTGCAAGCGTCTCCGGAGCTGCCTGAAGGGGGTGCGGAGAGTCCTCGACCTGGGCTCGGACGTAGAGGTAGTGCTCGTCCGCCAGACACGCAACGTCTTCGGGCCACTCCGAGATGTCGCCGTCGAGCGTGACGCGAAGGTCGGATTGGGCGCTGGCCAAGCTCGCCAGCAGAAGTGACAGGAGGGAGCATCGGAGCATGGCGCAAGTATGGGCGGGCGGCTGGTGTGTCACAAGTCTTGGGTGTCGCGCCGCCGCTGGCTAGGCTGGTCACGAAGGAAGGGGGTCGATGTTGCCCGAGCCTGACGATCATCCCTCGCCGACTGAGCAGGCGGTCTCGCAAGCGGATCCGGCGTGCGACCCGGGCGAGCAGGTCTTGGAGCTCAGGCGGGAGAGCTACGCACAGCTTGGGGAGGTGATCCAGCAGTTGCAGATGGTCCGGGCCGAGGTGCGGAAGTCGCGCGTTCGCGTCAGCACGATCGCGATGGGGGTGTTCTTTGGGCTGCTGCTTTGGGCGGTCGTGCTCGGGGTGTTCTGGTTCGTGCTCGCGGGGATGTTCCTCGGCCTGTCGCTGCGATGACTGTGGATATCGGGTGAACAACGTTGCGTGGGCCGACCATCGCGACACGATCCACAGCGCACCGTTCAGGATGGCTTGACGCACGGAAGCGGAGGCGGCGGCATCTTCGACACCAGCGAACCAAAGCCCAAACGCAAAGACGCAGCCGCCTCGTTCGAGGTGGGCAAGCTCTTCGACAAGCTCCCCCCGAACGCGCCCGAGGCTGAGATGGCGCTGCTCGGGTCGATGCTGATCGACCCGTCGGTGATCCCGGGCGTGATCGACTTTGTCCAGTCGCCCGAAGCGTTCTACAAGGAGTCGCACGGGGCGATCTTCAAGTCGGTCGTCGGGCTCTATGACAAGACCCAGGCGGTCGACCTCGTGCAAGTGGTCGAGATCCTGCGTGGACTCGGCGTGCTCGATCGCATCGGGGGCGAGCGCTACCTCGTGGAGTTGGCCGAGGGCGTGCCGTCGGCGGTCAACGCGCCGTACTACGCGAAGATCATCGCGGATAAGCACCGCCTGCGCCAGCTCATCCGAGTTTCGGGGCAGACGCTCTACGACGCGTACCACGCGGGCGAGCTCGGTCCTGAGGGTGTGCGCGAGGTCGTGGACAAGGCCCAGGCGATGCTCTTCGAGGTCGCCGATCAGCCCGGGCGTCACGACGCCGAGACGCTTGAGCAGATCCTCCTCGCGGAGGAGCACCGCATCCAGTCGCTCGACGGGCGCACGGTCACGGGCGTCGCGACCGGGTACGACGACATGGACCGCCTGACGAGTGGGTTCCAGCAGGGCGAGATGATCATCGTCGCGGCGCGCCCCTCGATGGGCAAGACCGCCCTCGCGCTCAACATCGCCGAGCAGGTCGCGATGGGCGCCTCACCCCACGGCCCGCGGTTTGGCGAGCGCGTACCCGTCGTCTTCTTCAGCCTCGAGATGTCCAAGCAGGCCCTCGCCCAGCGCCTCATCTCCGCGCACTCGGGCGTCGATCTCCAGCACATCCGCTCGGGCGGGCTCGCCGCGCAGGAGCGCGACCATGTGACCGAAGCCTGCGAATCGCTCTACGGGCTCCCGATCTTCGTGGACGATCAGCCGGCGATGACGGTTCTCCAACTCCGCGCCCGTTCCAGGCGTTTGGTTGCGCAGCACGGGATCAAGTGCATCTTCATCGATTATCTGCAGCTGCTCACCTCGCCCGCTGCGGCGCGCGAGAGTAGACAGATGGAAGTCGCGACCATCTCACGCGGCATCAAGGCGCTGGCGCGCGAGCTCTCGGTGCCTGTGGTCTGCCTCGCCCAGCTCAACCGCGGCACCGAGCAGCGCGAAGGCAACCGCCCGCGCATGAGCGATCTGCGTGAATCGGGCTCGATCGAGCAGGACGCCGACGTCGTGATGCTCCTGCACCGCGAGGAGTACTACCACCGCAACGATCCGGATTGGATGGACGAGAATCCCGACAAGGCCAACTTGGCGGAGCTCATCATCGCCAAGCAGCGCAACGGGCCGACGGGCATCGTCAAGATGACGTGGGACTCGCGCACGACGCGCTTCAAGAACCACAACCCCTTCGACGAAGACCCCGGCGCACACGGCGGCGGGTGGGGCGCGCCCTCCAACGAACCTCCCGGGCCGGGGGCATGGGGACAGGGGCTCGGCGCCACCACACGCGGCATGGGTGGCGGCGGCGCTCCTGGGGCTCGCCCGGGTGGGTTCGCCCCGGGCAACCGCACCGGGCCCATCGACAACCACCGCGACGGCGGCGGGCCCGAGCACGAGTTTGATGACGAGGGAGAGTTCGAGGAGCCGCCGTTCTAGCGGCGCCGACGCGCGAGCGTCGCGACCAACGCCATCGGCATCGCCAGAGTGGCGGGCGTGGGGATGATCGTCGCGTCGAGGCGGACGTTGTCGAAGTTGGCCTGAGCGCCGTTCGTGAGGTTGGACAGCACGACGTAGAGAGGCTCGCCAACGAGCGAGGCGTCGTCCCGCGAGTCCCAGACAGCCTGGAAGTCGAGGAAGGTCCGCTGCGCCGAGGTCGGGAAGGCCGCCCCAAACTCAACGACCTCTTCGACGAGCTGCGAGCCCGTGGTCGGCGAGCCCGCCCAGAGCGCGATCGCCACGCGGTCGAAGACCTCGAAGCCTGCACGGGCCCCGACCGCGACGGTCAGCGTGTAGAGGGTGTCCCCTGCTACGGCACCCACCTGCTGGTCGAGGCTCGCGAGCCCGCTGATGTAGTTCACCTGCTGCCCGTCAGCACCGGGGATCACGCCCGGGAGCCCGGAGGCGTCGTCGTACCAGTCGTTGGTCGGGTTCCAGACCGAGGCCGAGCCCGACCACCCCGTAGCCAGCGGCCCGAAGCCTCCATCAGAGAGCGAGGGATCTTCGAAACTGTGGTTCGCGATCGGCACCGGATCACCGGAAACGGTTGCCGCGGCAGCCGCGATGAGGACGGCGGTGAACTGTGGGCGCATTTGCAGACTCCCCGTTCGGAGCCCGAAGCATGCCCTCGCCCGAGGGATCGGCAAGAATTCCGTCCGGAAACCCATGCTTGCCCCGGCCCGCCCGCCCCGCCTGGTTGTGTACCTGATAGGGTTCTGGTTAGACTTGGCAGCGATGGACTGCGGCCTTTCGGAGCGCGGGGCATGAGCGGCGGCAACGGGCTGCACGAGCGCCTGCAGGCGGCGACCGGCGAGCGGACATACCGCGAGCTGGCGATGCTCACCGCGTCGCACGCCGAGACGGTGCGCCGGTACATGCAGGGGCAGGCGCCGAGCGCCGAGTTTCTGGCCGCGGTGTGCGGGGCGCTGGGGATCTCGGGCGACTGGCTGCTCACGGGGCGGGGGCCGATGCGGTCGTCGGAGGTCAACGAGCACGCTCTGCGCGAGGCGACCGCGGCTGACCTGTTGACGGCGATGTCGTCGTCGATGGAGCGCCTGATGGATCGGGTGGACCGCGTCGAGCTGTTTGTGCAGGGCGTGGATGTGCGTTTGCGGGGTGTGCAGGAGGCGGCGATGAGCGAGCGGAACCCACCGAGCGCGTCCGGTCGATTGCCGACGCCATCGCCAAACGACCATCTCCGGCTTCTGATTGAGCTGATGCGTCCGTGCGGGACGGAGCTTGCGCGCCGATGGGTGGCGGCGCTCCTGCTCGTGCCGCCGGAGGAGCGCGAGGCGCTGGTGCGCGAGGTGGAGCGGCGTGTAGTGGAGGCGTTCGCCGATCGCGCGCCCGAGGACTTCGGGAAGGCGAGTGAGTTGAAGGCGACGCCGAAGCCCAAGGCGAGCCCAACCCGCAAGCGCGGGGATGTGCACGCGCGCCAAGGTGTAGGCGTCGAGGTGTAGTAATACAGCGGCGCCTTACGCGCCTCTGACGTGCTGGGTTCGACGCTAAGAGACCGACCCAAGGGCGCGTACGACATCGTCGCTCACCGCGAGCGCAGCGCCGCTTGCATCGATCTCGATCGTCGCAAGCTCCCGATAGAGCGGATCGCGCGTGTCGAAGACCTGCTGCACTTCAGACGCCGCGTCGTCTCCCACGAGCGCCGGGCGATGTCGGTTGTCAGCCTCCCGCAAGCGCGCCTCGAGCACCGTCGGTCGAGTGCGCAGATACACCACGAGGCACTCGCCGCGCGACGTGGCCTCGCGGATGAAGTCCGCAGCTCCCGGCGCCGCGGGCGTGCCGCCGCCGAGGGCGACGATCGGCCCGGGCTTGGTTCGGGGGAAGGCCTGATTCACGAGCGCGCGGTATTCCGCAGCCCTAAATCGCGCCTCGCCGACTCGCTCGAACAGCTCTGCGATTGTCCCAGGCCCGAGGTACTTCATCGTCTCGTCGTCGAGGTCGATGAACGGCCGCCCAAGGCGCTCGGCGAGTAGGGCGCCGACGGTGGACTTGCCCGAAGCGCGCAGCCCCATCAGCAGGATAGATGCGCGCTCGTCCACGATCAGGCGCGCGACTGGTACGAGCCGTCGGCCGTCGAGACCTTGATCTTCTCACCGATCGTGATGAACGGCGGGACCTTGGTCTTGAGCCCGGTCTCGCAGGTCGCTTCCTTGAGCTGGTTGGTCGCCGTCGCGCCCTTGATGCCGGGCGGCGTGTCGGTCACCTCAAGCTCAACCGAGGCGGGCAGCTCGAGCGAGATCGGGTTGCCCTGGTAGCAGAGCACGGTCGCGCTCGCGTTCGGCGCCATGAAGAGCAACGCATCGCCCAGCACATCGGCGGTGATCACGCGCTGGTCGTAGTCCTCCATGTCCATGAAGGTCGCCCCGTCGTTGTCGGAGTAGAGGTACTCCATCTGGCGACGATCGACGGTGGCAGCCTCGACGTTGTCCGACGAGTTGATGCGCTTCTCGATGTGCCCGCCCAGCGCGACATCCTTCGCCTTGATCTGCACATACGCGGGGCCTTTGCCCGGCTTGGTGTGCTCGGTCTTGACGATCACGTAGAGCTTGCCGTCGAGCGTCACCGCGACGCCCGGCTTGAGTTCGGTAGCCTTCATGGGGCGGACCCTGATCTGCGATGTGCGAAACCGGGGCCGACGCTCCGGGGGGCGATGGTAGGCGTATGGCCCCCAAAAACGACATGCCGCGGGGTCCCGCACCCGCGGCACGTCTCCTCCTATCCCGGATTCGGCCGGCGGTGTTCCAGGCGCTCCACGCCCCGGAGTACCTGTCCCGTAGCCGACTCGGGCACTCGCATCCGCTCGCGCCTCCAAGCGGAAGCGGCATTGGAACGCGATACCCCGTGGTCTGGCAAGGGGTTATCCGAGGGAGGTAAAGCCTGGGCGCCAAAAGTGAAGCGGGGCAAGATCGCAACGCCCCATACCCATGCAAATCCTGGGGTTACGGGCCTAGCGCCTGGGCTCTCGGACTCCGCATGTCGGCTGTTGGCGCCGATGGCGCGCCGGAACGTCGGTTTCTTGACGACGCGCGGGGTGTACCTACCATGCCCTCACGCTGCGGCCCGCCGCAGCCGACATTCGGACAGACGCGGGGGCGTAGCTCAGTTGGTAGAGCGCTTCCATGGCATGGAAGAGGTCGCGTGTTCGACTCACGTCGCCTCCACTTCCCGCAAAGCGCCCCGGCATCCGGGCGTTGTTCATTCCCGGTAGAGCCGCCATTGGGCGATGAGGTCGTTCACGCCTGGTGAGAGCCAAGCCGAGAGCGGTCCGTCTCCCTTCGGAGTGCCGCGCTCTCGCACCCGCTCCCGGATCGCGGACGAGCTGACTTCCCAAGGCCCACACCGCACCGCCGCAAACCGCTCCCGCTCGCGGTCGGTCCAGGCGGCGAGGTTGGCGAGCGGGTCTTCGCTCGGCTCGGTGCCCCGCGCAACCACCGCCGGACGAGCCAGACGCACCAGGTCTCGCGCTTCGTGCCAGGTGTGGAGCCTCACCGCCTGATCCTGGCCGACCACGAACCAGACGGTCACCTCGTCGCCGACCATCCCGCGCAGGCGGCGCAGCGTGTCGACCCAGTAGCTTGCCTCGCCAGCGTTTGCGCGATCGAGTTCGTCGGTCCACACACCGGTGCGCGGCATGTCCCGGGTCGCGGCTTCGAGCATCTCCACGCGCTGCGAATCGCTCGCAACCGGCCCCGCGCCCTTGTGCGGGCTCCGGGCTGCGGGCACGAAGAGCAGTGCGCCCCCGGGCAGCAGTTGCTCGCGTGCAGCCTCGCCCGAGCCCGTGTGCGCGATGTGCACGGGGTCGAAGGTCCCGCCTACCAGCACGACGCCCCGGCTCGCGTCGACCGGCAGCGGCGTAGGCGCTTGTGCCGGAGGGTTTTGCGGGGATGGGGGCGGCGCGGAAGACACGTTCCTAGCATCCGCCCTGCAGGCCCCGTCGTCTAGTCAGGTCTAGGACACCAGGTTTTCATCCTGGTAACACGGGTTCGAATCCCGTCGGGGTCACTTTCGCGGTGCGCTACGCGGCTTTCTGCGGCGCATCTTCGCGCCTTCACAACGACCAAGCCTTGATGCTGCGCGCGGTGTCCGGTACGCTCACGCGCTGGTCGCTGTACGCAGCGGCCGAAAAACCACGGACGGAACGGAGGCTCAGGATGGGCATGTTCTCTCGGATCGGCTCACTGCTGCGCGGGACGCGCAAGTCACAGATCGCGCTCGACGGCGCGGGCGCCATCGCGCTCGAGACCGCAGCACTCGACGACGCGGGACCGGTCGCCATCGACATCACCGACACCCACGACTACGACGACGAACCCGCCGCGTTTCACGCGCCCGCGGGCGGGTCCAACGGCATCGCCAACGCCGACGCGGACCGCGCGCCGCGCTCCAAGCAGGAGCTACTCGCCGAACTCCAGAAGAACTACCAGGAGGTGCTCCACCTCGTCCGCAAGGTCGATGGGCACCTCGACGATCAGTCGAAGCGCTCAGCCCGCCTCCTCCAGCTCGCCGAGCAGATGCCCGCGAGCGTGCAGAGCCTCACCGCCATCCGCGAGCAGAACGCGGAGATGATCGAGCGCCTCGACCAGCTCGCGGCGGACAACCGCAACGGCGCCGTGCGCGCCGACGAGGCCCGCGAGCGCCAGCTCTCGGCGCTCTCGGAAGTGCGCGACGCGATGGTCTCCGCGCAGGCGACCGAGAGCCGCGTCGCCGAATCGCTCGACGACTTCCGCTCAAGCCTGACCGCGGTCGCCGGCTCGACCGACAAGCTCAACGCGGCGCTCGACACGATGCGCGAACGCGAAGACGAGCGCGACGCCAAGCTCGCCGAGGTTATCACCTCGGGCCAGAAGTGGGTGGTCACAGCAGTCATCCTCGGGCTGGTGTGCCTGGGCGCGGTCGTGGTGATGGGCGTGGTGGCCGCGGGCGGGTAAGCGAGCGGGAGCGCAAGCCCGCGGCGTGCGACGAGGTTGAGCGATCACGCGCGCAGCGAGCCCTCGATCCCCTCGATCAGCGCGTGGATGATCACCGTATGCACCTCCTGCACGCGGTCGGCGGTTTCGCCGTGCACGTCCCACCACTCGTCGCAGAGTGGCGCGGCCTCGCCGCCGCCTCGGCCCAGGAGCCCGACGACCATCGCCCCGCGCTGGCGGGCAGCCCTCGCCGCTCGCACGATGTTTTCCGAGTTGCCGGAGGTGGAGAGGAGGACGACCGCGTCGCCCGGGCCGGCGAGGGCGGTGATCCACCGCTCGAAGATCGCGCCAAAGCCGTAGTCGTTGGCGGTGCAGGTGATGTGCCCGGCGTCGTTGCACGCCATGGCCGCGATGGGCGGTCGGTCGTCGCGGAAGCGTCCGGTGAGCTCTTCGCACAGGTGCGACGCCTGGGCGGCCGACCCGCCGTTTCCGCACGCGAGGAGCTTGCCGCCCATGGTGAGCCGCTCCGCGAGCGCACGGGCGACGCGATCGACGCGGCGGGCGTTCTCGGGGTCGCTGGCGAAAGCGTCGAGCGTGCGACGCGCGAGCTCGAAGGCCTCGTGCGCGAGGGAGCGGTCGGGCATGGGGCAAGCGTACCGTGCGCGTCCCCATGGCTCTTCCCGACCACGAACCCGAGCTCGACGCGCCCAGCAGCGAAGGAACCGCCGATGGGCGATCCGGTGAATCGCTCGACCTCTACGCCACGTGCGCCTTCGGGCTCGAGTCGGTGCTCGCGGGCGAGCTGCGACGGATGGCGGGCGCGCGCGACGCGGGCGAGCTGAGCGACCCACCCCAAGACCCCAAGCCGGACGGCCCGGGCATGGTCCGCTTCCGTGGCACACCCGCGTCCATCGCGCATGCCAACGTCCGCCTGCGCACAGCCGAGCGTGTGTACGTGCAGCTCGCGCGGGCGACGGCGCGCGATTTCGACGAGCTGTTCGAGGCGGTGCGCAGCGTGTCGTGGGCGGCGTGGGTCCCGGCGGATGGCGGGTTTCCCGTGCGATTCCGGGCGGTGCGGTCGTGGCTCACGAGCGTGCCCGCGGGCACGCGCGCGGTGAAGCGGGCGGTTGTCGAATCACTGATGCGCGCGCACAACACGAGCGAACTGCCCGAGGCGGGAGCGGTCTTCCCGATCGAAGCGCGCCTCGTCGGCGATCAGCTCACACTCGCGCTCGACACCACCGGCGAGCCGCTCCACCGGCGCGGGTACCGAACGGTCAACGCCGGCCCGGCGACGCTCAAGCAGACGCTCGCGGCGGGGATCGTGCTGCTCTCCGGGTGGCGACCCGGTCGCCCGCTCATCGACCCGTTCTGCGGCACGGGCACGATCCCGATCGAAGCGGCGTGGATCGCGACCAACCGTGCGCCCGGGCGCGATCGGGCGTTTGCGAGTGAGCACTGGGCGCGCGTCGGCGACGCGACTTTCCAGGATGCGCGCGAGCGGGCGCGCACGGAAGAACACCCGGCGCCCGACGGCACGCGCCTGTTCGCGTACGACCGCGACGAGCAGGCGGTGGCGACCACGCGCGCGCACGCGGAGCGCGCGGGTGTCGCGGAGCTGATCCATGCTCAGGAGCGCGACGTGCGCGAGCTGCGCACGAAGCTCGAGCACGGCGTGATCGTCACCAACCCTCCCTACGGCCTGCGCCTCGACGATCGTGCGCACGCGGAGGCCCTCTACCGCGCGCTCCCGGCGATCCTCCAGCGACTCCCGACTTGGTCGCACTCGATCCTCACCGCGCACGAGGAGTTCGAGCGCCTCGTCGGGCAGGAAGCGACGAAGCGACGCAAGCTCTACAACGGGTCGATCCGGTGCAACTTGTACTCGTTCATGCCCGAGCGGGCGAAACGGGCTCCGGGTCGAGAGCCTCCGGCGCAAGACGACCCGGGAGAGGCTGGCTCGAAGCCCGTCGTACGAGCATTGGGAGGCGCGGTGGCTCCCGCCTTTGGCGGGCTTTCCGGGGCAGATCGCGAGCGCCTTGCGCAGTTTGAAGCAGTGCTCGCGAAGCGCGCGCGGCACCTCCGCAAATGGCCCGAGCGCGGGATCGAGGCGTATCGCCTGTATGACCGCGACGTGCCGGGTGTGGCGGTGACGGTGGATCGGTACGGGCCGGCGGTCCACATCGCGGAACACCAGCGCGCGACGGAGCGCACGCCCGCGTCGCAGGCGGCGTTTCTGGATGAGGTGTGCAAGCTCGGCGCGCGCGCGCTCGACGCGGATCGGCGCGACGTCTACCTCAAGACCCGCAGGCGTCAACGCGACCGTCAGCACACGCTCGATGGCTCGGAGGGGCAGTATGAGCGGGTCGCGCGCGATGCGCGCACCTATGTCGTTCGCGAGCATGATCTGCGGTTCAAGGTCAATCTCTCGGACTATCTCGATACCGGGCTCTTCGCGGACCATCGGATCACGCGGGCGATGGTGCGCGAGCAGGCTTCGGGCGGGCGTGTGCTCAATCTCTTTGCGTACACCGGGTCGTTCTCCGTGGCAGCGGCGGCGGGTGGGGCTGCGAGCATCACGACCGTGGACATGTCGAACACATACCTCGACTGGGCGTGCGAGAACTTCCGACTCAACAGCGTGGACCCGAACGAGCCTCGCTTCGCCTTCATCAAGGCCGACGCGATCGCCTCTACCGCGAGCGCGGAGGCGGGCTCGTTCGACTTGATCATCGCGGACGCGCCGACGTTTTCTAACTCCAAGTCCCTTGATCGGGATTGGGACGTGGCGCGCGATCACCCCGTGCTGCTCGACGCTGCCTACCGGGCCCTCGCACCCGGCGGCGTCCTCTACTTCTCGTGCAACGCGCGACGCTTTGAACTCCGCCCGGAGTCGTCAGCGTGGTCAGGGGTTCGCGAGATCACGCGCCAGACGCTGCCGGAGGACTTCCGGAAGAAGGGCGCGCACCGGGCGTGGCGGCTCGTCCGGTAACCACGAGGTTATTGGATGGTCCGGGTCGCTTCGGTACGCTCGTGATCTCAAGGAGAGCACGATGCGGAATGTCGCGTTGGCGTGTTTCGTGGCGGGTGTGGCGGGCGGCGCGTCCGGGCAGTGCGTGCCCGAATGGGACACCACCCTCGGCAACCCGGGCATTGCCGGCACGGGGTACCTCGCGCCCATGGTGGCGTGGGACGACGGCACGGGGGAGAAGTTGTACGTCGGCGGGTCGGCGACGCGGATCGGAGGCGTCGCGGACTTCCTCGGGTCGTACGACCCCGCCACGGGGCTGTGGCGCAGGCTCGGCACCGGCATCAACCAGGGGAGCACCAACGCCTTTCTGAATCGACTCGTGCCGTGGAACGACGGCACGGGCGAGAAGCTGTACGTGGTCGGGCAGTTCAACTTCGCGGGAGGGCAGGCTGCGGCCAACTCGTTCGCGGTGTGGAACGGCTCGACGTGGAGCGACGTCGGCGCGGGCTTCGATCAGACCGTTTCGCGCGTCACCTACGACCTGCTCCCGCTCGATCTCGGCGATGGCGAACGCCTCTACATGTGCGGTAACTGGGACGCCATCGGCGGCGTCACCGCGGGCGGGCTCGCGAGCTTCGACGGATCGGCGTTCTATGTCTGGGGCAACGGCATCGGGATCGACGGCGGGTTCAGCGCCTTCGGACAGTCGCTTAAGGAGTGGGACGACGGCTCGGGGCGAGCCATCTACATGTGCGGGCGGTTCGACTCGGTCGATGGTGTCGGTGCGACCAACGTCGCCCGGTTCAATGTCAACGACAACACGTGGGAGAGCGTCGGCGAGACACTCGTGCCCACGAGCGTCACCAACAACATGACGAGCTTCGCGGTCTTCGACGACACCCAGGGCAACGAGAACCTCTACGCCGCGGGCGGGCAGTTCCGCATCAACGGCTCGGGACCGATCTACCAGTGCGCGAAGTGGGACGGCGCACACTGGACCGGCGTGGGGCAGACCGTCTCCGGACGCATCACCGATCTCGCGGTGTTCGACGATGGCTCGGGGCCCGCGCTCTACGCCTCGGGCACAGCGTTCTTCGAGGTCGGGTACTTCGCGAAACTCGTGAATGATGTGTGGGAGCCGGTGCTCGGGTCGGGCGTGAACAACCCGGCGACAAGCGGGAGCTTTGCGTCGGCGTTCGGGCTGTATGTGTGGGGTGATCAGCTTGTGGTCGCGGGCAACTTCACGCAGGTCGGCGGGCTCGACCCCTCGACCGGCGTGGGCGCGGGCACGCCGATCCCCGCGCGCGGGCTCGCGGCGATCACGTCGTGCGCGTGTGCGCCCGACCTCTCGCCCCCCGGCGGCGACGGGATGATCAACACGAACGATTTCTTCGCGTTCCTGACGCTGTATCAGGTCGGCGACCCGGGCGCGGACTTCTTCGCGGATGGGTTCATCAACACGAACGACTTCTTCGCGTTCTTGGCGGCGTATCAGGCGGGGTGCTGACGGTTCTCGTCCCGGCTTCCGTCGGTGGCATCCACCCGCCGCTCACAGGTCCCTCTCACGGATTGCGTTCATGGGCACAGCGATGAAGCTCACCATCGACAATGACTTCCGGGAGATTTGCCGCGAGATCGTGGCGAAGGGCGAGGCGGCGTTCGTCGACAGCGATGACCTGTACCAACAGGGGAACTTCTGCGGAGGCTGGGATGAGGAGCACGGCGTCTTTGCGTTCAGTTTCTACGCGCCCGACGGCGGCGACTACATCTTCTCGCTCAGCGTCGAGGAAGCGCGCGTCGTAGCGGAAGGTGGGTCTATTGATCCACCTTTGAAGTACTGGAAAAAGGCACCGATTTGGTAGCACGGCGCGAGGGGGCTCTGGAGCAACGGGCTTGACGCCCATCCTACGAGGAGGGGGTCGTTCACTCTCCCCCGATCCCCAACGCCTCGATCGCCCCCATCATCAGCCCGTGTACACGCGGCGGGGCGCAGACGACGCCCTTGTTCTTTTCCAGCCCGCGTCCGTGGGTGAAGTCCAGCGCCTTGCCGTGGATGTCGGTTACGAAGCACCCGGCCTCGCTCGCGACGAGGCACCCCGCCGCGTGATCCCAGATGCGCTCAACGTATCCCTTCCGCGTCGGGAGGCGCAGGTACGCGTCGGCCTGCCCGCGCCCGGTGACGGCGTACTTCGCCTGTGAGTCCAAGCGCGTCGGCTCGCCGGCGGGCTCGCCCTGAGCCGCGAGGTACTCCAGGATGCGATCGGTGTCCGAGACGTTGGAGTGCGCCTTCTCGACCGATGCGCACACGGAGATCGCCTCGCCCTTGGCGTGGTCGAGACGTTTGATGTGCGTGCCGTCGGCGCGGTCGTTGTCCGCCGGGTACTGCCACACACCCTCGCCCTTAATCGCGACATAGACGCACCCGTGCTTGTCGGGCGCGTCGAGCGGCTCGGAGAAATCGGCGGGAAGGTTGGGGCATCCCATGACGCCGATGGTGGGCGTGCCGCGCTCGACGTACGCGAGGGCGATCGCGTACTGCTGATTGCGCAGAAAGCCCTTCGTGCCGTCGACAGGGTCCAGGGTCCAGAAGCCGCCGTGGTGCGTGTCGCCAGAGCCGATGTCGATGGCTTCGAGCATCGCGTCGGCGTCGAGCTCGGGGAGCACCTCCTGCACCGCGGCGAGCGTGGCGTCGCGGTGTGCGGCGTTGTCGTCGTCGCGCAGGAAGGCGCTCGCTTCTTCAGCGACGAGGACCACGCCCTCGCCCAGGCGCTCGCGCAGGATGTGCCCGACGATCGCCTGGCTCGCGTAATCCGCGACCGTCACGGGGCTCTTGTCGTCCTTCGTGATCGCTCGCACATCATCCAGCGCAGCCTGCACCTGCTTGGTCACGGCACACGCCAGGCGGACGGCTTCGCGGGCGGCTTCGACGCGATCGGTCTCGTGCGACACAAGCATGCTCCTGCAAGAAGGATGGGTGGGGTTATAGCGCCGCGGCGACGGAGACCCGCGCGGGGCGCATCTGGGCGTCCATCGGAGCCGGTGCTCGCCGGACAGGAGATTGGACCATGTCGAGAGCCTGGATCGGGGCGGGTGCGGCGATTGTTGCCGCCGGTGCGGTCGGAGCCGTTATCTGGCAAACGCGGGTCAACCTCGGGCCGGCCCGGTCGGAGATCCGCTCGGCCCGCGCGGCGAGCCAGGGTTCGGCGCCGATCGCGGGTGGCGAACCCGGATCGGGGGCCGAGGATGAGCGCATCTCGGCGCCGGGAACTGCCGGGGGTCGGCTGGAGCGCAGCATCGAGGGCGCGCCGCCGTTCGACCTCGGCCCCTCCGCTGCGGGGCGCGAGTTCACCTTCGCGTCGTATGCGTCGCCGTCTGCGGCTGCCGATGCGCTGGTGCATGCCGAGAGCGAGGTTCGGGCTCGCGCGGATGATCTTCTGAGCGCGGTGGCCGTGCCGGCGGTTCAGCGGCTCGGCCTCGTGCGATCGTGGATCGCGATGCTCGATCCGATCATCCGCGGGGACGAGGAGGCGTTCGTGCAGGCGGCGGCGCAGCTCGGCTCGATCGCGGCGACGACGGCGTCGGACGACCCTGTGCGGTCGCTCTTTCAGCGGGTGCAGTCGCTCCTCGGCGGCGCTTCGCTCGATCCGGTGTCGACGGAGTTCACCGTACTCGACGAGGCGACCATGACTCGCCTGCCACGACTACCGAACATGCCGGGCATGAGCGATCGTCCGGGGGCGCCGATGATGATGGCGGTCATCGCCGACGAGGGGCCCGACGGTGTGCGCCGGGAGCGCAAGTCAGTGCTCGTGCCGCTCACGGCGCTCTTCCCCGACGCGGGACGTATGGCCGACGAAGGCGGACGTGTCGCGGAGGTGTTCACCGCGTGCAGGTTGCCCGAAGAGCAGGGAGCGGACGCCGACGCGGGTCTCGCGGCGTACTTCGTGTACAACGGCGCCGAAGCAGCTTGGCAGCCGGTGGGGCTGAGGATCGAGCTCGTTTCCGACGCGGCGAACGACCGGTTCAGCGCGATGGCGAAGGCGGCGAGGGAGCGGGCCGCGCAGAATGGAGGTGGGCGATGAGCGCGTCGTATACCCCCTCGCGTCGGGCGTTCTCGCTCGTCGAGTTGCTCGTGGTTATCGCCATCCTCGCGACGCTCATCGCGATCCTGCTCCCGGCGCTCGGTGGTTCGCGCACCGCCGCACGCCAGCTCCAGGCCTTGGCGAACGGGCGCACGGTCGGACAGTCGTTCACCATCTACACCGGTGCGTACAAAGGGCACTATCCCTACGGCGAAGCGAGCGAAGACCCGAACCTGCCCGGGGGTGGTGCGGCGCTCGTGTTCGAGTGGTACCCGCGCGGCGCGATCGTCGCGACCAGCGACGTCTTCGACATGGAGTGGGCATGGCCTGCATTCCTGAAAGAGGTCGCGCCGTGGGAGGAGAACTACGCGGCTTGGGTCTCGCCCGGCTTGGATACCGACCTGCCCAGCATCCCCGACCTCGATGATGCTGACCGCCCCAGCGAGCTCATCTCGTGGCGGTACTCCAACAGCTTCATCGCGGACCCGCGCCTGTGGAGCGACGAGCCGGGCGATGCCGGCATGCGCGCCATCGGCGCGGCCGAAGTCGTGTTTCCCGCGAGCAAGGTGCTCCTCTGGGATACGCACCTCGCCTACCTGCGCCAAGAGCCGGACGTGATCGATGGCCACTGGGACGCGCCCACGCCGATGGCGTTCGCCGACGGGCATTGCGACGCGAACCTCCCGCGCGAGGCGAGCGATCCGGTCGCCAACCCTCTGCGGTTCAACCAGGCGACACGCCTGCACGACACCCGTGACGGCGTGCGCGGCGTCGACTATTGACCACGGTCCCGTGATGCGGAGGGTTCCGGTGGGCTCCCGCGCCGCGGACGGGTGTGTATCCGCCCCCGCTACACTTCACCAACTTCATCCAGGAGGATCACAGGATGGCTGAACGACTCTCGGGACGCACGCTGCTCGTGATCGGGGCGTTTTGTGTCGCCGGCGCGTGGGCGTGGCAGGCGGTCGCTGGGTCGCAAACCGCCCAATCACGAGCTGCGCAGGCGCACGTGGCCGTCGTGGACGTCGAGCGCGTGCTGAATCAGCTCGAGGAGATCAAGGCGTTCAACGAGCGGCTCAGGGCGGAAGTCGCCGTGAAGCAGGCGGAACTCGACAAGTTTGTAGACAGGGCAGACGAGATCGTGGTGACGTTGAATGACCTCCCGCCGAACGCGGTCGAAGAGCGCGAACGTCTCCAGCGCGACCTGCGCGAGGCTCGGGCGCAGGGCCTGGTGCGGCAGAAGCTCCTTGAGGAAGAGCTTGATATCTCGCGAGGACGCGCCGTGCGCGCCGCGTACCAGAAGATGCTCGGCGCGGTGGAGCAGATCGCACAGCGTGAGCAGTTTGAGCTCGTGTTCTTCGATGATCGTGCGATCCCGATGCCCGATGGTCTCGGGCAGGCGGACATCAACTCACGCATCCAAAGCCGCAGAGTGCTCTACTCGCTCCAGGATATTGACATCACGCAGCGAGTCCTCGACTGGATGAACAACCAGTACCGCGTCGGTGGCGGCGGCTGAGGCGGATGCTCCCCACACTCACCACTGGCGCCGTGGCGCAGATGCTCGGGGCCGAGCTCCGTGGTCCCGCGGATACGGTGCTCGCGCGCCCCGGCACGCTCGAGGATGCCGACGAACGCACCCTCACGTTCGTGCGCGATGCGGCGTACCTCCGGGCGTTTGTCGAGTGCCCCGCGCCCGCGGCAGTTGTCGAGCGCACGCTCTCGCTCGACACTCTCCCCGAGCACAAGTGCGCAATCCTCGTCGACGATCCCGACGTTGCGATGCTCTGCCTGCTCGAGGCGATCAACGCACAACTCGGTCCGCCGCCCCAGCCGGGCGTGCACATCACGGCCGCGGTTGATCCCAGCGCCAGCATCCACCCGACCGCACACATCGGGCCCGGTTGCGTTGTCGAAGCGGGATCGATGATCGGGGCTCGCACGGTGCTCCACGCCCGTGTTGTCGTTGCACGACGATGCACAATCGGCGAAGACTGCGTCGTCCACCCCGGCGTCGTTATCGGGGCTGACGGATTTGGGTATCGCCCCGATCCGCGTCGCGGTGGGATGCCGACGCGCATCCCGCACCTCTTTGGCGTGCGGATCGGCGATCGGGTGGAGGTGGGGGCCAACACCACCATCGATCGCGGCAAGTTCGCGGATACCACGATTGGTGACGACACCAAGATCGACAACCTGGTGCAGATCGGGCACAACTGCCGGATCGGGCGGGCGTGTCTGATCTGCGGGCAGGCCGGGCTCTCGGGCTCGGTTACGCTCGGCGACGGCGTGACGATCGCCGGGCAGGTCGGGATCGCCGACAACGTCAAGGTCGGGGATGGCGTCACGCTCGGCGCGCGTACCGGGCTTGCGCGCGACCTCCCGCCGGGCGGCACCTACGCCGGTGCGCCAGCCGTGCCGCGTCGCGAGTACGGCGAGCAGGTCGTCATGATCGCCAAGGCCAAGCAGCTCTACACCGACCTGCGCACGCGCATCGACAAGCTCGAACGGCAGACCGACCAGGCGCCTGAGCGCGTCCGATGAGTGGTGAGGTCCGCGGGCTCGGTCTCTTTTCCGGGAGCGAGTGCTCGTGCGCGATCGAGCCGGCACGCGCTGGATCGGGCATCGCCTTTGTGCTCTCCGACGGCGCGAGGATCCCGGCGACGCTTGATCATCTCTCGCGGTTGCCCGCGCACCCGGCGTTTGCGAAGGTCCCGCCGCGTCACACCTGCCTGGCTCCCGCGCCCGACGCCCCACCCGCGGTGCTCACCATCGAGCATGCGCTCGGCGCCCTCGCCGGGCTCGGCGTATGGGACGCCACACTGACGCTGGACGGGCCCGAAGTTCCGATCGGCGACGGGAGTGCGGCGCCGTTCCTTGGTTGGCGCAGCCTGCCCGCGTCAACACCGGTGCCGGCGGTCGTGCGCGAGCCGATCCGCGTCGCCTCGACCGACGGCTCCGCGTGGATCGAAGCCAGGCCGGCGGCTGCCGGACGGCCCGCAACCTACCGGTATCAACTGGATTTCGGCGGCCCAGCGCCGATCGGTCCGCAGTCCGCCGAGTGGATTGTGGGCGACATCGACAGCTTCGTTCGCGACGTCGCGCCCGCCCGCACGTTTTCTCTTCGCGCCGAGGCTGAGGCCCTGCGCGCGCTCGGGCTCTTCAGCGGCTTTGCCCCCGCAGATCTGCTCGTAGTCGGCGACGACGGTGAGCCCATCGACAACCTCTGGCGCTTCCCCGATGAACCCGCCCGCCACAAGCTGCTGGACCTGATCGGCGATCTCGCGCTCGTCGGCCGTCCGGTCCATGCCGACGTCACGGCCCACCGCTCCGGACACGCGCTCAACCACGAGCTCGCCCGCCGAATCGCAGACCTCGGGTGAGCGCCCCGGCGCGGGCGTAGCCTGTGCCCATGACGACCGCGTATCAACACTTGCGTGAGCTCCACCGGGACGCTGCACTCGTGAAATCCGTCGGGGCTCTCTTGGCGTGGGACCAGGAAACCTACATGCCCGCGGGTGGCGCCGCGATTCGGGCCGAGCAGTCGGCCACGCTCGCCACGATCGCCCACGCCAAGGCGACCGACCCGCGCATCGCCGACCTGCTCGACGAGTGTGAGGGGCACTCTCCGCTCGTGGGTGATCGGAACTCACCCGAAGCGCGCAACCTTCACGAGATGCGGCGCGACTACGACCGCGCCACTCGGCTGCCCGCGACGCTTGTCGCCGAGCTCGCCCGTGTCGGTTCGCAGTCGCAGCAGGCATGGAAAGACGCGCGCGAGCGTTCCGATTTTGAGGCGTTCCGCCCGTGGCTTGAGAAGACGTTGGAGCTGACCCGAGAGAAAGCGCGCTGCTGGGGCGCGCCCGAAGGCGGCGAGCTCTACGACGCGCTCATCGAGGAGTACGAACCGGGCGCAAGGGCCGCCGAGATCGAGCGCGTATTCACGCCGCTCGGCGAGAGGCTGTCATCCCTTGTCGCGGAGTTGCTCGATCGCGGCACGCCGCCGAACGACGCACCGCTCAAGATCGAGATTCCCGCGGAGCGTCAGCACGCCTTTGGGCTCCGCGTGCTTGAGTCGATCGGCTTCGATCTCCGGACCGGTCGACTCGACACGACCACGCATCCCTTCTGCGAGGGCGTCGCGCCCGGTGACACGCGCCTCACGACCCGATACCGCGAGTCGAGTTGGACCGACGCGCTCTTCGGCACGCTCCACGAGGGTGGCCACGGGCTGTATGAGCAGGGCGTGCCGAAGGGAGAGAACTTCGGCGAACCGCTCGGCGAGGCGGTGAGCCTCGGCATCCACGAGAGCCAGTCCCGCCTGTGGGAGAACCTCGTTGGACGGTCGCGCGAGTTCTGGCAATGGGCGCAGCCGATCGCAGCGAAGACGCTGGGTGATGAGGTCGGGCGCTTCTCCGTCGACGAGCTGTACGGCGCCGTCAACCTCGTGCGCCGCTCGTTCATTCGCGTCGAAGCCGATGAGGCGACGTACAACCTGCACGTCATGCTGCGGTTCGAGATCGAGCGCTCGCTCGTCCGCGGCGATCTCTCGCCCGCGGACGTGCCGAGCGCGTGGAACGCACGATTCGAAGAGCTCTTCAAGGTGCCGGTGCCCGACGACAAGCGTGGGTGCCTCCAAGACGTGCACTGGAGCTTCGGGCTCATCGGGTACTTCCCGACCTACACGCTCGGCAACCTCAACTCGGCGCAGCTGTGGGAGAGGATCACCGCCGACCTGCCCGACCTGTCGCAGATGATCGCGCGCGGCGAGTTTGCGCCGTTGCTTGGGTGGCTCCGGGAGCGCGTGCATGCGCCGGGGCGTCGCTGGACGCCGCCCGAGCTGATCGAGCGACTGACGGGCAGGCCGCTCAGCGCAGACCCGCTCTTCGATTACCTCTCGACCAAGCTCCGCCCGCTCTACGGGCTCTAGAGCCGTTCGGGCCTGAAGGGGAGCGTCAGCCGGTTCCCACGCCGCGGAGCAGCACGCCGACGACGTAAGCCAGCACCGCCGCCACACCTCCCACGCCGAGCGTTTCCGCAGCGGAGAACACGGGCGAGAGATGCACGACCCGCCCCTTGAGCCAGCCCACAGCAGCGAACGCGATCGCGGTGCAGACGATGCTCCATGTGAACGTGTGCGACACCGGCGCGATGAACCCGGCGAAATATGGGAGCAGGGGGATCGCCCCGATCGTGAGAAACGCGATGAACGTCGACCACGCGGCGCGGATCGGGTTGGGCCCGCCCTCCTCGAGCCCGTGCTCCTCGCGGATCATCGTTTTGACCCACAGCTCTCTATTCGATGTCACCACGCGGACGACGCGCTCGAGGTCGTCCCCCGCAAAGCCCTGCGCGAGGAAGATCTGGCGGACCTCCTCGCGTTCGCCCTCGGGAAAGCGGTCGATCTCGGTCTCCTCCTCGCGCCGCGCCTTCTCATAAAGCTGGCGGTCTGCGCGCGTGCCCAGGTAGTTCGACGCCGCCATCGAGAAGCCGTCGGCGAACAGATTCGCGAGCCCCAGGATGATGATGACCCCCGATCCGAGCCCCGCGCCGGCCACACCCGCGACGACCGCAAAGGTCGTGACGGCGCCGTCGATCGCGCCGTAGACAAAGTCGCGCAGATACGACCGCTGCGGATCGGCATGGATGCGGCTGCGGATCGCCTCGCGCGTGTGATCCTCCGCGTGATTGTCATGGTGGCTGGGCGACATGGGCGGATGGTAGTGACCGCCCGGTCTGCTCAGCACCCGCGCTGGTACGCAGCGAGAAACCCGAAGAAGTCGTTCGTATCGATGCGGGCGTCGCCGCTGAAATCGGCCCGGGTGTCTCCGCGCTGATAGAGGGCGAGGAACTCGAAGAAGTCGTTGGTGTTGACCGTGAGGTCGGCGTTGAGGTCCGCCAGGCAGAGCTTGAACACCACGGCGTAGCCGGCCGCGCCGCCCGAACCGCCCGGGGCCGAAGCGCCCGCGACAGCGTTCAGGAGCAGGCGGTATTCGGCTTGGGCCAGGCGCGTGCGCAACACACCCGAACCAACCTGCAGGTCGACATGGTTGGTTGTATCTGTCAAGACAAGGGAACTCTGCCCCGCTCCCGAACTCGAAGTAGACGCCACGAGCAGCACGGTGACCTCTGCGCGCGGGCGGAACACGAGATCGAGCGAACTCGATGCGTCGCTGCCCGAGGCGCCGATCGCGGCGCTCGCGCTCGCGTTGGCGCTGCCTGTCGCCTCGATGGAGTCGACCTCGACAACCGAACGCTGCGAGGCGATGGCGCTCGCGCTGGCGCCAGCCAGTAGAGCCGATGCGCGCAGCGATTCGTCGAACGCACCGCCCACTCCAACGTGGGTGAGAGGCACGGGGTTATCGGTGTCGATCGAGGTGACCTCCGCGTGCGCGCTCGCACTGAGGGTGCGCACGTCCGCCACGATGTCAAGCTGCGCCGACACCGACGACGTCAGGGCGCACCCCAGCAACACCGCAACGTTCTTCGTCATGATCGCCTCCCTTGTCCTGCGCACAGAGGGTACAGGCGGAGATCAGGGGGTCAATGGGGATTCCAGCCTCAGCGGTCGTTGACGCGTACGAGCGCAATGCCGTCATGCCCCTTGGATCCCACGATCTGCGTGATGATCGCCTCGACGCGCGGGTCGCGCGCGATCGCTTCGTTGAAGGCGTGGACCCCGCGCGCCGCATCGTCGTGGTTCTCGGGCTCGAGCACCTCGCCCCCCCGGATGACGTTGTCCGCGATGATGAGGGCGCCCGGCCTGCAGAGCCTGATCGCCCAGTCGAGATACGTCGTGTAGCTCTGCTTGTCGGCGTCGATAAAGACCAGGTCGAACGGGGCGGCAAGCGTGGGGAGCGTCTCGGAAGCGGCGCCGACCACGACCCGCACGCGACCGCCGACGCCCGCCCGGTCGAGGTTGTCGCGGGCGACACGGGCGTGCTCCGGATCGAGTTCGAGCGTGACAAGCTCGCCATCCTCGGGCAGTGCGCGCGCAAGCCAAATCGATGAGAAACCCCCGAGTGTCCCGATCTCCAGGATGCGGCGTGCTCCCGCCACCCGAGCGAGGAGATACAGGAGTTTGCCCTGGGCGGGAGAAACTTGGATCGCCGGCAGCCCCGCGCCCTGCGCGTGTTGCACCGCCTGATCGAGCGCAGGGTCATGGGGCACCAGCAGTTGTTCGATATAGGCGTCTGTGCGGTTGAAAAGGTCGTTCATTCGAGTTTCCCCATATTAACATGAGCCATTTTTGATACCCATCTGTGCGGTCATTTTGCGGCTGATGTGGTACTCTGCGTAAGAGGGAGGAACTATGCGTCGCACCGTAGTCGCTATTGCGGGTCTGTTCGTTTCCGCCGCCCCGGCTGGCGCGCAGTTCCTTGATCCAACCCGCACGGTCCTGACCGGGAACGGCGAGTACGTCGTGACCGACGGCTCCGATCACTTCACCGGGTTCTATGGCGGTTCGCTCGACGCCAACTCGACGAGCGCCGTCGCGGGGTCCACCGGGTCCGGGCTCGTCGACGCCGCGCTCGCGATCGACGTCGAGTGGCAGACCTCCGCCCAGATCGCTGTCGGCGCGGAGGATCGCGTGCCCGCGATCCGCTTCACCTTTGAGGAGCGCTTCACCAACAACTCCGACACCCGGTGGGATGTCGAGATCGACGGCGGCTTCATTCTCGATGCGGCCATCGACTTCACGCAGGACTACACATACGAGTACACCGGCTCTTCGTTCTTCGGGTTTGCGGACGGCGAGTCCGGCACGTTCAACGCTGGCGACCGCCTGAACATCCACCTCAGCTTCGGAGGCCCGCCCGAGGACAATCCCAGGCACCTTCGGCGCGAGACCGGCACGCTCCGGCTCTTTGTTCCTGCGCCGGCGTCAACCGCAGCGGTCGCAGCAGCGCTGCTCAGCGCCTCGCGCCGTCGGCGGTAGCCTTAGCCCATCCCCATCGCCTGCGCCATCGCGCGACCCATGTCGGCCGGTGATTCGGCAACCGACACGCCCGCGGCCCGCAGCGCCTCGATCTTGGATTCGGCCGTCCCCTGCCCGCCGGAGATGATCGCGCCCGCGTGTCCCATGCGCTTCCCCGGAGGCGCGGTGCGCCCCGCGATGAACGCGGCGACCGGCTTCTTGACGTGGCGCTTGATGTAGTCCGCCGCGTCCTCTTCGTCGGCGCCGCCGATCTCGCCGATCATCAGGATCCCGTCGGTGTCGGGGTCCTGGTCGAACAACTCGACGCACGCGGTATGGTCGAGCCCGCGCACCGGGTCGCCGCCGATGCCGATACACGTGGACTGCCCAAACCCGAGTTGCGAGGTCTGCCAGACCGCTTCATACGTCAGCGTGCCCGAGCGCGAGACGATGCCGATCGTCTTGCCGAGCCTTGACTCGGACACGTGCGTGTGGATGTACCCGGGCATGATCCCGATCTTGCACCCCGAATCCGTGTACGGATCGCCCGCCGAGTCGCCGCGCCCGGTCTTGGGGCCGGGCGTGATGATGCCGGGGCAGTTGGGCCCGATGAGCGTGATGAGGTTCTCCGTCGGGTGGGTGTCGGCGCCGCGGGCAGCCAGGTTGATCTCGTCGAGGCGCATCCGAACCCGGAGCATGTCCTGCACCGGCACGCCCTCGGTGATGCAGCAGATCAGCCGGATCCCCGCGCCCGCCGCCTCCAGGATCGCGTCGCCCGCGAAGGCGGGTGGCACGAAGATCATCGTCGCCTCGGCGCCCGTTGCATCGACCGCCCCGCGGACGGTGTCGAAGATGGGCAGCCCGTTGTCGTCCTTCGTGCCGCCCTTGCCGGGAGTGACCCCGCCCACCAGGCGCGTGCCGTACTCGAGACACCCCTTGGTGTGCTGGGCGCCAAACGCGCCGGTGATCCCTTGGCAAATGACCTTCGTGTCAGCGTTCACGAGCACGGGCATAGGGCCTCCGATCGGAGACCGACCGTAGCACCGCCGAGCCCCTGAAACGCAGCAGCGGCTCAGCGTCGCCTTCGGGCGACGGCGAGGCCAACAACCAAGATCGCGGACGCACCGCCGGGAGCCGGGACAGGCCCGATGGCCCGAACACTCGCGCCGAGTTCAAGCCCAGCCAAAACCGAGGGTGGAAAACCCTGCCGAGCCGGGTCGGTCCGCCCACTCGCCTCCACCACCAGTTCGTATCCGCCCGGAGCGAGCGCATCCTCAAAGCCGATCGAAAGGCGATCCGGACCCCGGTCGGTGAGCAGCAGGCGCGGCGTGCCCGCTGCGCCGTCGAGCCACATGTCGACCCGGAACGCCGTCGAGTTTGCGTGCATCGCCGCAGCATCAAAGAGCACCGCGAACCTCTGGTCCGCGTCGGCGTCTGGCACCTCGAACCGGAACTCCATCCGCGTCGAGAACTCGCCGGTCGCCTGTCCGCCTTGCGTGACCTCAGCGAGCAGGTCGATCGTCGCGTCGAACGAGTACCGGCTCGGCGTGCTGACGAGTGAAACGCTCGCTCCCGAGCGAGCGGTCGCCCCTCCAATCTGGAGTCTCGAATCCTGCGCGAGCTGCAGGTTGAACCCCGCCGCGTCATGTCCGAGATCAAGGTTGAGATTGAGCGGGCCGAAGCGGTTGACCGAGCCCGCCGGCGTGCTGACCGAGGCGTCGAAGTCGCCGTTCAGGTCGAGCCCTTGCGGATCAAACGCGGCCGCGCTCGGGCGAACCGCGGTGCCGAAGTGGGGGTGCGCGTTGACCTGGGCCCACGCCGAAGGAACGACGAGCGCGGTGGCAGCAAGCACGAAAGCACGGGTGTTCATTCCAGACCCTCCCTTGTGGCCGGCCGCAATCGGCCCCGCGCCCAGAGAACCCGGGCGACGCCCCTATGGCGACCCCTCCGCATCGGCGCGGGGCTCGGTTCGTCAAGATCGTGCGAACGGGCGGAACCCCGGGCTCCGCTTGGGGCAGATATGCTCGGGCGTGCAAGGACGCTTCGTTGCTCTCGTTGCGGTGCTGGTCCCGTCGTTGGCCTCGGCTCAGGACGTTCCCATCGCCGCGGAGCCCGTCCCTGACGCAGACGCAGCATCGCCGCTCGAAGGCGACGCCGCGTTCCGCTTCCGGCGCTTCGTCATCGCCCACGACAACGACGGGTGGCTGCTCGACCGGTTCAACCCCGAGGATCGGGCCTACACCGGCGGCGGGCAGCTCCTCTTCGGGTTCGACGGCAGGTGGGCCGACTGGGTCGGCGAGCGCCTCCCCTTCGCCGAGTCGTTCGGCGACGCCGAGTTCGCCCTCGCAGCCGGGCTCAAGCTCCAGGTCTTCACCCCCGACGACGTCCGCGACGTCGAAGACCCCGACCCCGACGAGCGCCCCTACGCCGGCTACCTCACCTCCACCTTCGCGGCACAACGCCGCAAGGCCAACACCGAAGACCACTTCCAGCTCGATCTCGGCGTCATCGGCCCGTCCTCGCTCGCGGAGGAAGCCCAGACCGCGCTCCATACCTCGCGCGGGTGGGATAAGCAGCTGCCCGACGAGTTCGCCGTCAACGCCCGGCTCCGCAAGACCTGGCGCGTCCCGATCACAGGCGAACTCCACGACGGATTCGCGATGGAGCTACTCCCCGACCTCTCGGGCGACGTCGGCAACGTCTACATCCGCGGCTCGCTCGGGCTCACGCTCCGCGCCGGGCTCAACCTCCCCGACGACTTCCAGACCCCCCGCATCGACGACCCGGGCTCCATGCTCGGCGGGTGGACCTCGCCCGGCATCTACGCCTTCGTCCGCGGGCAGACGCAGCTCGTCGCCTACAACGCCTTCCTCGACGGCACCGCCTTCCACGACTCCCGGTCCGTCGATTCCGAGCCCTTCGTCAACTCCGTCGAAATCGGCGGCGTGTGGAACCTCGGCTCGTACTTCGGATGGCGCGACGCCGAGCTCATCTACTCGTGGACGGCACTCACCGACGAGTACGACAATGATGACCTGTTCGATTCGTACGGCACGCTGCAGCTGCGGATCGGGTTCTAAGGAGCGAACGATGCCTGAGCAAGTCAAGATCGAGACCAACCACGGCGAGATTCTCGCCGAGATCGACACCGAAAGCGCCCCGATCACCGGCAAGAACTTCCTCCAGTACGCCGACGAGGGTTTCTACGACGGCACGATCTTCCACCGCGTCATCGACGGGTTCATGATCCAGGGTGGCGGCTTCACGCCCGAGATGAGCCAGAAGAAGACCCGCGAGACGATCAAGAACGAGTGGAAGAACGGGCTCAAAAACAAGCGAGGAGCCCTCGCCATGGCCCGCCTCGGCGGCGATCCCGATTCCGCGTCGAGCCAGTTCTTCATCAACGTCGCCGACAACGACTTCCTCGACCGGGCTCAGCCCGATGGGGCGGCCTACGCCGTCTTCGGGCGAGTCGTCGAGGGCATGGACGTCGTGGACAAGATCAAGGGCGTCCAGACCACCACCCACCGAGGACACGCGGACGTGCCCTCAGAGGCGGTCGTGATCGAGCGCATCTCGCGCGTCGGGTGATGCGGTGCCCCGGGAGCTCCCCGCGATCGGCATCCGCGTGCGCCGTGTCGCGCACGATCTGACCGCCGATCCGTCGGCCTGGGCCGAGGCGCTCCGCGCCGCCGACGACCTCGATGAGCTCAAGAGCACCGATACCGTGCGCGTGACCGCCGCGCGGATCGCGCTCGGGCGCACGCCATCGGAAGTCGTTGTCAAGGGCGAGCCCGTGCGCACGCTCCGGTCGCGAGTGCGTGCGCGGCTGCGCATGTCACGCCTCGATCGCCAGTGGGTGCGCGCCGAACTCGTGCGTGAGCGCTGCGCCACCCCTATCGCGCGCGACCTCGCCCTGCTCCACGCGCGTGATACCCTCGGTGTGCGGTGGGTGCTCCTCATCACCGAACGCATCCCCGGGCACACGCTCCTGCAGCACATGGCGTTCGCGTCCGGCTCGCCGCGCATCGAGCGTCGCGGGATAACGCGCGCCGTGGGCCGCATCCCGGCCCAGCTCGCGGAGGGCGAGCTGTTCAATCGCGATCTCAAGCCATCCAACGTCCTCGTGCGCGAATCCGACGCCCAGCCCGTGCTCATCGATGCCGCCGGCGTGCGCGAGGCCGGGCCCGACCTGACACGCGAACGCCTGCTCGCGCCGATGCTCGCATCGCTCGTGATCGAGCCAACCGGATGCGGGATCCCGATCGCGGAGACGGACAGGTGGCGCGCCCTCCGCGCGTGCGTGGATGAGATCGGTGTGCCGGCGCGCGAGCGGCGCGCCGAGTGCCGCCGCCTGTGGCGCGCGGTCGCTCACGTCGTCGATCACCACGGCGATCCCACGCCGAAGGACAACCCGCTGCGGGGCGAGCATCGAAACGAGTCCACACCATGACCCGCGTGCTCGCTCTTTGCTGCGCAGCGATCACGATCATCGCCGCATGCGCGCGCCACCCGGACGCCGATCCTCAACCCGTCCACCCCGACACCCCGCGCATTGTCGCGCTCAGCCCCGCGGTCGCCATCACGCTGCGCGACATGGGGTATGAGCCCTGGATCGTCGGTCGGCATGGGTGGGACCTCGCGCTCGACCCCGCGCTGCCCGTTTGTGGCGACCAACTCGGCATTGATTACGAAGCGCTTGTGCGAGCCGCGCCCACGCACGTCTTCGTGCAATGGGGCTCGCGTGACCTGCCCGGGCGGCTGTCAACCCTCGCGGATGAACGCGGTTGGCGCGTCCACGACGAGCAACTCCTGACGCTCGACGAAGTCGTCGCCTTCGCACCCCTCGCACGTGACCTCCTCGGCGAACCGCCCGCATCCGGGCGCACCGCGGAGGAGATCAGGGCCGCCCTCGAGCCGAGCCCCGTCGTCGCTGATGCACGCGTGTCGATCCTGCTGCTCATCCCCGGCGACGAGCCGGCCGCCCTCGGACCGGGTTCGGCACACCACGACCTACTCGTTCGGCTAGGAGGTCGCTCCGCTCTCGCGCCGGATGCCGGCGCCTACGCCCGCCTGCACGCCGAGGACCTCGTGGCTCTCGGGCCGGACGCGATCGTGGTCTTCGATCCCGGGGCCCGTGGATCCACCCCGAGCGACCCTCTCGACACCGCCCGTGCCATCGAGTCCCTCGGGTGGATCGCGGACCTTCGCCTCCCCGCCGTGGAGCGAGGTCGGGTCGCGCTGATCGACGATCCGCTCTGCCTCACCCCGAGCACCGCCCTGGTGGGCGTCGCAGACGCCCTGGCGCGGGCGATCGAGGCCTGGGAAACGGACAGCGACAAGTAGCGGAATCGCTGGCCCCCCGGGCGGCCACCTCGCGCCTGTCGGGCCCCGGGGGCACACGGGGATGAAAGGCTGGATAGGCTGATGATCGTGGAAGACGCCCAGGCACCCAACGAGGGCTTCACAGACGGCTCGGTCGGCTCCGAGGAGATGTTCACCCGTCTGTACGACGACCTCCGCCGATTTGCGCACTCGCAGATGCGGTACGAGTCCAACTCCGGGGTGATGCAGCCCACCGCCCTCGTGCACGAGGCGTTCCTGAAGATCCTGCAGGCGCCCGAGGCAAGATGGCAGAGCCGGGCCCACTTCTTCGCCGCGGTTGCCCAGACCATGCGTCGCTTGCTCATCGACCAGGCGCGTCAGCGTCAGGCGATCAAGCGAGGCGGGGGCCGCCAGCGCGTGCCGCTCGAGTCGGCTTTCTCAGCCAGGCCCGAGGCCGACGCCGACCTCCTCGCGCTCGACGAGGTGCTGAGCAAGCTCGAGGAGCGCGACCCGCGCCTGTACGAGACGACGATGCTGCGGTTCTTTGTGGGGCTCCGCGTCGAGCAGATCGCCGACGCGACGGGGCGCTCGCAGCGCACGATCAAGCGCGAGTGGGCCGCCGCCAAAGAGTGGCTGCAGGAGCAGCTCGGCGAGGGTGATTCGCGCCTCGAAGACTGACCTCAGACCGAGAGCAGGAAGAGGATGCCCACCACCGCGTGAGCGGCGAAGACGGTAAAGCCGACCGCGGTGCCCGTGCGCCAGCGCTGGCGTGACGACATCCTGTCCCAGTCGCGCCGGTGGCGCAGCAGCACCGAGAGGGAGACGGCGCACACGACGCCGATCGCCACGATCGCGCCGAGCGTGAAGCGGAACACCGGCCCCCCGATCAGCCCGCCGAGCGAGATGATCTGCGCCAGGAACAGGGCGGCGGCGAGCAGGTCGGCGCCGCACGCGAGCGCGCACGCCACGATCGCGAGAAGCCACCCGCCGAGCGCCCGGTCAGTGCCGAGCAGGGCGAGTTCGAGCGGTTCGTCGCACTCCGGGCATGCCGGCGCCCGCACGCCGCGGACGTTGTACCCGCACGCCGGGCACCGCACGTCACGCGAGGCGAGAAACGACACAAGCAGCGGGTCGGCCTCGCGCCGCTCCGGCGCAGGCTCGCCCGTCGCTTGTCCGGTTACCAGATCCACCGGAGGCGTCCGGCGTCGGGCGCGGGGTACCCGCGGTCGCGGTTGATGCCCGGGAAGTACACGACGAACGCGCGCCCCACCATCAGCGCCCGATCCACGACACCCGGCGTCGGGTCGAGCTGCGCCGCGACCGCCGGATCGGGCACCTGCCAGAGCCGCCCGTCGAGGCTCGAGGCGGAGTTGTCGCCGCACATGAAGAACTGATCCGGCCCGAGCACGCACGGGGTCGCGGGGTGCGTCGCGAGCGCGGGCTCGCCATACCGCGGCCCGCTCTGCGGGTACACGGACGCTTGGTAGTGCAGATCGCGATCGAGGCGAAGGCGATGCACCGACGCCGACCCGCCGTCGAGTTCGACGCGGATCGACGGGCGCGTGTAGTGCGACCAGTCCGCGAGCGAAGTCGCGTCGAGCGAATCGGGGTCGAGGTCCGTGGCGAACGCGACGCGCTGGGCGGGCGTCCAGTCGTACGCACCGTTGGCGACACGCTTGCCGTTGATCCAGACCTGCACCGACTGATCGACAAACCAGAACTCGACGCGGGTAATCCGCCCCGCCCCGAGCACGCCGGCCGCGCTCACCTCGTCGAGCGTGTTCCACTCGCTCCCGTTGGTCGACCGCATCTCGGCCTTCACCGCCCCAGCCGAAACGCTCGCGCGGAACTCATGCCCGCGTGAGGTGAGCGTTGCGCTCGTCGCGGCGCCGTCCGTATCCGGTTCGATGTTGAACGACACGCGCACGTCCGAGACCGGGAACACGCGCGCGACCTTGCCTTTGGGGAACATGCCCCCCATCGGCGTTTGGTCGCGGCTGTCCGGCGATTCGTTGTACCAGTACCGATCCGTCACCGGCCAGTTCTCGGTGTCCCACACCAACGCTGTGTCGCCCGACCCCTCGAAGCGGTACGTGCCTGGCTCGAAGGTCCACCGCGCGTCGCGCGAGCCGTCGGTTCGCTGCCCGCTCCACGGGCGACGGAACCACACCCGTCCGTCGCGTTCGGGATCGATCGGCTCGTAGCGGGAGTCGGCCATCGCCATCCAGAGCGTGCGCTGCTCGCGCTCGGGCTTGCGGACGACCGTCCAGTCGTCGGCGCTCCAGTCCGAGACGCCGCCTTCGAGGTCGTGCGCCGGGCGCGCGAAGATGTCGCCATCGACGAGCGCGATCTCCTCGTTGGGGAGCCCCACGAGGCGCTTGATGTAGTTTTCGCGCGGGTTGCCCGGGTACTTGAACACGACCGGGTCGAATCGACTCGGATCGAAGATCGAGAACAGGTATTTGAGCACGAAGATGCGCTCGCCGCCTCGCAGCGCTCGATTCTCGCCCATGTCCGCGGGCAGCTCGCGCCCCGCCTTCGCGCCGGTCATGGGGTCGGTGACGCGCAGCTCCTCACCCGGCCTGCCCTGCACCGCGAGCGGCGTGCCGCCGTTGGCCGGGTCCCAAGGGTCCACCGCCCAGTTGTCACCCGATTCGGGCGAGTACATCCGGACGTGCGCGCCGTTGAGTGTGGGGGCCATCGATCCGGTCGGAATCACGAACCCCTCGATCACAAACCCGCGAAACACGAACGCGAGCGCGAACGCGATCGTGAGGCTGACGAGCGTGTCCTTGACACTCGACTGGGGGCTGTGTGCGTCGCTCATGGGCCAACCTTAGTCGCTCGGTGGAGATTCGCCGGGCGGGCCGCCGCGCCCGCCGTCACCCGAGCCGCCTTGCTCGGGTCCGCCCGACCGCTTCCGCCTTCGCCGCCGCCTGCGCTTCGCCCGCTCGGCCTTGCTTTCCGAGTGCTTCTCGGTTCCAGGCCCAGACTCGGCGTGGGCATCGGGCGTCTCCCGCGGACCATCGGACTCCGCCCGGGGCGCGCTGTCTGCGCCCTTCGCCCGGTCGCCCGGTCGGCGTCGCCGGCGGCGCTTCTTGCGCCCACGGCGCTCGCCGTCCTCCTGCGGCACGTCCTCCGGTGGCTGGCGTTCGACGTCCGGGGTCGCGCTCCCCTTTGCTTCCCGCCGGTCTGCGCGTCGCCGGTCCTGGCGCCGACGGCGCTCCTCGCGATCACTCTTGACCGTCGGCTCGGGCGCGACCGGGGCGGTCTTGGAGCCCGGCGGGCCGAGTTCCTCGACGGGGATCGCGACCTCGCGCCCGTCGTCGAGCTTGATCAGCGCGAGCTGGGTGAGGATCTGCGTCTTGATCACGATCCCGTCGCCCTCGGGCGTGCCCACCCTGGTCTTGCGATGGGGCAGGTTCTTCTTGAGGTCGGAGTACGTCTGATCTTCGTAGCGCAGGCAACACATGAGCCGCCCGCACCGGCCGGAGATCTTGAGCGGCTCCAGCGTCGCCTTCTGCACCTTGGCCGAGCGCATCGACACCGGCTTGAGCACCTTGAGGAAGCTCTGGCAGCAGCAGTGCTGCCCGCAGCGCTCGTAGTCCGCGGTGAGGCGCGCCTCGTCGCGCGCGCCCACGTGGCGCAGGTCCACGCGCGCGTCAAAGGCGCGCGAGAGCTCGCCGCCCAGGTCGCGCAGCTCGGCGCGTTCCTCGGAGAGGTAGTACACCGTCAGGCGCTCGCGCCCGAGGATCGGCTCGACCTCGACGACCTTCACATCAACGCCGCACGCCCGAGCGACCTCGCGAGCCTGGGCGCGCAGGCCGTGCTTGCTCTGCTCGATCGCCGCCTGCTCGTTGAGGTCTTCGACCGTCGCGATCCGCACCACGATCCCGTTTGTGAAGAACGGGTAGTCGCGTCCGCCGGAATGCTGGATGTAATCGAGCATCTCCTTGCGCGTCACGCTCTTGCCGCACCCGGCGTTGGGGCAGGTCGAGGTGAGCATCTCGCCGAGCTCGGTGCCGCGATGCGTGCGCACGACCAGCTTCGACCCGCACCCGAGCACCTGCTCGCCCTCGTAGCGGTACTCCCCGATCAGGCGCATCGATCCGAAGCGCACGACCACGGTCTTGGGCGGCTCCAGGCGCGCCAGCGCCTCGCGCTCGGCCTCAAGCTCCGCGAGATCGGCCTCGAACTGGGGGAGAGGGAGGATCGACACGGAGTGGGCTTACCCGCCCGCCTGTCCGCGGGCTGCGGCGAACAGCGCCGGCAGGCTCTCGCGCCCCATGATCTCAAGCTTCGACTGATTAACGACCTTGTAGATCAGGAGCAGCTCGTCGCGGTTGTCGAGCACCGCGAGCACCTCCTCGTTCCCGCTCTTGGTCGTCATGGCGACGTACTCGCCGACGTTCGAGACCATCTCGCCCTTCGCCGCGGGCGTGGCGAGCGTGGCGACGCGCAGCGCGAGCGTGAGCGTCAGCGCCGCCGAGAGGGTCCCGAGCAGGGCGAAGGCGCGATCGTGCTTGTGGTGGGTGTGGGTGTTCATCGCGGGGCCTTCTCCTGCGTGTCCTTGTCGAGGTCGCGGAACCCGATGCCCTCGAGACGGTTGCGCGAGTCGTTCCACCGCAGGGCGATCATCTCCTGGTTCGACCCGTCGAGCACGTAGATGGCGTTGGCGTTGCCGCCCTGCACTTCGCCACCGATCATCGTGTACTCGCCGCGGCCGCGGGGGGCGCCGGACTGCCCGGTCGCTTCGACGACGAAGGTCGCGCCGACCGCCGCAGCAAGCACGAGGTTGAGCGCGACGAGCGATCGACGCCAGCGCCTGGAGGCGGGGTCGTGGGTCGGTGTCTGGTGCATAGGGGGCGTCCGGGTTCGGGCGCGCTCGGCGCCGGTTTGGCCGTGGTCACTCGAGGTGGCGGGTCAGTCCTGGTGGCCGCGCTTCGATGGGATTGCCTGCACGCCGACCACCAGCGCGACCATGATCGCGAGGGTCAGGATGTTCATGACCACCGGCGGCTCGTCGGTGTCGCTCGGCACCGGTGGGCGCGGCGCGCCGGTCTCGTTGTTGCCCGACTGCTGGGCGGCGACCGGGAGCGACGTGGCAGCCAAGAGCAGCCCCAGGGCGAGTGCGGGTCGTTTCATGCCCGAATGCTATGGGGCCCCGAGGGGGCACACAAGGCTCAAGGCGCCGGCCCACCTTCGCCCGATCCGTTCCCACCAGAATCACGCCCCCAGGGGCAGCAGGGCTGGCACCCGACCGGGCGTCGCGGTGTCCCAGGTCGCTGAGAAGGGGTGGCTGATCGCCTCGAACGTCGCACGGTCGACATGCACCGTGCCCCATCGACGGGACCGAACCCGCATAGCCCGTGCGTAGTCTTCCGCGAAGACCGCCCGCAGCGCATACCACCGCCCGCGGTGTTCAAAGGTCTCCTCGAAGAGCGCCGAGGCTGGCTGTTCCTGGCACCAGTAGACGAAGACAAACACGGGCTCGAACCCGTCGCCGAACAAGCGAGACCAGGTCTCAAGTGATCCCACATCATCCCCGTTGACCCACGATTCGAGCCTTGGCCCGCGCCCGGCCCGCTGCGGCGCGTCCACCATCGGCGCGCTCGCCCTCCCGAGCTTGCGACCCTTGATTTCGACGAGCAGGTTTGCCGATTCGCCGTACACGACGAAGTCGAAGCTCTTGAGCGAGCGCTCGCGCTGCTCGGCACAGTCGTGCACCATCAGGCGGGCCGAGTCGGGCAGCAGCGCCTTCTTCGCCTCGTCCACCGCGACGTACGGCACGCGTCGGTCCCGCAGGTACGACTCGAACGCGACCTCGTAATGGTGCCGACGCTGGGCCATGAGCCCATCCTAACAGCACCCTTGTGTCGGTGCGCCGTGCTCGGTCGCTAATGCATCGCGATCCTCGGCTTGTCCTGGGCGCCGCGCGAGAGTCGATCGAGGGCCTCGTTGACGGTGGCGCGCGCGGGCTTGACCGGCTCGTCGAGCTGCTCGAGCAG
>JAUIFD010000013.1 GCA_030429485.1 Phycisphaerae bacterium | reverse complement strand
ACCAAGTCCCAGTTGCCGTTGTTGTGGTCGACGAGCGGATACGGGAAGTACAGATCAAGACCCGACGCCGCGTATCCATACTGCCTGTTGCACAGCACGCCAACCCACGCCACACCACCGCTGACCTTCGGCGACAGCACGTGCGCAATCTCGCGATCCACCGAGCCCATCTGCGAGCTCCAGTGGCTCCGGAACTGATTGAGCAGCGCGCTCGCATCGGTGCCCGAGTTGTAGGGGTCGGTGTTCGATTCCCACATCCTGATGTACGGGAGCGTCAGCCTCACGTTGAGCTCGCGCTCGTAGATCTCCGACACCGCGCCGAAGAGCGAGACCGCGTACGCCGCCGCCGCCTGTGGGTCGCCGCCGAAGTCGCGCGTCATCTCCCACTCACTGTCGATCGCGATCCTCGCGATGCGGCACGCGGCCGACTCACCCGCGCCACCACCGCCCTCGCCAACTTCGCCGTGCAGGTGCGTCAGGTCGTACTCGCCACCCGCCTCGACACCACACTCGAACGCCCCGGTGAACTCAAACTCGTCCGCCGCCATCACCCACGCGTCACCGGCGTTCGCGAGCGGGTCGTACGGCCCAGATGAAACCGACCACCGGCGCGACTCGTCGCCAGTCTCCACCACGCCGTGGACGCCCCACGGCGAAACCGCCAGATACACCAGCGAACCCGGATCGCCCACGATCTCACCATGCACGAGCGTGAGCCCGCTCAGGTCGATCGGGTGCTCCTCGTCTCCGTCCGCGGCCACCGCCCCGCGCCCGCGAGGGTCGATCACCTCGGTCGGCTCAACCACCAGGTCGAAGAACTCGCCTGGCGAGAGCTCGACCCCGCCGAGCCTTGTCACGCCATTCATGATCCCGAAGCCCGCGACATCCAGATGGAGCCCAACAGCACGCCCGTCAGCGTCCGCACCGCGTGAGACGATCAACTCATCCGCCCCGAGAGCCAGCCCGGCAAACGACACAAAAACCGCCAACGTCGCGACGCGAACGTGCATCCGCTTCCCCTTCCGGACCGCCCTCGGACGGCGCAAAGACCCAACGACACCCCGGGAGCCCGAGGATGCCGGAACATACGGCGAATCGTGCGCCCGGATCGCTCAACGCCCCAAACCCAGGGGTTTCGAGGTGGTTCTCGGTCGGTCACGGGGTCGGAATGAAAGGACCCCCGCGGAGGCTCCGCGGGGGTCCGTCGAGTGTCAACCTACGCGGGCGTCAGACCCGGGCTTCACGAGCACCCGAGCTGGTACGCCGCGAGGAACGCGAAGAAGTCGTTCGTGTTGATCTGTCCGTCGCCACCGGCCGGCGAGAAGTCGGCCCGAGCGTCCTGGGCCTGGTAGTACGTCAGGAACTGGAAGAAGTCGTTGGTGTTCACCATGCCGTCGCCGTTCGGCGCGGGCGAGAGGTCCGCCGGGCACGCGTTGCACCCGAAGCTCGCCGCCCCGGTGATGATGTCAACGTCGTCCTGCGAGACCATGCCATCGCCGTTGACATCCCCGTCGGCATACCCGCCAGCGTTGCCCATGTTGCCCGTCGCGATGCCCTCGTCGGCCCCGTCGACGCTGCCGTCGAAGTTGATATCGCCGAACGCGGTCTCGAGGATGTCGTTGACGATGATGCAGACGTCGTCCTGGTTGATCAGCAGGTCGCCGTTCATATCGCACGAGAGATCGATGTCGATCGCCTGTGCCGTGTCGGTCCAGTCGCCGAAGTTGGCGTAGACGTAGTCGATATCGGCGCCGTCGATCACGCCGTCATGCCCGACCGGGTTGTACCCGCGGGTCGTGCCGACAGAGCCGGCGACGTCCGCCCGCGAATCGCCCGAGTCGTAGGTCGCGCCGGTGTTCGCGAGCATCGTCCCGAAGAAGTTGGTTCCGGCCGCGTCGTCAACCGCCGCGAACCCCGCCGCACGATCCAGGTCGCCGGACACGCCGTCGAGCACGAGCCCGTCCGCCCAGTAGCGGATGTCCTCCGCGTCGAAGTTGCCGTCGTTCGTGCCGTCGCCGAGCACTTCGATGATGGCATCGTCGCCAGCACCGGCTCCATACACACCATCCGGCGCGTTCCACGTCGCGCCGCCGTTGCGCTGCCCGTACGCCGCCATCATGTCATCGACGTCGTTGATGTTCCGGACACCGTCGCCGTTGAAGTCGTAGGCGATCTTGTTGCGCATCGTGAGAAAGCCGCCGTACGCGATGTCGTTGCCGCCCTGATCGACGTAGTGCGTGCCGTTGAACACGCCATCGGTGTAGGCCTCGTCGTTATCGTCATCGCCCGTCGACGCGTTGCCGTCGTCGTTGGTCATGCCATCGCCGTCGAGGTCGAAGACCTCGTCGGGATCGATCCCGCCCGAGCCGTCGAGGTCCTCACGCGAGCGGATGCGGCGGGGCACAAGCCCTGCCGATCCCGTGTTGAACGACGCGAACTCGGAGCGGGCGAAGATGCTCGGGATCGGCGCCGCGTCCCCGCCGTAGAGGGCCGCGAGGTCGGGGTTGAAGTCCGGGTTCGGGATGATCGGAATGAAGTCAGCCCCAGCGGGCGGGTTCACCGCCGGCGCGTTCGCCGCCGCCGCGACGAGCAGGAAGTTCGTCGCCATGTACTCGCCAGGGGAGAACAGCGCCTGATCAGGGTTGAGGCTCTCGATCACCGAGATCGAGCGCAGGAAGTTGTTGATGTATCCGGCCGCCGCCTCGTTCTTCATCGGCTGCACGGGATAGGGCGAAGGTCCGGTCTCGTCCGCATCCCAACCCCAGCCGCCGACCGCCGCCGAGTTGGTCCGCGGGTCGCCGATCGACGAAATCGAGCCGGGACCGGTGATGTTGTACCCGTTCACGCCGCCGTCGAGCACAGCGTCAAGCGTCGGACGCACGTAGTCCGTTCCGCCCTTGAGATCCGCCCGCACCGCGAGCAACTCGGCCCGCCCGAGCGTGAGCCAACTCGAGCTCACACCACGCTCCGCGCCGGTGTGCCCGATCGCGAGCCGTGAGTTCAGCACCGTCGCCTCGAGTCGGCTCGATCCGCCCTTGTTCGAGGGCTGATACGCCGGCCCGAGATACTCGAACTGCCGCTCCTCGGTCTTACGCCCGATGTTCTCGCCGACGCCGTAGCTCGGATCGAGCCCGATGCCATTCATGAACGCGTTGCGGGTGCCCGAGCCCGAGTCACGCGTCACCTTCACCAGGTTCTCGCCGTTCACACGCCGACCCGTCGCCGCGAGGTGCCGCAGGTCCGACATGTCGATCTGCTGCAGCCCCGTGCCGAAGTTCGTGATCGCCGCGACCGGCACCTGCGCGATCGCGAAGTCGAACACCGTCAGGTCATCCGGGTTCGACGCGTTCACGTTGATCGTGTGCCCGTTGGGGCTCGTCAGGCTCTTGAGCTTGTTCGACTGCCCCGACACGCTCCCGTCCTTGTTCGCCGAAACACGCGGGTTGTTGCCGAAACCGACATCGCCCGGCACGTTGTTGTACCGGGGCGTCCCGCCCTGCAACACAAACCACGAGACCGGAACGTCGAGTGCGGCGAAGTCCACCTGGATGCCAGTCGTCGCGTTATCCGTGCTCGACGTCAGGGCATAGGTGCCGTCGTTCGTCGAGCGGAGCGGGTACCCACCCGGGTTGGTCGAGTTGCCGATCCCCTGCAGGATGCCCGCCAGGATGTGCGGCTCGCGGCTCGTGTACCCCGCGTCGGCCGTATCCGAGTTGAGCGTCAGATTCGCCGGGTCGAGGTCCGGCGCCGTCGCGAACATCGAGGCGCCCCAGTCGCGAAGCTCCGCGAAACCGTTGCCCGAGCCCGTCACGCGGTACGTCACCGTGTAGTACATGTCGGGAAGGAACGGCGGCGAGATGTCGTACGGAGCGAGCTGATCGCCCAACACGTTCCCATCGCCATCCAGATCGCAGAAGTCGTTCGTCGAAGCCGGAGCCTCGAACACCGACTCCATCAGCGTCGCGCCCGCGCCGTTCACCAGGTACGGCTGCGCTTGAGCGACTCCCGCGAGTCCACAAGCGGCGCCGCACGCCGCCACAATCGCCATCGTCTTGCTGGTCATTGGATCTCTCACTTACTCCGCCCCAGACCCGGGCCATCGGCCGCCGAGACACCTCGGCACGCGCACACCGATCGCGCCCAAACCCAGGGCGTTTCCTTGGCTTGTTGAGCGGGCCTCTCCCAAGACCCCCTCAAACAACAACGCCGCGGTTTCCCGCGGCGTCGTGTCGTCTCAGAACTCGTTTCGCTTCATATCCACGCGGTTGTCGCCCGTAAGGCTGTAGAAGCGTTCTCCCCACAGCCTCTTCTGCACGCTCTCTCTCACGGTCATCGCCTCGACGTGCCCGTCGAAGAACCCGAAGTTCGACACGCCGCCCGGGTGATGACGGCCCACCGCGTTGAGCGTGGATTGGTTGTTGATGATCAGCCCCGGGGCCTTCAACTCCGCAGATTTGTCGCCGAAGATCGCCGACTCCGGCGGATATTCGAACCGCCCATCGGGCGCCCGCGTCAGCGGCTCGTTGTACACGTTCGAGCCCGAACTAATCCCATTGAACGGCGTCAGCGAGCGGTGGCTCTTAATCAGCCCCGGCAGCGCCGCGCCCGCCTGCCCACGGTTGCCGTAGAGCGACGACCAGTTCTGACCGTTGTCGTAGAACTCGGCAACCAGGATGTTCTTCGACGCGCCCCGCTGGGTGCCGTCGATATCAGCCTGCTTGACGAATCGGTTCTTCCGCACGCTCCCGCCCGCGTCGTAGAACTTGTTGCGAGAGAAGATCGCCTGGTTGCCCGTGAACGCCATCCGCGGCACCTGTCGGTCCTCCGGCACCGCGTCGCCCAGGCTGCCGCCCATGTCGTTCTGCTGCCCGGGCTCCCAGTTGTCGGGGTTCCGCCCGGGGCTCGTGCGCGGCGCGCCGCCGTTCGTCACCGCGGGCGTCGAGAACGCATCGCCCGGCAGATTGCCATCCGCAAACAAGAACCACGACCAGTGCAGGTACCCGTTCTGCGGGTTCGGATTCGAGTCGATCTGGTCCTCGATCTTCCAACTCGTCCCGTCCTTCGTGTCCGGGTACAGGTACGACGGCGGGACATACCCCTTCCCGTCCGTCCCGTAGGTCGCGACGCCCTGCACCACGCTCCGGGCATTCGCCGCGGCTTGCACCTGGCGCGCCACCGCCCGGGCGCGCCCGAGAGACGGAAGCAGGATCCCGATCAGAAGCGCGATGATCGCGATGACCACAAGAAGTTCGATGAGCGTGAACGCCCCACGTCGCGGGTATTGCATGGACGGCTCCGAGGAACTAGGTGACCCTTGCGCAGCACGTCTCGCGCTGCGGGTGAAACTAGCTCTCGGGCACGCGCGCAGAGGCCCCAAATGCGCGAGACTCGCGCATAGATTCCATTCAGATCACGTGAAGACAACGACAGCCCACACCCTAACTCGGGGAAAGACCGCACGTTACGTTGTCATGCCGACCGTTGAGCCGCCCGTCAGCACCCCTGCTGATACGCCGCCAGGAACGCGAAGAAGTCGTTCGTGTTGATCCCGCCACCCGGCGAGAAGTCCGCACGAGCATCCATCGCCTGGTAGTACGTCAGGAACTGGAAGAAGTCGTTGGTGTTCACCGTGCCATCGCCGTTCGGCGCGGGCGAGAGATCCGCCGGGCAGGCCGCTCCGAAACACACGACCTCCGCCGCGTCGAGGAACGGCTTGGAAATCACCACCTGGCCCGTCGCGTCGCTCACCGCGAAGTCCCGCGAGTTGGAGTTGCTCAGGGGCGTCGTGTCGAGGAGCGACGTGCCCGCCCCCGCCGCCGCATATCGACGAACCTCCGCGACCGTGCCGAGCTGCGTGTTGATGTTCATCAGCACGTGCAGCGTGCCGTCGGGCGACATGTGCGAATCCCGCGCGTACCCACCACCCAACGAGAAACTCGTCGCCAGCGTATCCGTCGCGGTGTCGATCACAAACAACTGCGACCCGCCAGAAAACGCGTGGTCGGTCACGTACACGTAAGAGCCCGTCGGATCGGGCGCAACCGCCAACGTCGAGTCGCCCGCCGAGATGGTCGCCACCGTCGTCGATGCCGCGCCGTTGACCTCCACCACCGACACGTTGTCGGAAAACGCGTTGGTCACGTACACCTTCGACCCATCCGGCAGGAACGCCGCCCGCACCGGGTAATCCCCCACCGGAACAACAGCGATCAACGACCGCGACGCCGTGTCCATCAGACGAAGGGCGTCGTTGAACGAGTCGCACACCGCCACGATCGAGCCATCGGGCGAGAGCGCGATCCCGCTCTCCTCCGAAAACGCCGGCCCAAACCACCCGCCCGCTTGCCCGGCAAGAACCGACCCCACCCGCGCCGACGCCGCCCCGTTGAGTTGAATGAAGTGCAACTGGTCCGTGCCCGCGATCGAGAGGACGTACGCCATCGTCGAATCGGGGGAGATCAAGACCTGCGACGGCGCAGAGGGAACCACCAGCGTCTTGACCACTGTGTCCGTCGCGAGATCGATGATCGAAACCGTGTCCGAATCGTCGTTGCACGCCACCGCGGTGCTCCCGTCCGGCGAGATCGCCACGCCCACCACGCGGGTCCCCGTCGACACCAAGCTCCGCAGCACCGGCGGGTTCTGCGTCAAATCCACAATCGCCACGTTCGCCGAGAGCGTCATGCCCACGACCGCGGTCGACCCGTCATCGGACACATCCACGATGAACGGCGCGTCGCCCTCGGGCGAGGTGCCGCCGTCGAGCGCCGCCAAGAAGTTGCTCGAAGAGCCGTTCGTCGAGTAGAGGTGGATCTGCTCGCCAAACCGGTTGTTCAGACCGGCCGCAAAGTGCGACACCGGGCTCGTCGCCATCTCCTGCGTCGCGGCGTAGCTCATCGTGTCGACCACCGAGTTGGTCGCCATGCTGAATACGCGCGTGTTGAAGTTGCTCACGAGAAGGTACTGGTCGTCAAACGTCAGCTCGTAATCGCCGATCGAGCCGGTCACCGTGCGCGAGAGCTCCGATCCGGTTGCGAGGTCAATAAAGAACGTGTCGTTCAGATACCCGCACACCGCCTTGGTGTTGTCCGCCGAGAGCTGCACGTTGTCATCGAGGTTCGTCGCCGTAGGAATGGTCGACGAGATCGACCGTCCCGGCACGTCCAGCACAACCAGCGTCTGCGAGTTGCCCGTGCACGGCACCACGGCGATGGATCCATCCTGCGCGATATCCACGCTTCGACCGCCCGAAGGAACCGTCACGTCGCCCAGAAAGCCGCCCGTCGTGAGGTCGTAAAACTCCACCGTCCCGCTCGGCGTGCCGCTGACCGGCAGCACGATGGTCGCGTTATCCGGCGCGATCCCCCACGATCCGAAGATGAACCCAGAGATCGGGTAGGTGCTGTTCCCAAACCCGCCATACACGCCCTGACCTCCGGTCGCGAACGTGCGCACCGCCGACAGCGTCCCCAGATCGATCACCGTAAAGCTCGACGACCCGTCCGCCGGCGTGCATCCCACCACCGCGTACGCACCATCAGCCGTCACCTCTACACGGTACGGCTCGGAGGGCGTCGCGATCGTCGCCGCCACCGTCCGCGACGCGACATCAACCACCGATACCGAGTTCCCGAACAGGTCCGCCGTCACGAGGTACTGCCCATCCGGCGTTGCATCGATCGACACCGGCCCCTCACCCACATCGACCCCGCCGGTCACCGTCCGCGTGGCGATGTCCACGAACGTCACGTTGTTGGAGTCTCGATGGCACACGGCCGCCGTCGATCCGTCCGGCAGAAACACCACCTCGCGCGGGAAGTCGCCGTCCAATGGCCCGTTCAAGTCGACGAGTTCAAGACAGGTCGCATCCTCCGGCGCGAGCGCGCCCGCTCGCCCGCCGAGCACGTCCGCGACCGAGCCCGCCGACCGCGCCGCCGACCACTCCTGCTTCCGCAGATCCGACGCGCCATCGTCGGCCAACTCCACAAACTGCCCCGCCGCAACGCCCGAGAGCGCAGCGACCACCATCGCACCGATCAATGCCGTCCGCATCGTTGATCTCTCCTGGCCGCGACCCCGCGGCTCCGCTCCGACCAACGTACCAACTCCCCATCGCCCACCCAAACAGCCAAACTCCGAATCGCCAACCCAGGGCGCATCCACTACCCTCCCCCATGCGCGCACTCGCCACCCTCCCTCTGTTGCTGCTTCTCGCCGCCTGCGCTGGCCCGCAGTACGCCGTCGAGCTTCAGAACGCCTCTCCGGCCACGCTCGAGGTCTCCATCACGTCCTCCGCCTCGACTGATCCCCTAGCGAAAGCCACCGTTTCGCCCGGTGGATACGCCTCGCTCGGTCCGGAAACCGTCCCGCTCGCCGAGACCGCCGTACTCCGCATCGCGGTCGCCGAAGACCCGGACGCACCACCCATCCGCAAGACCCTCGCCCGAGGCCGCACCAGCGCCATCGTCGAGCCCGAAGGCGAATCGCTCCGCCGCGTCTCCCTGCGCATCCTCGACCACGGCGGCTCGCTCGGGTGGGTCTCCATCTCCGGCGAATAGCCGAAGCGCAGCCACAAACGCGGCCGGCGACGTGGAACCCCCGCGCACCCAATCCAAATAAGTACAGGATGTCGCAGCGCTTCCATCTCGCGCTCATGATCGCGGCCGAGTTCGGCGCGTTCATCATCGCTGCGGGCATTGGCATCGCGCTGTTCGTCAGCCAGGCCGTTTCCCCGTCGCTCTTCGTGAACGGCGCAATCCTCGGCGCGCTGCTCGTCGGCGCCGTTGCGATCCCGCGTCTTGCCTTCCGGCACCTCATCGGCTGCTGCTGCACCAATCCAGCCTGCACCGGCACCGCCTACCCCCAAGGGTCAAGCCCGATCGTCTACCGATGCCGAACCTGCGGCATCGAGTTCGAGACCAGCGTCTCCGAGGGCGAAGACGAATCCTCGACGCGCCGCTAGCGACCGCCTCGTCACAATGCACAGTCACGGGCCGCGCCGCCTGTCAGCCGCCGATACAGTGCCCGCAACCGAGGAGCGACGATGTTCGACCAACTCAAAGCCATGGGCGCACTCGCCGGACTGGTGCAGAACAAGGAACGCCTGCGCGCCGCCGCGGATCGCGTCCGTGCGTCCCTCGACACCGACCCACCCGTCGGCGAGGCCGGCTCCGGCGCCGCCCGAGCCACGATCAACGGCAAGCTCCGCGTCGAGACGCTCACCCTCGATCCCGCCCTCGCCGCGGGGCTCGCGGCCGACGCCGCATCGCGTGCGCACGCCGAGGGCCTCATCCGCGACGCGGTCAACGACGGACTCGAGAAGGCCAAGCAGCGCCTCGCCTCCGCCGTCGAAGCGGAAGCCAAGGAACTGGGCATCGACGAGCTCCCGTTCAACGTGGGCAAGCTCTTCACGTGACCAGCCTCGCGCTCCGCCCCGCGGCCTCACCCGGCGGGCGCTTCGAGCCCCTCGTCTGCGCGCTCTCCGACCTCACGATCGAGATCGACGCCACCCCACCCGCCGACCCAACCCCCGAGCGCCTCGCCGCGTGGGATGCGATGCGCCGGGACAAGCCCCGCCTGTTCAACGGCGGCATCCTCTCCTACACCGACCACAATCCCCGAACCGCCACCCTCCGCGCGCGGCGTGACACCTACATGAACCTCCTCACCCGCGCCCCCGGCGCACACCACCTCGCCGTCACCGGCATGCTCACCGCACCCGACGATCAAGGCCGCCCGTGCGCGCTCATGGGCCTGCGCTCCGCAGCAGTGGGCGTCCACGCAGGCCTCTGGGAGTTTGCGCCCGGTGGCGGGATCGACGCCCCAGAGCGGGCCGGCACGCACAACGCCGACTCGCTCGTGCGCGCCCAACTCGAACAGGAAATCCAAGAAGAACTCGGCCTCACCGCCGCCCCACGCGCGCACACCGTCCTCGGCCTTGCCTTCGACCTCGACATCCCCAGCGCCGACGTCCTCGTCCTCGTCGAGTTCGACGCGACGACGACCGCTCTCATCCCACGCCTCGGCGCCGACCGATGGGAATACGACCAAACACGCTGGGTCCCCTTCGACCAACTCTCACACTTCGAAACCGACCAGAACGACCGCATCATCGCGCCAGCCCGAGCCGTCATCCGCGCGATGCAGCCCTGAGGTCGTCTGCCCGTTCGGCCCAATGCGCTACAACTCCGCCCGCCCGTGCAGCGCCGCCTTGAATCGGCTCTCGAGTTGCGCCTCTTCCAACTCCCGCAGCTCCGGATCCACCGGCACGATCAGCGAGAAGATCGACCCCCGCCCGGGCTCCGACACTACCCGCAACTCGCCACGGATGAGCGACGCGAGTTCCTTCGAGATCGCGAGCCCCAACCCCGCCCCCGCGTGCACCCGCGTGTGCGCATTCTCCAGTTGCTGGAACTTCTCGAAGATCGTGGCGTGGTGCTCGGTCCCGATCCCCGGCCCGTTATCAACGACCGAAATGCACACCTTCGCCTCCTCCGGCACGCGCTCCGCTCGCAGCACCACGCGTCCGGGCGTTCCCGCGGCGCTCAGCGGCTCCGTGAACTTCACAGCGTTCGACAGGAAGTTGAACACGATCTGCTGGAACTTCCGTGCATCGGTCCGGATCGCCGGCAGACTCTCCTCCAGATCGAGGCTCACCGACACGCCCTTCCTCGACGCCAGCGGGTGAATCAGCCCGACCAACCCCTCGCACACGTCCGGGAGCGACACCTCGTCGATGTCCACCCGCACATTCCCCGCCTCCAGGCGAGCCATCGCCAACAAGTCCTCAATCAGCGTGAGCAGCGAACGACCCGCCACCACGATGTTGTCGAGGTATCGGATCCGCTTGTTCAAAGAAGGATCGACCGATCGCTCGCGGTGCTCCGTGCGCGCAATCTCCAGGAGAAGCTCCGCAAACCCGATGATCGCGTTCAGCGGCGTACGAAGCTCGTGCGAGACCGACGCCAGGAAGTCCGACTTCAGCGTCATCGCCTCATCCAGGCGCACGTTCGCCTCAGTCAACTCCGTCACCTTCAGATCCATCGCCGCGTTGGACGCACGCAGCTTCGCGTTCGCGTCCTCGATCGTCTCCAGCATCCCGTTGAACGTGCTGGCCAGTTCCTCAAACTCGTCACCCGTCCGGATCGCCGACCGCACCGCCAGATCGCCCGCGCGCACGTGCTCCACCGTCTCGCGCAGCTGCCGCACCGGCGAAAGCACGAGGCGGTGCGTGATCAAATAGAACACCAAGACCGCCAGCCCGAGCACGAGCGATCCCGATGAGAGCAGGTAGAGCACGTCGATCGACGCACGCACGGGCGCGTCCGTAGGGCGCGCAAGCACCAGCCAGCGCCCGTTCGCTTCCGAGTCCGGACCGCCGAGCGCCCGCGCGTACCAGATCCGCGCTGGTTCCGCGGCCCGATCGAGAGCCGCCACCTCGCCGCGCTCACCACCCTCGCCGGGCAAACCAGCGACAAGCGCGCGAGGGGCGCCTTCGGGCCAATCCGCGCCGTCCTCGATCACCCACGATTCCGTCCCCGGGTCGAGCACCGCGTTGCGGACGTCCGCGCCCGTCCGCGACCATGCCTCGGCCAGGGCCCTCGAGTGCGCGACCTCGACTTCCCACGCCAAAGCGCGCATCCGCACCCAAGGCACCGCCAGCGCCACGCCCACAATCAGCAGGATCGCCGCACCGAACAAAATCAGACATTTATCGGCGAGCGAGACGCCGCGAACCCAATTGGCGGGCGATCCAGGCCGCATCGCACGAGTCTACACGCCCGCGTCGCCGACCCCAGGGCATTTCCTGCTATTGCAAATGCATTCTTGACAACATCGCCCCCTCAAGTGATTATGCGAACGCACTTGCAAAAAGACTATGCCACGCCGCGCATTCACACTCATCGAGCTTCTCGTCGTCATCGCGATCATCGCGTTGCTCGTCGGCATCCTCCTCCCCGCCCTGGGCAAGGCTCGGGCCTCCGCCCGTGCCGCAGCCTGCCTCTCCAACATCCGCCAGCTCGGCGTCGCCCAGGCCCTCTACCTCAACGAGCACGACGACACGCTCGTCGACGCCGGACTGCCCCACGGCGGCATCGCCTCGCGCGATGAGGTGCTCGGCGCCTGGGTCGTCGCGCTCTCCGAAGACTACGGCAGCGCCGACCTGCTGCGATCACCAGCCGATGACAGCCCCTACTGGCCCGCCTCACTCGGCGGCGACTCCACCGACGTCGGACTCACCCAGGCTCTCGCCCTGTTCCGCGACGATGACGACTCCAACGACCCGATCGGCGAGCCCACCGCTCGATGGACGAGCTACGGGCTCAACGACTTCCTCACGTCCTTCGCCGAGACCTTCATCGATCCGCGCTCCGGACGGCACGTCGGCGCGTACCGCAGGATCACCGAGATTCCCCGCCCCACCGGCACCGTGCAGTTCCTGATGATGACCAAGGGAGTTGATCCCGGTGATCCCCAGTTTGCACGCTCCGACCACGTGCACGCGTTCGGGTGGTACGACCCGGGCGGCGACGCGGGCAGCGCTGCGCGCCTCGCGGCCCGCGAGATGGAACTCGGTGCACATGGCGGTCGCACCGCCAACCCCGAGGGCATCGCGAACTACGGCTTCGCCGACGGACACGCCGCGACGCGGCGCTTCGGCGACCTGTGGACCGACTTCTGGGACAACGCGTTCTATCCGGAGGCTGCGCATTGAACCCGCTCACAGAATCGCTCGCATGTCTCGCAGCGCTCACGAGCGCCGCCCACGCCCAGGTGCACGCCGGCGACATCATCGTCGACACCTCGTCGGGCGTGATCGAAGTTGGGTACGAGGATGGCACGTTCCAACGTGATTGCGTCTTCGTGATGCGCGACTTCGCGGACGGGCAGACCAACGACCCGGGCTTCGACTCCCTCAACGGCACGTTTCGGCCCGGCGAGGCGGTCGGCTTTGACCTCCTCGCGGCGCTGCGCAAGTGGGACGGCGACGACTTCGACGAGATCCCGCCAGAGCAAATCCGAGTCACGAGCGGGTTCTTCGGCCCCACCGTGACACCGACGAACGACCAGAGCGTCACCGGATTCTCGCTCGAAGCCAACGGCTCTGGCAAATGGCACAAGCACCTGCTCTTCACGCTCACTTCCCCGGCGAGCGACGGGGTGTATCTCGCGCAGATGCGCCTCGGGTCTGGCTCCGGCTTGATCGCACCGAGTGAGCCGTTCTGGCTTGTCTTCGAGAAGAACGCGCCGGGTGACCTCGCCGATGCGCAGCGGTGGGTGCGTGACAATCTGTCGTGGTGCGATGTCTCACCCTGCCCCGCTGACCTTACCGGCGAGGGTGACGTGAACACCAACGACTTCTTCCTCTTCCTCAGCTACTACCAGGCGATGGACCCGCGGGCCGACTTCGCGCCGGATGGCGCGATCAACACCAACGACTTCTTTGCGTTCATGAGTGCGTACCAGGACGGATGTTAAGGGATCGCCTCTCTGGGGAGGCGAGAGAGATAGAGAGTCTGCAAGGAGAATGAGATGGAGATTCGAGCGACCCTCACGGGAACATGCATCGCGTGCGCCGGCATGGTCGGCACCGCCATGGCGCAGCACGATCACGGAGACGTCATCATCGCGCGCACGGCAGCCGGACAGCTTGCCGTGGAGTTTGAGAACCCGGACGAGCCCCTCGGGCGCGTGGACGTGCCCGCCTTCTCCGGCTGGATCGGCGACGAGCCCGGCTTTGAGAGCATCGAGGAGGATGAGCCCGATGAGGATCTCTACATGCTCGATCCCACGGCGAACATCCAGATCGAGATCGTGAACATCAGCGCCGGCGGGTTTGCGGTGCTCCCGCCCGACTTCGACGTCGCGGTCGACGACTTCAACACCTCCAAGCTGGGCGCGGGCGACACGCTCGACTTTGGTTCGCCGGCGTTCCACGTCCATTACCTCTGGGTTGTCTCCGACACCGATTGGGACGGCTCGACCACCGAGTTTGACTTCCAGTTCCGGGTGCTCGATCGCGGCGCCAGCGCCTATGCCGCGAGCGACGTCTACACCGCCACGTTCGCGATCCCCACTCCGGGCGCATTCGGCGTCGCGATGGTCGCCGCGCTCGGCGCAGCACGCCGTCAGCGCCGGTAGCGCGCCATCGCGTTGAGCCATTCGGAAAGAGCCTGCACCGCCGGCTCATCGAGCGGGAGGGCCGAGAGAAATCCCGTCCCTCCCGCTGCGGCGTAGGTCACCATCACCTCGCCATCGGGCTCGTAGACATCAACGTCCTCGATCTGCCCGCTCGCGCCCGGGGCGAAGATGCCCGTCGCGTGCGTGAGCCTCCACAGCTGCGCCCGCTCGTCGGCGGTAAGGCGTCGGGTCTCCGCCGGGAAGACCTCGGGCCCCACACCCGCCCCCTCGGCAGCCCGGAGCACGCCGTCCGCTTCGACCACGTACCGGGCACGCGCCTCCGCGTCGGTCGGATAGGTCGTAATGCCCAGCACAAAGTCCGAGGGCACCGGATCGGGCCCCAGCGCCGGGCGCGTCGAGCACGCGCCGAGCACCGCGATCCCGAGTCCGGCCATCGCAAATCGCACCATGGGCAGAGCCTAGCACGATGCACGTCTGCGCCATTCCCTCCACGCGGATCGCCATACCCGGCACTCTGCCTCTACGCTGGTGCCATGGTGAGTGACTCGACCTACATCGGGATCGACCTGGGCGGCACCAACATCCAGGTCGGCGTGATCCGCCCCACCGCCCCGCGCGAAGTGCTCGGGGCGGTACGGGCGAAGACCAAAGCGGGTGAGGGCGCCGACGCGGTGCTCGCCCGGATCGCTGAGGCGGCCGAGAAGGCGTGCGCGAAGGCGGGCCTGGCCGTGTCGGATGCAGCCGGGCTTGGCATCGGGGCGCCGGGCGCAATCGAGCCCTCGTCGGGCGTCGTGCTTGAGGCTGTCAACCTCCGGTGGCGCGATCTCCCGCTGGCCGACCGGCTCGGCGGCATGCTCAACCTCCCGGTCGTCGTGGACAACGACGTCAACGCCGCGCTCTACGGCGAGCACGCGTGCGGGGCCGGCCAGGGCGCGACCGATCTGCTCGGTGTCTGGGCTGGCACCGGCATCGGCGGCGCGATCATGCTCGGCGGCAAGCTCTACTACGGCCAGTTTCTCACCGCGGGCGAGATCGGGCACATGCTGCTCTACCCCATGAACCCGCGCGGCCGGCGCTCGCTCGAGCACAACTGCTCGCGCACCGCGGTCGTCGACGGCATCGCCGACCTGCTCCGCGCCAATGAAGAGTCGATGATCCCCGAGATGGTCGGGGGCGATCTCAACAAGGTTCGCTCCAAGATCCTCGCCAGGGCCTACGAGCAGGAAGACGCACTCACGCGCGAGGTGGTCGACTTCGCGGCGGAGTTGCTCGGCGGGCACATCGGCTCGGTCGTCACGCTCCTCTCGATCGGGCGCATCGTGCTCGGCGGCGGGCTGACCGAGGCGATCGGCGCGCCCTTCGTCCGCCGAGTGCAGGAGGCGGCACGCAAGGTCGCGTTCCCGGACAAGTGCAAATCACTCGAAGTCGTCGCGAGCGAGCTCGAGGACGACGCGGGGCTGATCGGCGCTGCGCTGCTCGCGGCGGAGCGTCTGGGCAGGTGACCATCGCGGAGGCCATGCGCGTGAGCGAGACAGAAGGCAAGGGGGAGTGCACGCGCGGGCTGGTTGGGCTTCGCGGCATGCCGGCCGAGTCGATGCGCACCATCCTGACGCGAGCTCGCGATCTGCTCGCCGAGCCGCAGAACGTCGCCCTCGACGTCGCGCGAGGACGTGCCGTGGGCCTCGCCTTCTTAGAGCCCTCAACGCGAACCCGCGGCAGCTTCTCGCTTGCTGCGCAGCGACTTGGCGCGATGGTCGTCGATGTCTCGACCAACTCGAGCGCCTCCAAAGGCGAGAGCATCGCCGAGACCGTGCGCACGCTCGAGGCAATGGGGATCGACGCCATCGTCGTCCGGTCCGCCTATTCCGGCGCTGCGGTGAGCGCTCAACGAGCCTCGGAGGCGCCCATCATCAACGCCGGCGACGGGCGCCACGAACACCCGACGCAGGGCCTGCTCGACACGCTCTCGCTCGCGGAGGCGCTCGGGCGCGATGCAGCGTTCGACCTCGCGGGCGTGCGCGTGCTGATCGTGGGCGACATCGTCGCAAGCCGCGTGGCGCGCTCAGCCGTTGCCGCACTGACCACCCTCGGCGCGCACGTCACGCTCGTCGGCCCCGATCGCCTCGCGCCCGATGACCTCACGACCCTCGCGCAGGGGCTTGCCATCACGCGCGACTTCGACGCCGCGATCGCGACGAATCCGGACGCGGTGATGATGCTCCGCGTGCAGTTCGAACGCCACGCCGACCCGGGGGTGGTGCAGGCGGGGTACCGCGACGCCTTCGGCTTGACGACTGAACGCGCCCGCCGACTGCACCAGGGCGCGATCGTCATGCACCCCGGCCCGACGAACCCCGGCGTGGAGATCGATCAGGCTGTGGCGCTGGGGCGCGTGAAGTCCGTGCGCGTGCTCGTCCGCCGCCAGGTGCGGTGTGGTGTGGCGGTGCGGATGGCGGTGCTGGAACGGGCGCTGGGCATTTCTTGATTGTTTCAAAGCTCAAACTGCGGCGATATAGCTCGAAACGCCCCACCAAGCCGCATACGTGCCAATCGAGCACGCTAACGCGACGACGATCCAGGCGAGCATCAATATACGACGTCGAAATCGTGGAAAGGTGCATAGCACTATGCAGATCAGGTCAATGCCGACCCACGCCAAGGCTGGTCCAAACACAGCCCACTCCGGCGTAGGTCCGAAGACGCCGCCCGCGAGCATCCTCACCACAATCGATTGAATGCCTGCGAGACATACGCAAACGATGACAATCGCGATGCTCCAAGGCGTGTCGCGACCTGCGTGTGGTGATGGGCTTTCACTCGGATCAGGCAAGCTTACCCCAGGTGCATCATCGCCCCATACTCGCGGAACCGCGCATCCAGCTCATCCACCGTCAGCGTGGCGAGGCGCTCCAAGCTGAACGCTTCGATGTTGAAGCTCGCGACGACCGTGCCGTGCGCCATCGCGCGTCGGATGGTGTCGAACGAGCCGGGGTCGAGCGAAGCATCCACACTCAGCTCGCGCGCGATCGCGCCCATCATGCCGCCCGCGAACGAATCGCCCGCGCCGGTTGGGTCCACGACCTGCTCTGCCGGATACGCAGGCAGCGCCGCGATCCCATCGCGGTGTACGAGGATCGCCCCGTGCTCGCCCTTCTTGATCACCACAAACCGCGGCCCGTGATCGAGCATGTGCCGACCCGCTGCGACCGTGTTCTTCTTCCCCGTGAACTGCTCGGCCTCGTCGTAGTTGAGCACGAGCCCATCGACTTTCCCGAGCAGCCCATCGAGCTCCGCCCGCGCGATCTCGATCCAGAGGTCCATCGTGTCCGCCACCGCGAGCTTGCGGTTGGGAAGCTGCTCAAGCATCCCCGCCTGGATGCTCGGGTGCGAGTTCGCCAGGAACACCACGCCCGAATCGCGGTACGCCTCGGGCACCGTCGGCGGCGCCTCCTCGAGCACGCCGAGCTCCGTGAAGAGCGTGTCGCGGTGGTCCATGTTGTCGTGGTAGCGCCCGCCCCAACGGAAGGTCTTCGACCCCGCCCGCGTCTCAAGCCCCGCGATATCGATGCCCTTGAAGTGCCGGATCGTCTCGACGTGCTCGGGCGGGAAGTCATCCCCCACTGCCGCGACGATCCGCACCGGGCCGTAGAACGAAGCCGCCGCGGAGAAGTAGGTACACGACCCGCCCAGGATGTCCGCCCGCTCGCCGGAGTCGGGGGTTTGGACGGTGTCGATGCCGATAGTGCCGGTGCAAACGAGTGTCATGCTCGCAGCATAGGTTGTGCCCGGAGAACCGACGATGCCTGATGTCTTGATCGTGCAGGGCGGATGGGACGGGCACCACCCGCAAGCAACAAGCGACCTCATCGCCGAGCGCCTGCGCGCGCACGGGCACGAGGTCGAGATCACGGGCGATCTCGCCGCACTCGGCGATGCGGGTCGACTCGCACAGTGCCGCTGCGTCGTCCCCAACTGGACGATGGGCGAACTGCCCAGCGAGAGCAGCGCGGCGCTCGCCAAGGCGGTGGCTTCGGGCGTCGGGCTCGCGGGGTGGCACGGCGGGATGGGCGACGCCTTCCGCCTCAACACCGAGTTCCAGTTCCTCGTCGGCGGGCAGTTCGTCGCGCACCCGGGCGACATCCTCGACTACACCGTCGAGATCACCGATCGCGAGCACCCCATCACGCGCGCACTGCCCGCGTCGTTCACGGTGCATTCCGAGCAGTACTACATGCACGTCGATCCCGCGGTGCGCGTGCTCGCGGAGACGCCCGTCGTCGGTGGCCCGTGCCTATGGCTCGCCGGCGTGCGCATGCCGGCCGCGTGGACGCGTGAGTGGAGCAAGGGGCGTGTCTTCTACTGCTCGATCGGACACGTGCCCGAAGACCTCGCCGCCGAACCTGTGGGCGAGCTTGTGACGCGCGGCATCCGCTGGGCAGCGGGCCTGCTGGAGGACGCACAATGAGCAACGAGACAGTCGGCGTCGGGATCATCGGGTGCGGTGACATCTGCAAACGCGCCTACGCCCCACACCTCGCGCAGCTGGAAGGGCTCCGCCTCGTCGCGCTCGCCGATGCCGACCTCGCCCGCGCCGAGTTGATCGCGAGCGAGCACCCCGCCTCGCCCGCTGCGACGACGCCGGACGCGCTGCTTGCGCGCGATGACGTGCAGATCGTCGTCAACCTCACACCCCCGGGCGCACACGCCGAACTTGGCGAGCGGGTGCTGCGCGCGGGCAAGCACCTCTACACCGAGAAGCCGCTCTGCTCGACCGCAGCCGAGGCACGCCATCTGCTTGCGCTCGCGGACGAGCACTCGCTTTCCGTCGCGTGCGCGCCCGATACCGTCCTCGGGCGCGGCGTGCAAACGTGCGCACGACTGGTGCGCTCGGGGCGCATCGGGCGCGTCGTCGGCGGCGTGGGTGCGATGACCTATCACGGGCCCGAGTCATGGCACCCCGATCCGCAGTTCTTCTACAAGCGAGGCGGAGGGCCGCTCCTCGACATGGGGCCGTATTACCTCACCACGCTCGTGCTCCTGCTCGGGCCGATCGCGTCGGTCACGGGCTCGGCCCGCGCGTCGTTTCCGACGCGCACCATCACGAGCGAACCGCACAAGGGCGAGTTGATCGAAGTCGAGATCCCAACGCACGTCTCGACGACGCTCGAGTTCGCCTCGGGCGCGCTCGTCACGCTCGTGATGTCGTTCGACACATGGGCTGCCTCGCTCCCTCGGATCGAGCTCTTCGGCGAGCACGCGACGCTCTCGGTGCCCGACCCTAATACGTTCGACGACGGCCCGGTGCGCCTCTTCGATCGGCACGACGCGGACGACGCGATCGCGAGCGGATGGGCCCCGGGGCCAAAGCCCGGTGAGTGGCAAGATGTCGAGATGGACGCCGGCCCCACGCTCCAGGGTCGGGGGCTCGGGCTGCAAGACCAAGCCCGCGCTATCACGGAGGGGGGCGAGCCTAAGTGCTCGGGCAGGCTCGCCTTGCACGTGCTCGAAGCGATGGAAGCGGTCATCGAATCGGCTGCGCAAGGGCGTCGGGTGTACGTGAAGTCGGATCTGCCGATGGCTGTCGGCGCCAACGCCTGAGCACAAGCTCCGCACACGCCCCACGCACCGTACATTGGGCGCGTGGCGAGCGGCGCGACCTATCTCGAAGCAGGGCGACGCGTGGCGATTCGGCACATCGCGCCCGGCGATCGCGACGAGTACATGGAGTTGCGGCGCGCCTCGCGCGCGCACTTGGAGCGGTGGGAACCCGCCCCGGAATCGGGGTTCGATCCGTTCGCGGACATCTACTTCGAACGCCAACTCGCGCAGGCGCGCACGCCGACGACGGAGAAGCTCGTGCTCGTGCAGCGTGACCCGGTCGCGATCGTCGGGCACATGACCATCGGCGGCATCATCCGCGGAGCTGGGCAGATGGCCCACCTCGGCTACTGGCTCGGCGCCGCCCACGAGGGCAAGGGCATGATGGGCGAGGGCATCGCGCTCACGCTCCGTTACGCGTTCACGTCGCTCGGGCTGCACCGCATCGAGGCGAACATCATGCCCATCAACGCCCGCTCACGCGCCGTGCTCAAACGCAACGGCTTTCGGTACGAGGGCTTGTCAAAGGCACTCGTCCAGATCCGAGGCGCCTACCGCGACCACGAGCGCTACGCGATCACAAAGGAGGAGTGGAGCGCGGGGCAGATGTTGGAGTAGAGCCCGCTTCCATTCGCGCATCTCCGCGCGGAGTGCGCCTTAGTTCCCATCGTCCGTCGGCACACTCGCGAGCGCCGAGTTCGGGTTCGCCACCCCGCCCGCCGCTGCGAGTAGCGCGGGACGCGCGTCGGTCGCCCAGAGGTTCTCGCCACCCTCGCGAGCTGAAGCAAAGTAGATCCTGTTGTCCGACGCCCACACGGGCATCAGGTCGCGCGCGCCCCCGGAGGTCAGGTTCACGAGGCCCGTGCCGTCGACCGAGACCATCCAAAGGTCAGCCCGTTGCGGTCCGTCGCTTACCTCCGGGCGCGTCTCCTGGTGCTCGATCGACGCGAACACGACGTGCCGCGCATCCGGGCTCCACGTCGGGTTCACATACGCCGCCCGATCCGACGACGCGATCTGGGTGGGGCTTCCGGATTGTCCATCCGCGTAGTCGATCGCCCACACCGCAAACCCGCGGTCGCCGCGCTCGCGCGAGCGCTGGAAGAGAATGCGGTCAGCCCCGTCGAGCCCCGTGCCCGACACCGGGCACCACTCGGGGAACAGCCCCTCGCCGATGAACTGCGCCACCTGCGACATCTGCACGTCGAGCACCCAGAGCTCCCATCTGCCGCTCGCCTCGCCGAGTCGGCAGAAGACGAGCTGCGAGCCGTCGGGCGACCAAGAGGGGTGCAACTCGTGCGCCGGATCGGAGGTGATCTGCACCGCCTTGCCGCCCGCGCTCGGCATCACCCAGATATCCCAGTTGCCGGTGCGGTTGGACGCGAACGCGATGCGCGAGCCGTCGGGGCTGATCGCGGGCATCACGTCTTCGGCGGGGTCATTGGTGAGCTGCGTGATGACGTTGGCGCCGACGCGCTTGGAGTAGATGTCCGCGGTCGAACGGTGCTGCGTGGAGGCGAAGACGATCAGCTTGGCGTCGCGCGAGACGCTCGGATCGAAGTCCGCGCCGACCGACGAGACCGTCACCCGCCGAAGCGCACCCGACGAGGATTGCTCCGCGCGCCCCGGCATGGCCGCGGAGACGCCGATGTCACCGAACACGCCGATCTCGGAGGGCCTGACGGCGCGCGGCTCGACGGGCTCCATCTCGCGCATCTGCTGCTGTGCCGCAGCGTCGGAGATGCAAAGCGCGAGTACCAGTATGACCTTGCGCATGGGTCGGCTCCGCGCGCGGACCCCCATCAGCGGAGCCGCGCCTTAGGAGGTTGATCGGGGAATGACGACGGCCGCATGAGCCCACTCACAGACTCATGCGGCCGATCGCCGACCACCGCGCCCAGCGCGTCCGTGTTGCGTTCTCGTGTTCAGTTCCTGAAGTGCGCCCCCATGATCGCGGGCGAATCGCCCGGTCGCGACCAGCACGCTAAGGCGCCGCGCGGTTCTTGCGCCGCCAGCAGGTGCTCGAGGTAGGTCACCAGCGCCGGCGTCTCGAACATCTCCAGAAACGCGACCGACGCCGACGGGTTGAGCGCCCGCACCTGCTCGATCGCCTGCCCGCGCGTCAACTCCGCGCAGACCCGCGTCGGCGTCGGCGTGGCGCGGGGTGCGTTCAGGTCTGCAAAGGTCCGTTGGAGACTCGTCGCCATCCGTGGCTCCTTCCCTCGGGACAGCCGTATCGGACGTTTGTAAGCATGCATTTACTATGTAACCACAAGGGACGTAACCAAAACGAGGCCATGGAGCGGCATTCTTCGTTCCGAGCCCCTTTGGCTACGGCGTTTGCGTCCGAGACCTACCAGATGGTGTGGTCATAGTCGCACGCAGATTTTTCTGCACGTAGTCGCGGGGTCCGAAGACGGGAGGGGCCATCTCTACCATCTCCGCGTGAGCCGACCGGTCTACATCCTGCGCCGCCGAGCCAGCCCAGAGGGGCTCGCGGGAGTGTTCGAGGCGATCGAAGGCAGCGACACGATCGCCCTCGCCCGAGGCCCACTGCTCTCCGGTGAGTCCTCCGTCGAACTGGCCGCCGTCGCGTCGCAGGCCACGGCTGGGCGGGCGGTCGCGGTCCGCACGGGCGCACCCGAGGTGGGCGGCTCACCCACCGGAGCCTGGGGACCCGCCGCGTGGACCCGCCTGATCGAAACCCTCGCGCCGGCGGGCGACGCGGCGCTCAACGCCGCAACGCGCCTGCTCCTCCGCCCACACGCCGACGACGTGCTCTCCGACGCGCAGCGGTGTCTGACGATCACCCGCGATCACCCACACCCGGCGATCGGCGTACTCGCCGACCCTTTCGCATGTCTCACCGCGTCGATGTTGGACGCGGCGTCGGACCACCTCGAGCGCTCGCTCCACGCCCTCGGGCGTCAGAGCGCGACCTTCGGGGTCGTCATCGCGAACGTCGAGATCGACCCGGCCTCGGCGCGCGGGCTGCGTGAGACGCGCTTCGACCGGGGGCTCGTCGATCCGGAACTGATCGCGAGCCTCGTCCGATCTCACGTGGATCCGAGCAAGGTGCTGGTCTTCGTGGGTGATGGTGATCGCGATGCGGTCGAGGCGTTCACCGCCGCTTGCGCTTCTTGAATCCGCGGCCGCCACCGCCCTTGGTGGACTGCTTCCCGCGGAGACCCGGCAGTCCGCTCATGCCCGGCATGCCTGCCCCGGACAGCTCTTGCGCCGCGGCCATGCGCGCGCCGGGCGACATCCCGCTCATCGCTTTCGTGAGCTTGTTGATCGCGCCGAACTGCTTGACGAGTTGGCCGACGTCGTCCTGGCTCGTGCCGCTGCCGCTCGCAATGCGCCGGCGTCTGCTCGAAGAGATGATCGAGGGCGAGCGCCGCTCTTCGGCGGTCATCGAGTTGATCTGCGCCTCGATGCGGTCGAGTTGCTTGTCCTCGACCTGCACGTCCTTGAGCATCTGACCCACGCCGGGCAGCATGCCCATGACCTGCTTGAGCGGGCCCATGCGCCGGAGCATCTTCATCTGGGAGAGGAAGTCATCCATCCCCATCTCGCCGCGGGCCATCTTCGCCTGGAGCTTCTCGGCCTCTTCCTCCGTGACTTCCTGCTGGGCCTTCTCGACGAGCGAGACCACGTCGCCCATGCCGAGGATGCGCCCGGCCATGCGTTCGGCGTGAAACTCCTCGATCGCGTCGACACGCTCCCCTACGCCGACAAACTTGATCGTCGCGCCCGTGATCTCCTTGACGGAGAGCGCGGCGCCGCCGCGTGTGTCGGAATCAAACTTGGTCAGGATGACGCCATCGACTTCGAGCCGCTGGTGAAACTCGCGTGCCGAGTGCACCGCGTCCTGCCCGGTCATGGCGTCCACCACGAGGAAGCGATGGTGCGGCTGGAGCGCACGATCGATGCGCTCAAGCTCACCCATCAACTCGTCGTTGACGTGCAGACGCCCCGCGGTGTCGAGGATGAGGACATCGACGCCCGACTTGCGAGCCGCAGCGAGCGCATTCTGGCAGACCTTGACCGCGACGCCGACCGCCTTGCCGTACTCGGCGCAGCGCTCGGGCTCGCCATAAAACTCGATGCGTCCTTTGCCCTGCACCGCCTCGCGCACCTGCCCCGCGACGGTCTCGAGCTGCTCGACCGCAGCGGGTCGCTGAAGGTCGGCAGCACACAGCATCACGGATCGCCCGCGCTTCGCGAGCCACGCGGCGAGCTTGCCGCAGGTGGTGGTCTTGCCCGAGCCCTGGAGCCCGCACATCATCACGATGGTCGGCGCGGGCGAGACGCGCATGATGGCTTCGGCCGCCGACGGCGCCATGACCGCCGCCCCGAACCCGTCGTCGCTCTCGCCTTCGGGCGCGGGCGACCCGCCGAGCAACTCGACGAGGCGGGAGTGGACGATGCCGACCATCTCCTGCCCGGGCTTGAGGCTCTTGGTGACCTCGCGCCCGAGCGCGTCGTCGACGACCCGCTCACAGAACGCGTCCACCACCGCGAGCGACACGTCGGCGTCGAGCAGGGCGGCCCGCACCTCCTCCATCGCCTCGCGAACGTTGCCCTCGGAGATCGTCCCCTGCCCGGAGAGCTTGCGAAAGACGGAGCCGAAGCCTTCAGAGAGTCGGTCGAACATGATCCGCCACTCTATTCGCCGTTCTCGCGCCGATACTCGAAGAGGTCGTGCTCAAGCCCCAGCAGCACGATCCCGCTGCCCACCCGCGTCATCCCGATCCTCTCCGCCACGCGGAGCGAGGGGGCGTTCTCCGGGCGGATCAGGGTCACCACCCGCTCGCGCCCCATCGCCCCAAGCACGTAGTCGCGGCACGCGGCTGCTGCCTCGCTCGCGTACCCACGCCCCCACCGGTCCTTGAGCAGGATGTACCCGATCGCGGGCTCGTCACGCCCCTGCACCGGGGTCATCACCACGCCCGCGAGCCCGACCGGTCCAGATCCGTCGCGCTCGAGGGCGAGCCAGTACCCCACGCCATCCGCTGCATACCGCCGTTGCTGCTTCTCGATCCACTGGCGGGCCTCGTCGCGCGTGTGGGGGCGGGGCCAGAACCGCATGACCTGCGGATCGCCCAGGATCCTCGCCATGAAGTCGAGGTCGGCGTCGGTCAGCTCCTGCAGCGTCAGGCGCTCGGTCGTGAGAACGACGCGCCCCTCGCCGATCACCCCGGCACCCGTTTGAGGCGGTCAGCGACGTGGAACGCGAGCTCCAGAGCCTGGGCGTAGTTGAGGCGCGGGTCGCAGAGCGAGGCGTAGTTGGTCGCCAGCGCCTCCTCGGTGACACCCGACGCCCCCCCGACGCACTCGGTCACATCCTCGCCCGTGAGTTCGAAGTGAACCCCGCCGAGGCGCGTGACGCCCAGGCGTTCGTGGGTGTCGAAGGTGCGTTCGAGCTCGGTGACGATGTCGTCGAACGAGCGCGTCTTGACGCCCGTCGAGGTTGTGCGCCCGTTGCCGTGCATCGGGTCGCAGACCCACAGCCCGCGCCGACCGGCGTCGGCGATCGCGCCGAGGAGCGCCGGGAGCGACTTCTCGACGTTCGCGACGCCCATCCGCGTGATGAAGATCAGCTTGCCCGCCTCGTTGCCGGGGTTAAGGGCGCGAGTGAGCTCCACGATCTCCCCCGGGTCGGCCTTGGGGCCCATCTTGATGCCGACCGGGTTGGCGATCCCGCGGAAGAACTCGACGTGGGCGCCCGTGAGCGCACGCGTGCGCTCGCCGATCCACGGCAGGTGGGTCGTGAGGTCGTACCACCCCTCGCGCCGCGGGACGCGACGCGTCTGGGCGGATTCGTAGAGCAGGTTGAGCCCCTCGTGGCTCGTGAAGAACTCGACGCGCGTCAGTTCGTCCACTCTCGCCTCGCCGAGCGCTTCCATGAACTCGAGCGCCTCGGCAAGCGACGCGCTCACCCGCTCGTACGCCGCCTGACGCTCGGGCGAGAGCCCGCCGCCTCGCACGAACGAAAGATCCCAGTACTCCGGGTGGTGCACGTCGGCGAACCCGCCCTCGAGCAGCGAGCGGATGAAGTTAAGCGTCACCGCGGCGTGCTGATAGCCGCGAACCAGCAGGTGCGGGTCGGGCTCGCGGGCCTCGGGGGTGAACTCGGACTGGTTGATGAGATCGCCGAAGTAGCTCGGGAGCGTGACCTTCTGCCCGTTGACCTCGCGGGTGTCCGTCGGGCTTGATCGAGGCTTCGCGTACTGCCCCGCGAACCGCCCGAGACGGATCACCGGCTTCTTCGCCCCGTGGACGAGCACCAGCGACATCTGGAGCAAGATCTTGAGCTTGTTCGTGATGACGTCGGAGCGACAATCGGCGAGGGTCTCCGCGCAGTCGCCCCCCTGGAGCAAGAAGCGCTTGCCTTGCTCAGCGTCGGCGAGGTGCGTGCGGAGGCGCTCGATCTCCCAACTCGTGACGAGCGGCGGGAGCGACGCGAGCTTGTCGCACGCTCGCCGAACCGCGCCGTCGTCGGTGTACGCGATCGCCTGCTCGCTCGCGCGATCGCGCCACGAGTCGGGCGTCCATGCCGTCTGATGTGTCTGCTCTGTGCTCAAACCGAACCAACCTCCAGCCCGTCGATCGACGGGTCATTGTTGCGCCTGAGGCGTTGGCGCAAAGAAAGTTGCCCGAGTTCGGACAGTTTTTCTTATGGAGAACGTCCGCCGCGCCGATGAGCGGCGCGATAACCGGGTGTGCCGTTGCATGGAAGACGGGACACCGCACGAGTTTGACGCCCTTTTGACGGGCAACGGAGACCCTGATCATGGCAACCCGCAACACCTCCTCCAGCCGGAGGACGACGAGGACGCGAACGTCCTCTTCCCGCACGACGACCTCACGCCGCTCGCCGGCACGTTCGGGCACGCGCTCGGCCTCCGCCAAGGCCTCTTCGAGCCGCAGCTCGACCTCACGCCGCACCAGCGCCGCCCGGCCGGCCGCCAAGCGGACCGCCAAGAGCCGTACAACCGGCTCCCGCACGACCGCTTCGCGGACCTCCGGCTCGCGCACCACCGCGTCGCGCACCGCCCCGAAGCGTCGCACGAGCAGCGCCCGCCCCGCCGCGAAGCGCACCTCCACCAGCACGACTTCCCGCCGCACCAGCTCGGCGCGTCCGGCTGCGAAGCGCACGTCGACGGTCTCACGTCGGACGAGCAACGCTCGCCCCGCCGCGAAGCGCACCTCCACCAGCACGACTTCCCGCCGCACCAGCTCGGCGCGTCCGGCCACGAAGCGCACGTCGACGGTCTCACGTCGGACGAGCAACGCTCGCCCCGCCGCGAAGCGCACGACCGCGCGCCGCACCTCGACGACGGCGCGTCGGACCTCGACCGTGTCGCGTCCGGCCTCCCAGCGCACCGCCAGCACCTCGCGCCGCACCACCAGCGCGCGCCCGGCTGCGAAACGGACCGCCCGCAAGACCGGAACCACCGCCGCTCGCCCCGCCGCGAAGCGCACCTCCGCGAAGCGCCGCGTGAGCTCGTCCACTCCGGGCAAGCGCCGCACCGCGAGCACCGCGAAGCGCCGCACCACCGCGAGCAAGCGGACCACCCGCACCGCGGCGACTCGGACCACCGCGAAGCGCGCAGCGCCGAAGCGCTCGGCCGCGAAGCGCACCGCTCCCAAGCGCGCAGCTGTGAAGCGGCCCGCGGCGAAGCGCAGCAGCGTCCGTCGTTCCGCGACCGTCGGTCGCATCGGCGGCAGCTCGAAGCGCTCGTTCAGCCGCGCCGCCTGAGCGCGTCAGACAACGAACATTGCACCGAGGGCCGCGCCGGGCACTGGACGCCAGGCGCGGCCTTTTTGTGCTTGTCTTCCACGCAGGACGTTGCAACCGACCCAAGGCCGGGGCGGATACAAGAGCGGGCACCATGGAAGCTCGCAAGCGCCGATTCCGGATCGTGTCGCGCCGCTCGGGCAAGCGCCTCGCGATCCTCGCGTTGGCGATCGCCGCGGCCTTGGGCGGCTGCTGGTGGGTGATGATCCGAATGCCGGGCGAGTCGTACGCCGACCCGCTGCCGGCGCTCACACCGGCACAGACCGATGTCGCGACCCGAATGCGCTCCGACGTCGTGTCGCTCGCGGGCGAGTACGAAGGACGGAGCATCTTCCACAACACGCGATACGTGGGCGCGCGGGTGTTCACTGAACAGCGTCTGCGCGAGATGGGGTACGAGCCGCAGATTGAGGCATACCACATGCCCGATGGCAGCGAGGTCGCCAACGTCATCGCCACGCTCCGCGGCACGAGTGCGCCGAGCGAGATCATCGTCATCGGCGCGCACTACGACGCGTGCATGGGTCAACCCGGGGCGGACGACAACGCGTCGGGCGTCGCGGTGACGCTCGAACTGGCGCGGCGTTTCGCGGGCAATCCGCGGCCGCGCACCCTGCGGTTCGTGCTCTTCGCAAACGAGGAGCCGCCCCACTTCCGCACACCGCTGCAGGGCTCGCACATCCACGCCGAGTGCGCGCGGGAGCGGGGCGACGACATCCGTGTGATGCTCGCGCTCGAGATGCTCGGGTATTTCGACGATGCCCCGGGCTCGCAGAGGTACCCCCAGCCGCTCGGCTTGCTGTACCCGGATACCGGCGACTTCGTCGCGTTCGTCGGCAACGTCGCGAACCGCGGGCTCGTGCGCCGAGCGGTGGGGCTGTGGCGCGCCGAGGTCGCCTTCCCGTGCGAGGGCGCGGCCCTGCCCTCCGGCTTGCCAGGTGTCGACTACTCGGATCACCGCTCGTTCTGGACGCACGGCTACCCGGCGATGATGGCGACAGACACGTCGTTCTACCGCAACCCCAACTACCACACCGATCGCGACACGCCGGACACACTCGATTACGAACGCATGGCGCGCGTCGTGGATGGGTTGGAGCTTGTGGTTCAGGATCTCGCGCAGACCGACGCGCACTGAGCATCTGGATGCAGAGCACCGACCTCAGAGCAGGTCGGTGGCAGGGATCGGTCCGCGAGTCGGCGGGCTCACGTCGTCCCGTAGAGCCGATCTCCGGCATCCCCGAGCCCCGGCAGGATGAAGCCCTTCTCGTTGAGCCCGCGATCGACTGCGGCGGCGTAGATCGTCACGTCGGGGTGCGCCGCGTGGAGTCGCTTAATGCCCTCGGGGGCCGCGACGAGGCAGAGCATCCGCAGGTCGACAGCCCCCGCCCGTCGGAGCGTCTCGATGGCGGCCACGGCCGAACCGCCGGTCGCGAGCATCGGATCGACGAGCATCACCGGGCCGGCGTCGAGGTCGCTCGGGAGGCGTTCGAGGTAGGCGCGGGGCTCGAGCGTCAGTTCGTCGCGCGCGAGCCCGAGGTGCCCGACGCGGGCCTCGGGCATCATCCGGAGCACGCCGTCGACCATGCCGAGCCCCGCCCGGAGCACTGGCACGACGGTGATCGTGCCGCGGACGCGCCGCCCCTGCATCACCTCCATGGGCGTCTGGACCTCCACCGGCTCAGTCGGGAAGGTGCGGGTGGCCTCGTAGACCATCAGCCCGGCGATCTGCGCAACCAGAGCCCGGAACGCGCGGTGCCCGGTCTCCAGATCACGGACGTGGGCGAGTTTGTGCTGAATGAGGGGGTGGTCAAAGACCACGACTCGCGACGCGTCCATGAGGGCAGCGTACCCAAGGCGGGTGGTTGCTCGCCCGCGACGCGCGGCAGGTCAGGCGGTAGACTCGCCGTTCGCCCCCCGTGGCATTTGGGTCCGCGTGGATCGGCGGCGTTGGTTCAGATTGTGTTTGGTCCGGGCGCCCCCGGGCAGCCCGGCGGGAGGTCTACGCCCCATGTCGGTTCGCAATCCCGAAGACATCCGCAACATCCTCTTCGTCGGCCAGAGCGGTTCGGGCAAGACCACCCTCGCCGAGCGCCTCCTGCACGACTCGGGCACGACCACGCGGATGGGCTCCGTTGAGGAAGGGACGACCGTCTCGGACTGGACGGAGGAAGAGAAGCACCACAAGCACTCCTTGCGCGCGAGCGTGCTGCACTTCGACTTCGACGGGCACTTGGTCAACCTGATCGACGCCCCGGGGCTCGCCGACTTCTCGGGGCACGCGATCGCGTGCTTTCCGGCGGTGGAGACCGTCGCGGTCGTGGTGGACTCGCACCGCGGCATCGAGCCCATGACACGTCGCATGATGAACCTCGCAAAGGACCGCAACCTCCCGCGCATGTTCATCATCAACAAGATGGAAGAGCAACAAGCCGAGCTCGAGTCGCTCGTCGAGCAGCTCCGCGAGACTTTCGGCAACTCCTGCCTTCCGATCAATCTGCCCGCGGCCGATCGCGGGAGTGTTGTGAATGTCTTCGAGGAGGCGGAGGGCGCCGAGACCCTCTTCAGTTCGGTGGACGACGCGCACACACAGATCATCGAGCAGGTCGTCGAGGTCAACGAGGACCTCATGAGCAAGTACCTCGAGGGCGGGGCGGACAGCCTGGACAAGACGAGAGTGCACGAGGCGTTCGAGCAGGCGCTGCGCGAGGGACACCTCGTACCGATCTGCTTCGTCTCGTCCAAGACCGGCGCGGGCGCCAAAGACCTGATGCATGTCATGGCGAGTCTGCTGCCCAACCCGATGGAGGGCAACCCGCGCCCGTTCCTGATGCGCGAGACCGAGGACGCGCCGGAAGTCGAGTTTCATGCCGAGCCCGACCCGGAGAAGCCGCTGCTCGCCCACACGTTCAATGTCTCAAGCGACAAGCACGTGGGCAAGCTCGGCATCTTCCGCGTGCACCAGGGCACGCTCAGGCCGAAGACCGAGGTCTACATCGGCGATCACAAGAAGGGCGTGCGCATCGGGCACCTGGTCAAGCGTCAGGGCAAGGACTCAACCGAGATCGAGGCGCTCGGCCCAGGCGACATCGGCGCGGTGACGAAGGTCGACGAGATCGCCTTTGACGCGGTGCTGCACTCGAGCCACGACTTCGATTCGGTGCATCTCAAGCCGCTCCCGCTGCCCAAGCCGATGTACGGGCTCGCGGTCGAGATCAAGACGCACGGCGACGACGCGAAGTTCTCGACCGCGGTGCAGAAGCTCGCAGCCGAGGACCCGTGCTTCAAGGTCGAGCAGATCCAGGCGACCAAGCAGACCGTGATGCGCGGGCTGGGCGAACTGCACCTGCGCGTGGTGCTCGAGAAGCTCTCGGAGCAGTTCGGCGTCGAGGTCGAGACCTCGCCCCCGAAGGTGGCGTACAAAGAGACCATCGCCGGCAAGGCTGAGGGACACCACCGCCACAAGAAGCAGACGGGCGGCGCCGGTCAGTTCGGCGAGGTGTACCTCCGCGTCGAGCCCCTGCCACAGGATCATGAGACCGGCTTCGAGTTCGTCAACGCGACGGTGGGCGGGTCGATCCCCCGCCAGTTTATGCCCGCGATCGAGAAGGGCATCCGCCAGGCCCTCGCCGACGGCGCGGTCGCCGGGTATCCGCTGACCGGGGTCAAGGTCGAGGTCTACGACGGCAAGCACCACCCGGTGGATTCGAAGGAAGTCGCCTTCATCACAGCCGGCAAGCGGGCGTTCATCGACGCGGTCCGCAAGGCCCATCCGGCGCTGCTCGAGCCGTTTGTGGAAGTCGACATTACCGTGCCGCAGGCGTACATGGGCGACGTCACGGGGGACATGGCCAACCGCCGCGGCCGGGTGCAGGATACGGTGATGCTGCCGGGCGACCAGTGCTCGGTGCGGGCGGTTGCGCCGCTCGGCGAGTTGCAGAACTTCTCGAACGAACTCAAGAGCATGACCGGCGGGTCCGGCTCGTACACCATGGACTACTCACACGACGAGCAGACCCCGCCGCACGTCCAGCAGGAAGTGATCGCGGCGTACAAGCCCCACGAAGAAGACGACTGAGCCCTGGGCGGCGAATGGAGCACGAGATGAGCCAGAAAGCGCCGAGCATGACCCCGCTCGCGGTCATCGGTGGGATCGCCCTGCTGCTGGGTGTGATCGTGGTGTTGGGCAACATCGGCCCATCCAAGGTGGATGCGCAGACCGGGCGGGGCTCGTCCGAAACGGCGGGCAACGCCGATTCGCAAGAGCCGGATCCCCTGGTCGTGAACCAAGGGCGTGCTGCGGCGAAGGAAAGCACGCCGCAGGCGGCCGCCGAGCCCCCGACGCTCCACCTCGCCGCGGAGGCGGGCGACACGGGCACCGTGACCGCGCTCGTGCGCTCGGAAGGCGTACCCGTTGACTCGCGCGACGCGGAAGGACGCACGCCGCTGATGATCGCGGCGGGCTCGGGAGAGCTTGAGATGGTCTTCGTCCTGCTGGACCTCGGCGCCGATCCGGTGCTCGTGGATCAGGGTGGCGCCTCGGCACGCGACCACGCGGCCCGTCGCGACGACGAGCAGGGCGATCGGATTGCGCAGGTGCTTCGCGACGCGGTCGCTTCGACCGGCTCACCCACTTCGGATGATCCGACCAAGTGACCTCCGAGCCGACGCTCCCCGCACCGAACGCGCTCGCCCGGCACTGGCGACATGATCCAAGCGTTGTGTTCCTGAACCACGGGTCGTTCGGCTCGTGCCCGAGTCTCGTGCTCCAAGCGCAGTCGCTGTGGCGTGATCGCATGGAGGCCGAGCTTGTCCGCTTTCACCTGTGCGAGCTCGATCCAGCGATGGACGCCGCTCGCGATCGCGTCGCCGCGATGGTGGGCGCGGAGAGCGCAGGGGTTGTTTGGGCGCCCAACGCGACGCAGGCGGTCGCGGAAGTGCTCCACAACGTCCGATTGGAGCCGGGCGACGAGTTGCTGGTGAATACCCATGAGTACCCGGCGTGCCTGACGATGTTCGAGCGCGCGTGCCGCGAGAGCGGCGCAAGGCTCGTGCGCGCGGAGTTGCCCTTCCCCGTTCACGCCGAAGACGAGATCACCGAGGCGATCGTCGCCTGCGTCACGCCCCGAACGCGCCTGGCGCTCCTGAGCCTGACGACGAGCCCCACCGCGCTCGTGCTACCGGTCCGCACCATCATCCGCGAGCTGCGTGAGCGCGGGGTTGAGACGCTGCTCGACGCCGCGCACGGCCCGGGGTTCGTCGAGATGGACGTCGCGGGGTGGGGCGCGGCGTACACCTGCGGCAACCTGCACAAGTGGGTGTGTGCGCCGAAGGGCGCCGCGTTCCTGCACGTGCGTGAGGACCTGCGCGACGGGTTCGAGCCGCACGCGCTCTCAGCGCGCGCATCGCACATCCGCCCCGATCGCTCGCGCTACCACCTGCTCTTCGACTACGTCGGCACCGACGATCCTTCCGCGTGGCTCGCAACACCCGCCGCGATCGACTTCATGGCATCGCTCGATGCCGGCGGGTGGCCCGGCGTGATCGCGCGCAACAAGGCGCTCGCGCTGCGCGGGCGCGACATCCTCTGTGATGCCCTCGGCGTCGAGCCGGCGGCTCCAGACTCGATGCTCAGCGCCATGGCCGCGGTGCCGATCCCTGCCCCGATCCCGGACGTCATCCCGGGCCCCGGCTACCCCGACCCGCTCTGGCGAGCGCTCGTCGAGCGATGGAGCATCCAAGTGCCGATCTTCCGCCTCGGCACGCACACCCGCGGCGTGCGCATCGCGGCACAGCTTTACAACTCCGAAGCGCAGTTCGAGTATCTGGCCCACGCGCTCAGGAGCGAACTCACACGCTGACCTCGATCCGGGTCGGCGCCACCAGCTTCGCGAGCCTTGGCTCTGCGTTAACCCCCGCCGCCGGCGCTGCCGTACCGGAAACGCCGCGTCATATCACGAAAGAAGACCGTGAGCCGCTGCTGCTCCTTCGGCGAGGCGTGATCGTTCATCTGGTTGTACCCCATGACCATCACGCCCGCAGCGGCCTCGGCTGGGAGCTGCCCGGAACGCAGGAACTCGCGCCCCTCCTGCGCATCGCGCCGCGCCCGCTCGAGCAGCTGCTCATCGGTCTTGCTCGCGAGCGATGAGTCGAGCGGCTGCGTGAGGCGAGCGAGACGCACGTACGCCTGGTCGAGGAAGTCGTCGCGCTCTTCGGGCGCCACGTCGTCGTACTCCGAAGCGAGTTGGTCGCCGGCGTCGACCGCGAGGCGCGTGAGGTTGCGTTCGAGCTGCTCGCGCGCCTCGCCCGCGACGCCCTCGGCGAACGCGGCGACAAGCAGCGCGCTCGAGCCGTCCATGTTCTTCAGGCGGTTGATCAGGTCGGTCATGATCTTGATCCGGGTCTCGAGCGGAAGGTCGTTGAAGTCGTCCTCGAGCAGCGTGAAATCGAGCACGTTGTCCAACGCGTCGTCGAGGATGTCGGGCTGAGGCGTCGGACGCACCGCGAGGTACGTCGCGTATCCCCCCACGCCGAGCGCGAGCAGGAGCACGCCAACCACCGATCGACGCCCCCAGCGCGAGCGCCAGACCGCACCGCCCCTCTGGCGGATCCGTGAGCCGAGCGGCGCCCGCGTCGGCTTGTCGGCGGTCGCTTCGGCAGACGCGGGTGGGTCGTCAAGCAGCGAGCCCGTGCCCACCGCAGCGTCTTCGCCCTGGAGATCCATGCTCTCCGCGGGGCTCAACTCGGCGTTTGGTTCGGTCGGGTTGGTCGGGTCGGGTGTCAAGGCGTGCCCCTCGTCAGCTTGATCGCGAGCGCGACGATCTCCTGCAAAACCGACGGCGGCGGATCGCCCGGATATCGAGCGACGTGCGTGTCGAGGAAGCTCGTGTTCCGCCCATCAGACGCCGTCTTCTGGCCGTGGTAGTACCCGGCGTCGTAGAGCACGGGCAGCGCCACGTCTCGCTCGGCGTACGACTGATAGGTGATCGTCGTCGCCCGCCGCGCCGCTTGGCGCTCCTTCTCCTCCGCCAGAAAGTCGAACCCACCGATGATCTCGAGTCCGACATAGAAGTACGCCGGCCCAAAGTCATAGCTCGTACCCCGCGTCTGCCATGTCGGGAGCGGGTCGTCCGGATCGTCGCCGCCAACGTCGGATGGGCACCGGAACGGAGCTTCGACGATCCAGAGGGACTCCGTATCGCCCGGGACCTCGTGCACGGGGCGCGGAGCGTCGATGTAGTTGAACATGACGTCGAGCAGGCTCGGCTCGTTGGTGTTGTCGATGTCGTCGGCGGCCACGGGCGCGACGTAGGGGAAGTTGCCGTCGCCGTCGTCCATGTAGAGTTGCAGCCCGGTCGCCATGCCGCGGAGGTTGGCGAGGCATGAGACGTTGCGCGCCTGGTCACGCGCCTTGCCGAGCGCGGGCATGAGGATGCCGATGAGGGCCGCGATGATCGCGATGACGACCAGGAGTTCGATGAGGGTGAAGGCGCGCGGTCGGCCTCGGAGTCTCGACTCCCGGTCCCTCTCGCCCCGCCCTAGATCGGCAGGCGCAGCATCGCCCGGTCGCGAATGACCTCGTCCACCACGCGCTGGGCGGCGCTGGTCTGGGTCTGCCGGAATGTGTCCGCGTGGCGCTTGAAGCATGCACTGAACTCTTCGTCTTCGCGACACGCGATTTGCATGCCGCGCGCGACCGACTCGAGCCCTCGCTTGAGTGTACGGGCCCGGAACAGGAGGGCTGCACCCGCCCCCGCCAGCAGCAGCGGGGTGCGGATCGGCTCGGGCAGGACCTCCCCGAGCGATTCGGCCGCCTGGGTGAACGGATGCATCGGCTCATGAGCCTCCGTCAGAAGAGCGTCGATCTGCGCCAAGCCGGCGTCGGCGGCCGATCGGCGGGCCTCGAGCGCAGCGAGCAGAGCCTCGCCCTCCGCGCGGGCCGGGTCGTCGGGCTGCAGAGACGCGATCTGCGCACGGAGCGCGTCGGCATCGGACGCGGCGTTCTCGGACCACGACGCGAGGTCGCCCCGGGCGACCTCGAGTTGGGCAAGGTCGGTGCACCCACCGAGAGCAGCGATCGAGCAAGCGCCCGCGCACGCGAGCAGACGGATACGGATGAAACGTGACATCGTGAACCCCCCGAGCCCCGCTGACGTTCGCGAGGCAGCGGGAGATCATGGCGCGCTCAAGGCCTTGGTCGAGCCCACCTGCGAGAAGGCGCTGACGCTGCGCGCGCATCAAGTCGGTCAAGCCAGACGGGCCACTAGCCGCCTGCCAGCGCACGCGCCGCGTCATCCGCGCACACCCCATCGACGAAGACGGTCTTGTCGCGGCTCGCACGTCCGGCGACAACGTCGACCGCGGATGCGCGCACGCCGAGTGCTTGGGCGAGGAGCGCGCACACGGCCTTGTTGGCCTTGCCGCCCTCGGGAGGGGCGGCGACGCGGACCTTGAGGCGGGCCTCGGCACCCTCGCCGTGCGTGCCGACGATCGCGTCGCGCGAAGCGCCGGGCACGACCTTGACCAGGATGCGCACGCCGGAATCGTGGTCCTCGATCACCGCGGGCTCCGCACCCCGCTTGCGCCGACCGGCGCCTTGCCGTTGGACTTAAGCCCGGCGCGCGGCGGGTGGATGGCGGTCGAGACCTCGCGGAGCGAGCCCTGTCGGATCATGCCGGCCTTGATCCGCGCGATGGCGCTCTCCGCGTTCTTCTTGCTGAACTCGGTGCCGACGAACGTGCGCCCGTACTGGCGCGCCACGACACCGGTGGTGCCGCTGCCGGTGAACGGGTCGAGCACGACGTCGCCCTCGTTCGAGCAGGCCAGGATGACGCGTTCGAGGTAGACCTCAGGCAACTGGTTGTCGTGGTAGCCGCGGCGTTCCTTGTTGTTGCCTTGGACGCGCCCCCAGAACTTGCCGTACCAGACATCCATCGGCACGCGAAGCCCGGAGGGCATGCCGTCCTTCTTGCTCTCGGTGCGCG
>JAUIFD010000221.1 GCA_030429485.1 Phycisphaerae bacterium | reverse complement strand
CGAAGGACGCGGCACGACACGGCGAGCAAGCGCGCGGCCCGCGCCTCGTCCGGGTCACCTGCCGCTCGAGACGCCGGAGCTGGACGCGGCGGACCCGGTGGTCGCGGCGCACGCGCTCGTCTCGAAGCCGGTCCCTCCGGACTCGATGGCGTTCGGCATCCCGGCGAAGTTCAAGCCGATCCGTGACGACCAGCGCATTCCTGACACACCCCGCCACAAGTGAGCTGAGAGCAATACCACATGCCGCAACCGGCCCGCATGCCCGACTTCCTGATCATCGGCGCGATGAAGTCAGGAACCACCACGCTGTATCGCGATCTGCTCGCGAGCCCGGAGGTCTTCTTCCCGACGCGGAAGGAACCGAACAACCTCTGTGATGACGCGGTGCTCACCGACGCCGGACGCGAGGAGTACGCCGCCCTGTTCCGCGGTGCGACCGATGAGCAGCGCATGGGTGAGGCGTCAACGGCGTACACCAAGCTCCCGACTTATCCCGGCGTGCCGGGGCGTGCGAAGAAGCTGCTGCCCGATACCGCCCGGTTTATCTACGTCGTACGCGAGCCGATCTCCCGGATTCTCAGTCACCACTTCCACGAGTTTTCCTGGGAGCGCATGCCGAACGGGATCGGGGAGGCGCTCGACGCGCATCCTGAACTCACGGCGTACTCGAAGTACGCGATGCAGGTCGAGCCGTGGCTCGAGACATTCGGGCGTGAGCGGCTGATGGTGATGCAGTTCGAGGACTTCGTGCGAGACCGACGCGAGAGCGCCACGCGGCTGAGTGAGTTCCTGGGTCTCGCGCCATTTGCGGATCGCATCGACCTTGAGGCGGTGCATAACCGCGGTGAGCGCCGCGCTTTGCACAAGGGCGTGCTCACCACGATCAATCAGAGCACGGCGTACCGGCGTGTCCTACGGAACCTGATCCCGGATGGCCTGCGGCAGTGGTGCTATCGCACGTGGTTCCCAAAGGGGCCGGAGAAGCCCAAGGGTCCCACGCCGGACCTCCTCGACAGGATGATCGAAGCCGTCGCGCCGGATTGCGAGCGTCTGAAGGACCTCCTCGGGCCCGATGCGCCGTCTTGGGACTTTGACGCGGTTCGCCGGAAGTACTCGGCGCAGGCGGAAGCTGGCGAGGCGAAGGCGTCATGAGCCAGCCGGGTACCGCGAGTGGTCGGGTCTCGAGCGTACAGCAGACGTGTGAGGGTCTGTTCTTCATCGTCGGCTGCGGGCGGTCGGGCACTTCGCTCCTGCAGGCGATGGTCAGCTCGCATCCCGACGTGATCGTGCCGATCGAAACCAAGTTCTTCAGCGTTGTCTCGCCCGGCCATGAAGAGGTGCCCGATGTCTCGGCGGCCTGGGCGCACGCGAAGCGCTTCTGGTGGATTCGCGAACTCGAACTTGATGATGCTCGCGTGATTGATGGCGCCCAGGCGTCTGGTCTCGCGCCGTGGCCGGCGGTATTTGTGGGCATGTTGACGGAGTTTCGCGAGTCGCACGAGAAAGCGCGCGTCGGGGAGAAGTCTCCGGGCCACATGCGGAACGTGCCGTCCTTGGCGTCGTGGTTTCCGAACGCGAGGTTTATCCACATCGTGCGCGACCCGCGAGCGGTGTGCTTGTCGTTTCTCAACGCGGACTTTGCGGGCAACCACATCGCGCGTCACATCCGTGCATGGCGCAACTCGATTGACCGACACCTGCGGTACGCGGAGCGGATGCCGGATGACCGGTACACGATGGTGCGGTACGAGGACCTCGTCCGAGACCCGGAGCCGGAGATGCGCCGCCTCGCCGATTTCCTGGGCCTCGCCTTCGACCCGGCGATGCTCGACCCTTCGAAGCGTGAGCACAAGGGGTTTGGCGAGCGCCAGGCCCAGCACATGACGAACACACTGAAGCCGGTCTTCACGTCGAGCATTGACAAGTGGAAGACCGCCATGAAGCGAGAGCACGTCGCGATGGTGGAGCATGCGCTCGGCGAGCGGATGCGCCGCTTGGGCTACGAGCTCTCGGGGGCGTCGGTGGCGATGGTGGGAGCACGCCTGGCGGGGAGCGAGGCGGCCGATGCTTGTGCGCGAGCCTGGGCGCGGGTGACCGGGAAGACCAAGCGCCGGCAGGAGGGTTGACGCGGAGGCCGCTCCTAGACTCCCGCCGGCGCGAGCGGCTCCCGGAATCCGGCGTTTCTCGGCGAACGCGCGGACGCCACGGGGCGTCTTGCCGACCGAGGGCTCACATGGCCGACCGTGACCAGAACGCTGAGCCCGTCGCCAAGGCAGCCCGTGCTCCGATCGCGCTTCGCGTGGCGTCATACGCGTTTCGTGGCGGCGTGCTCGTCGTCGCGCTTGCGATCGGGGCGGGCATCACCGGGCTGCTCGTGAGCACCGCGGAGAAGCCCGCCCACGTTGAAGGCGCGGCGCGGCCAACCCACGTGCTCGTGCGTCCGTTACGGCGGGCGGTCCTCCCGAGGGTGTTTGAGGGGTATGGGACAGCCTCGGCAATGCACGAGGCGGACGTTGCGGCTCAGGTGACCGGGCGGGTCGTCGAGCGGCCCGAGTCGATCGAGCCAGGCGTCGTCGTGCGTGCGGGCGAGGTGCTCGTGGAGATCGAGACGATCGACTACGAGGCCGGTGTGGAGGCGGAGACGCAGCGCATCGAAGCGACCCGGGCCGAGATCGGTGCGCTCGAGATCGAGAGCGAGTCGATCGACGAGCAGATCGCGCTGATGCGCGACGAACTCGATGTGGAGCAGCGTCTGCTCCTGCGTGCATCTGACGCCCTCGAGCGCGGGGGCGGGTCGGCTGTGGAGGTCGAGAACCGGACTTCGGGCTTGCGGCGGATGGAGCGGCTCCTCTCCGAGCTCGCGCAGCGGAAGCGGCTGATCCCATCACGCAGGGCGACGCTCAACGCGACCCTCGCCAACCAGCGGGCGGCGCTGCGGGTGGCGGAGGAGAACCTCGCGCGGTGCACGGTGCGGGCCCCGATCGACGGCGTGTTGCAACGGGTCGATGCCGAGCCGGGTGAGTTGCTGACCCCGGGCTCACCGGTGGCGCGCGTGGTGGATCTGTCGCTGATCGAAGTGCCGCTGCGGCTCGGTGTGTCGGCGGCGAGGCTGGTGCGCGTCGGTGACGAGGTCGAACTCCGGGCCGATTCGGTGGCGCCGACGACCTGGTCGGGCCGTGTCTCGCGCATCGAGCCCGAGTCCGACCCGGGCACGCGGACCGTCGGTGTGTTCGTCGAGGTCCGACAGGACGCCTCCGCCGAGGACCTTCTGCGTCCGGGGCAGTTCGTCGTCGGGCGCGTGAGCACAGGCAACTCAGCGGAGCGGTGGGTCGCCCCGCGACGCGCGGTGAAGGGTGATGAGGTGCTCGTCGCGGCGCCGACCTCCACCGGGTGGGTGATCGAGCGACTCCCCGTACGCATCGCGTACTTCGTCGAGGGCGAACTGCACGGCGCGGACCCGTTCGAGCGCCAATGGGCCGTGCTTGAGCCGGGTTCGGTCGACGAGCGAGACTCCGATGAGATTCTCGTCATCGTGACGAATCTGGATGAGTTGCGGGCGGGCGACCGTGTGGACTTCGGTGAGCGTGGAGCGGACGACGAGACAGCGCCTGCGGGGCGTCCCGAATGAGCCTGCCCTCCTTCGGTGTGAAGCGGCCGGTCGTGGCGAACCTGGTGATGTTCGCGGTCGTCGGTGCGGGCCTCGTCTTCGGCATCGGGCTTCGCAAGGAGTTCTTCCCGGAGATCCGTCCGAATCTGGTGTCGATTTCGGCGCCCTATCCGGGCGCGACGCCGGACGAGGTCGAGAGCGCGCTTGCCTCGAAGATCGAGGATGCGCTGGTCAACCTGCGCGATGTGAAGGAGATCAACGCGACGGTTTCGTCGGGTGCGGCGTCTCTGCTGATTGAGTTTGAGCCCGGCATCGAGATCGACGCCGCGGTCGCGGACGTCAAGCGCGAGGTTGATGCGCTCCAAGACCTCCCGGATGAGGCCGAGCGCATCGTGGTGGACAAGTTCGAGCCGAACATCCCCGCCATCGTGATCGCGCTCTATGGGCAGGCCGACGAGCGGGCGATGAAGGAGGCGATCCGCACGATCCAGGACGACCTTCGCACCCTGCCCGGGATGGGGCTTGTCACGCTCGGGGGTGTGCGCACGGACGAGATCCTCGTCGAGGTGCGCCCGGAAGCCCTGCTGAAGCACTCGCTCTCGATCACGGACGTGGCGCGCGAGGTTCGGCTGGCGATGACCGAGCTTCCGGGCGGCACCGTCAAGAGTGACACGCGCAATCTCGCGATCCGCGCGCCCGGTGTCGAGGAGCGAGCCGACGCGGTGCGCGAGATCGTGGTGAAGTCCGGCGCGGGCGGGCAGCGCGTGCGGCTCTCCGATGTCGCCGAGGTGCGGGACGACTTCACGGACACGGACCTCCGGACACGCCTGAACGGCGAGCCGGCGGTGTCGCTCACGGTGTTCAAGGTGGGCGAGCAAGACGCGGTCGAGATCGCCGAGATGGTCAAGGCGTATGTCGCAGGGCGAACGGGCGGTGAGTTTCGCCTGAAGGTGGGCGAGCGCCTCGCGATGTTCGCACGCCGCCCCGGGGATGCGAGCCCGCCATCCCACCGCGTGCGCGCGTACGAGCTTGGCGTGCAGCGGGCGGCGACGAGCCAACTGCCCGGCACGCTCGTCACGACGACCGATCTCGCGCGGTTTATTGTCGGCCGGTTAGACCTGCTGACACGCAACGCGTTGATGGGCATGGCGCTGGTGTTTGGTGTGCTCATGCTGCTCCTGAGCTGGCGTGTGAGCTTCTGGGTCGCCGCCGGGCTCGTGATCTCGCTGCTCGGCACGCTCGCGATGATGCGCTTCGCGGGCATCACGCTCAATCTGCTGACCATGTTCGGGCTGATCATCGTGATCGGCATCCTGGTGGACGACGCGATCGTGGTCGCGGAGAACATCAAGTCGCGTCACGAGCGCGGCGAGGCGGCGGAGAACGCGTGCATCCGCGGAGCGAATGAGGTGGCGTGGCCCGTCGTCGCGACGGTGCTGACCACGATCTTCGCGTTCTTACCGCTCGGGCTCATCGAGGGGCAGGTGGGCGACTTCCTGGCGGCGCTGCCGATGGTCGTCGCGTGTGCGCTGTCGGTGTCGCTTCTGGAGAGTCTGTTCATCCTGCCGTCGCATATGAAGCACTCGCTCGAAGCGGAGGATCGGGCGCAGCTCGGGCATCCGTCGCTCATCGCGAGGGCTGAGGGGTTTGTGCACAGGTACCGCGAGGCGTTGTTCGATCGCCTGCTGATTCCGGCGTACATGCGTGTCCTGCGGTTTGCGATCAGGTGGCGCTACGGGGCGATGGGGGTCATTCTCGCGGTGGTGATGGTCTCGGTGGGGATGGTGGCGGGCGG
>JAUIFD010000220.1 GCA_030429485.1 Phycisphaerae bacterium | reverse complement strand
TCAACTCCGGTGGCGCCTCGAGCTCGAACGACCTCCAGCAGGCGGTGCGCACCGCGGTGATCAACAAGCGCGCCGGCGGCATGGGCCTGATCTCGGGACGCAAGGCGTTCCAGCGCCCAATGAAGGAAGGCGCCGCCCTGTTGCACGCGATCCAGGACGTGTACCTGGATGAGTCGGTGACGGTGGCGTAATCGAGCCAAGTTACCGGCCGCACCTCGGGCCGCGGTTTCCGCTCTTGACATGTCGCTTGCGAACCACCGTATCGCACGGTCGATACGACCGTCGTGACTGCGTGGTTTGGCATTTCGTTGCTCTTGTCGATACCGGTCGGGATCCTGCTCGCTATTCCGTACCTGGTCTGGATCGTCTGCTACGTCATTCAGCGCGACTGGCGCGCGGCCCTGACATTGGTCGCCTGCCCAATCGTGATCTACAGCGGGTTGTTTGCCGCGGCGGCCCTACTCAACTACCTGGACCGGGCTGATTACTACGCGAAGGTCTTTGGGCAGCGCGTCCCGATCTGGCGTCCCGAGTACACCTTTGACGACGGCACGTGGCTGCTGCCAGCTGCGTACTCGATCGAGGTGCATCCACTTCCCGAGACGCTCCGTGAACGGTTCCTCAATGAGGACGTGTCCTTGTCGGCAGCGTTCCGGGACCAGTTCTTGCGAGACGACTACTGCCGTACGTGGTCTTCAACGCCCGTCGACCCGCACGAGCCCGTGCTCCGCGAAGCCTGCCGGGGCTCTGTGTACGACGAGAATCGCGAACTCGTTTCAAGGATCGACGACCTTCGCGATGTCCTCCGGGCCCCGGGTTCCTTCTATGCGTTTCCCGCAACGGCCCTGAACGCGACGGGTGGGTCTCGCTGTATGTGGTCGATCCCAACGCCAACAGGCTCTATATCATCGACACGTTCTGGTAGCCATCGGCCTGCCGCCGGTGCGAGGACGTTGCCGGTTGACCTCAACACTCCCCATCATCGGCTGGCGTGAGCGAGTGGACCTGCCCGACTGGCACCTCCGTCGCGTCCGCGCCAAGATCGACACCGGCGCGCGCACGAGCGCCATCGACGTCGCGCAGATCGAGCACTTGCGCGACGGGCGCATCCGCTTCGAGGTCGTCGGGCGAACCCACCCGGTGCGCCGGACACGGTGGGTGGAAGCGACCCCAGTCCGAACCTCGATCGTGAAGCCCTCGCACGGCGAGGCACAAGAGCGTCCCGTGTGCCTCACGCGCGTCCGCATCGGTGAGATCGAGCGCGAGATCGAGATCAGCCTGGTTTGCCGATCGGGTATGCTGTGCCGCATGCTCCTCGGGCGAAGCGCATTGGAGGGCGTCTTTTGCGTGGATGCGGGACGCAAGTACCTGCTTACCAGCCGGAAGCCGCGCCCGTGAAGGTTGCGATCCTCTCGACAGCGCCGCGTTGCTACTCGACCCGTCGCCTCCGCCAGGCCGCGGAGGAGCGAGGACACACCGTCAAGGTGCTCAACACGCTGCGGTTTGGCATCGACCTCGAAGAGGGCGAGCCGTCGCTCGTGTTCCGCTCGAAGCCGCTCTCCGATTACGACGCGATCATCCCGCGAATCGGGGCCTCGGTGACCTACTTCGGCACCGCGGTCGTTCGGCAGTTTGAGCAGATGGACGTCTACACGCCGAACACGGCGAACGGCATCGTCAACTCGCGGGACAAGCTGCGATCACTGCAGATCCTCTCGCGTCACGACATCGGCATCCCGCACACGACGTTCGTGCGCGACCGGGCCGACGTGCTCCCGGCGATCGAGCGGATCGGCGGGGCGCCCGTGATCATCAAGATCCTCGAGGGCACGCAGGGCGTGGGCGTGATCCTCGCGGAGACGACGAAGGTCGCCGAAGCGATCGTCGAGACGCTCCAGACCGCGCGCCAGAACGTGCTGATCCAGGCGTTCGTGAAGGAGAGCAAGGGGCGCGACATCCGCGCGTTCGTGGTCGGCGACACCGTCGTCGCAGCGATGCGCCGGGTGGCGCAGGGCGATGAGTTCCGCTCGAACGTGCACCGGGGCGGACGCGCCGAGCCCGTGGCTTTGGAGCCCGCGTACGAGAAGGTCGCGGTGCGTGCGGCCCAGATCATGGGCCTACGGGTCGCGGGCGTGGACATGCTGGAGGGCGCGGATGGCCCGCAGCTGATGGAAGTCAACTCCTCGCCCGGGCTCGAGGGAATCGAGGGCGCGACCGGGCTCGACGTCGCCGGCGCCGTGATTCAGTACGTCGCGAATCAGGTGAACTTCCCGGAGATCGACCTGCGTCAGCGCCTCACCGTTTCGGCGGGGTATGGGGTCGCGGACGTTGTGATCCCCGAAGGCTCGGAGCTCGTCGGTAAGTCGATCGGCGAGTCGGGGCTGCGCGACCGGGATGTCGTGGTCCTCAACCTCCACCGGGGAACGACGATCGTCTCGAACCCGCGCGGATCGCGCATCATCGAACCGAACGACAGGCTGCTTTGCTACGGCAGGCTCGACGCGATGCGCGACCTTGTGCCAGAGAAGCAGCGGCGCAAGCGGCGAGTCAAGGCCGCGAAGCTCGACCCGAAGCTGATCCAGGACCTTGGAACCAACTGATGCCCGAGACCGACCCATCCAGCTGGCTCGGGCAGCGCGTCGAACCCGGGCAGGGCGCCTCGCTCTCGCTGACCATCTCCGAAAGCTACGCGGGCGACCACATCACGGTCCCCATGCACGTGTGGCGAGGGCGCGATGAGGGCCCGGTAGTCGCCATCACCGCGGCCGTCCACGGTGACGAGATCAACGGCACGGGCGCCATCCGCCACATCATCCGGGAACAGCCCCTCGAGATCACGGCGGGCACGCTCGTGCTGGTGCCGGTGGTCAATATCCTGGGCTTCGAGCGCCACACCCGGTACCTCCCCGATCGGCGCGATCTCAATCGCTCGTTCCCGGGGACGAAGGAAGGGTCGCTCGCGTCGCGCATGGCGTCGGGTTTCTTTCGGAAGGTGATCAAGCGGTGCGATTACTGCATCGACCTGCACACCGCGGCGGTGCGCCGGACGAACTTCCCGAACGTGCGCGCGGATATGCGCGACGAGCGGCTCGCCGCGTTCGCGCGGGCGTTCGGGGCAGAGCTGATCGTCGCGGGCGTGGGACCGAAGGGCTCACTCCGCAACGCGGCGTGCAAGGCGGGTTGCGCGACACTGATCCTCGAGGCGGGGGAGGTGTGGAAGGTCGAGCCGACGGTGGTTGAATACGCGGTGCGCGGCATTCGCAACTGCCTGCGTTTCCTCGGCATGACGCCGGGCGAGCCGGAGGAGCCCGCGTACCGCATCGAGACCGACGCGACGAAGTGGGTGCGCGCGCACCACGGCGGGTTCCTGGAGTTTCACGTGGCGCCGGGCGACATCGTCGAAAGCGACGAGCCGATCGCGACCAACGCGGATCTCGTTGGGCAGGAGCAGAACATCATCCGCGCGCCGCGCGACGGGATCGTGCTCGGCATGACGACGATGCCGTCGGTCGCCCCCGGCGATCCGGTGTGCCACATCGCGTTCCCGCGGGCGGCGACGCTCCGCCGTGCGGAGATCGCGGTCGATGCGCTGCGCGACCACTCGCTGCACGAGCGCGTCCGGGCGGACCTTGCTCGCTCGATCCGTGTGACGCAGGAGTCGCCATGACCGAGCCGACGGCGCTCCAGCCCGAACCGCCCGCACCGAAGCCCGAAGACGAGCGTCTTCTTGAAGAGGCGATCGCGCGGGGCAGTGCGCCCGATTGCTTGGCGTGGCTTGAGAGCGCCTCGCACCTCGACGCGGTCCACGCTCTGGCGGCGCTGGGTGCTGAGGAACGGGCGTCGCTGCTCGCGTTGATCCCGCCCGAGCACGCGGCGGAGGTGCTTGAGCTCTTACCCGAATCGCAGGCGATCGAGGCGGTGCAAGACCTGCACGCGCCGATTGCCGCGGAGATCCTCGCGGAGATGGCGAGCGATGCGCGGGCCGACCTCGTGCAGTCGCTCGATGACGACGATGCGCACGCCGTGCTCGCCGAACTCGAGACGGAGATCGCGCACGACATCCGCACGCTCGTGGCGCACGACGAAGAATCCGCTGGCGGCATGATGGTCACGGAGTTTGTCGCGTTTCGCGACGACATGACCATCCGCGACGCGCTCGCGGACATGGCGGAGAACGCGGAGAAGTACGCCGACTACAACGTGCAGTACACCTACGTCACCGACGCGATCGGTCGCCTGCGCGGCGTGCTGCCGATCCGGCGACTGCTCTTCGCGAAGCGCTCCTCGCCGATCGGCGACGTGATGATCGCCGACCCTGTATCCGTCCCCGCGACCATGGAGTTTGACGACCTGCGCAGGACGTTCATGGAGCATCCGTATATCGGGCTGCCCGTGGTGTCGTCGGACGGTGTCCTCCTCGGCGTCGTCGAGCAGGAAGACATGGCGCACGCGGCGGTGGAGGAAGCGGACGACCTCTACCGCCAGTCGCAGGGCATCGTGGGCGGCGAGGAACTCCGCTCGATGCCGCTGCTCACGCGCTCGCGCCGTCGCCTGGCGTGGCTCAGCGCGAACATCGTGCTCAACATCATCGCCGCGAGCGTGATCGCGATGCACCAGGACACGCTCGAAGCGGTGATCGCGCTGGCGGTGTTTCTCCCGATCATCTCCGACATGAGCGGGTGCTCGGGCAATCAGGCGGTGGCGGTCACGATGCGCGAGCTCACGCTCGGCGTGACGCGCCCGCGCGACGGGCTGCGCGTGCTCCTCAAGGAAGCGAGCGTCGGGCTCATCAACGGGATCGCGCTGGGCGTGCTCATCGGAGCCGTCGCGTATCTCTGGAAGGGCAACATCGCGCTCGGCGGCGTCGTCGGCGTCGCCCTCGCGCTCAACACACTCGTCGCGGTCTGCATCGGCGGGCTCGTACCGCTCCTGCTCAAGGCGTTCAAGACCGACCCCGCGCTCGCGTCAGGCCCGATCCTGACGACGATCACGGACATGTGCGGGTTCTTGATCGTGCTGAGTTTGGCGTCGGCAGCGATGGGGTATCTCAGTTGACCTCCACAAGCCACCCAGCTGCGTAGTTATCGCCCGCTCGTACGCAGCATCCTGACTTCTCCGGCAATACCAGATCGAACCCACGCGATCCGAGCCCGATACACCGGCATGCTCGCCACGTATCTTGCCTTTGCGGTCGTCGCCGCGTTCGTGACTGGTGCACTTCTGATGATCCCATATCTTGTGTGGATCATTGTGTATGTTGTGAAACGCGAATGGGGGGCGGTAGCCATCCAGGTTCTTGTACCCGTCGTCGCGTACGCCGCCCTGTTCCTTGCCTTCGATCGTGTTCAACTTGCTGAGAGCTGGGCGTACCACTGCCGGGTGTTTGGCGGCCGCGTCGCACTCGATCGGCCGCTCTACTCGTATAGCGATTTTGGTGGATTCCCGGCGAACGGGTACTCGATCGATGTGCTCGATCTGCCGCCGGACATCCGAGA
>JAUIFD010000219.1 GCA_030429485.1 Phycisphaerae bacterium | reverse complement strand
ACCGACGGGTACGTCGTGCACTCGTTGTCGGGCGTCTCATAGTTCTCGGCGTTGAGGCCGCTGTACGTGGTGGTCCCCGTCTCGGTGCCGCTCGTGCCGGTGAGGGCGATGGTGGCGGCGCACGTTTCCGTCGATGGATACGGTTGTCGATGTCGTGTTTATGCGCTCGCGCGGCGGCATCCTGACCGCCGATGCACCCGACGACAAGGCGTTGATCGCGGGTGAGTATTTCGAGGACTTCCCCAAACATCTGCTCGGCGTCGAAACCGAGACTTCGCGCGGTCGCTATGCTGTCGAGGGGGCATTTGACAGGTTCCCGACATTTGAGGCACGGGCCGAATGCACCGCCTGCAAGGCGAAGAGCAAGCCGGTCATCGCCGTCGCTGCAGAAGTTGTCAAAACCCAAGCGATGCAGTTTGCATCCGACCTCGGACTTCGCGTCAAGGATTACCTCGCGTCCCTCGGGACAGGTACGACGGTGATCTCGTGGTCTGAGATCCAAATTGGTCTTCAGGACATCCTCCTCAAACACGGCAACCCGTGGCGGTGGCAGGAGCTCCGAGACCTAGCGGATAGCGGTGATCAGGGCGCACAGTCGTTGTTGCGGGCATTTACCAAAGCGGGGCAACTGGTCGAGGCCCTCAAGACCGAGCCCGCTGTCCAGCCCCCGAAGTCCGACGACCCGCTGATCCTTGCCGGATTTCTGGGCAAATCGGGTGCTGGTTTCACGCTCGGTAAACTCGTCGAACTCCACCAACAAATGGGCGGAAAACTCGCTGCCGATGCGATTGCCAAGCTCCTCGACGAGGCCGGATTTCTGCTCGACAAGGATCGCTACCTCCCGCGGTGGGCGTATCTCTCGGGTGACCTTTGGGCCCGCTACGATGATCTGCCTATCGGTCCCGAGGGCGACACCCGGCGGTCGCTGCTACTCGCCAAGATCAAGCCGTTGGTGTTTGAGGACATCGAGTTTGATCCGCGCCAATCTTGGCTCCCGATCGAAGTCGTCACCGGATGGATCAACGAAGACGAGCAGATCAATGCCATGGATGTTGTGCTCGGACGCGATGCCGACGATTTCATCGCGACCTACGACGAAAGTAAGGGAGTTGATTTAGAGGCCCTGATTCCGTGGCTCAACCACACACGTTTTGATCCGGTCGGCAAAGCACCACTCGCCATTGACGATATTCCCGACGAGATCCAACAGGAGATCCAGCGTATCGAGGCAGGTGGCGAAAAAATCCCGCTCTCGATCCGCCGCGCGCTGTGGGAAATCTTCTGGCTCAAGCGCTTTCGCGGGTGGCTCAACCGTTCCGAGCAAGCCCGGGAGATCGCAACCGATGCCTACAACCGAACGTTTCGCGGTTACGCGTTGCCAGAGTTTGACGCCGAGCCGATCGAGATTTTCCGTTGGACCAAAGACCCCAAACTCCAACTGCGCCCGCATCAGGTCAAGGCCGTCAAAGCCCGTATACAGACCCGTGGCGGGGTTTTGGCACTCGCGGTCGGTGCGGGCAAAACCTTTACCTCGCTGGCCATCGTCGCCGTCGGTCGCCAACAGGGGTGGATCAAACGTCCGGTGATTGTCGTCCCGCGCAGCATCGTTTGGCAGTGGTACGAAGAAATCGAACGGGTGCTGCCCGACTACCGCGTGGGTGTGGTCGGCTCGACTCGCCGCGAGGCAAAAAGCGGTCCCCGCAAGGGCCAGGTGATCGCCGAAACAGCTTCGGCCCTCGAACGTTCGACGGTCTGGCTCGACTTTCAGGCCGGCTACTACGACCTGGTTCTCCTGACAGATACCTCGATTGCCACGACACGTATCTCCGATGATGACATGTACGCCTACAACCGTTCGCGGATGGGCATTCGACGGAGTATTCGCCTGTTTCGTCAACAGGCCCTCGGGAAGCATGAAGAGTCACTCACCGAACGCGACCGGGCATTTATCGAGAATGGCTCGGCTGCGTGGAGTGAGCGGGTGCTGCAACTCAAAGGGCGGGAATACGACCCGGGCGTCGAATGGTCGGACCTCGGGATCGACTTTTTGGTCTGGGATGAGACCGGCAACATTCGCAACACTTGGACTCCGTCGCCCGGTTTCTTTGGTGACCCCAAATACATGGGTGTCAGTCGCGGGGGCGGTGCACAACGGGCATGGCAGGCCGACTATCGCGCTCACAGTGTGCGGCGAAAAGGTGGTGGCATCCTCGGGCTCAGCGGCACCGTCGGCGAGAACTCGCCGGCCGAGCCCTACAACCTGCTGCACTTTATCGACCCGGCGATCCTGGAGAAGGTCGGGATCAACAACATCGATCAGTTCATCGCCCGCTATGTCGTCATCGAGGAGCGCGATGTGGTCGCGCCGACGGGTGAGCGCAAGCTCAAAAGTGCGGTGGTCGGATTTAAGAATCTCAATGAGCTCCGACACATCTTGCATACGCATGGAAGTTTTGTGTCGCACGAGGAGGCGGGCATCCAGCTGCCTGACTCGCAGGAGCTGTTGATCGAGGTCAAGATGGACGCCCACCAGCGCAGGCGCTACGACGAGTGGCGCGAGCGGGCGCAGCTCGCGATCGGCGTGCAGAGCTTCGAGCCCGAGGTCCTGCACCGCCTCGGGCGGCCCTTCGACCTCGAGCGCTTCGAGCGGGTCTGCGACGCGGTGCGCGAGCACTGGCCGATCGAGCTCGAGCTCATGCTCGGGCTCCCGGGCGACGACCCGGCGTCGTTCCGTCGCACGTTCGAGCACGCGGTCGAGATCGCCGACTCGGTGCGCGTCTTCTGGACGCTCGTGCTGCCGGACGCGCTCCTCGACCGGGCCGACCCCGACCTTCGGATCGAGTTCGACCCGCACACGTGGCTGATCGAGTCCTGCGCGGGCTGGACCCCCGAGGACCTGCGCCGCGAGCTCGACCACGTGAAGCGCGTGTCGCTGCAGCACGAGAACGCCGTGGTCGCCGATCACTGGGCCGGCTTCCAGGTGCGGCGCCGGCCCGAGCAGCGGCCGGGGCCCCGGCAGGAGATCGACAGCGCGCTCGACCGCGCCGTCCGCGCGCTCGACCCGGAGCTCGTCGAGGCGATCCGTCAGCGCGTCGGCGGGGTCGGCGGCTGGCGGCTGCGCACGATGCGCAACCAGCACGACGGCCTCTTCTTCGACCTCGACTCGCCCGAGGGGCTGGTCACGCTCGAGGCGGTCCCCGCCGAGCCCGACCGCCCGCGCTTCGAAGCGCGGGACGGCGTCGCGTACTCGCACCGCGGCGACGTCAGCCACGCCGAGGTCGCGCGCCTGCGTCGCATCATCGAGATGGTCCACCCCGACGCGCTGCCCCTCGTGAGCCGTGGCTGACGCGCTCCTCCGCGCGGCGCCCGGGGACCGCTACTTCGACTACTGCCTGCAGCCGTACCGGCCGCGCCGGCCGACCGCGGGCAAGCTGCGATCCGAGAACCTGCTCTGGCGCGCGCTCGCGCTCGCGGGCATCGAGGAGGGCGCCCGCCCCGTGATCGAGGCCCTGCGGGCGTCCCTCGGGCGCGACATGGTCGTCTTCGGGGTGAAGTCCGACGGCGCGGGGCTCTTCTTCGAGCTCTACGTCTACGACCCCCGGAAGGAGGACCCCGCCGCGACCGTCGCGGGGCTCGCCGAGGCGCTGCGCGACGTCTTGCCCATCGAGGTCCCGGTCGCCGAGACGATCCCCTACATGATGGTGAGCTTCGACCTCGATCGCGCCGTGCTCGAGCGCGGCGCGATCGAGGAGCTGAACCTCTACCTCACCGGCACCGACGCCCACGCCGGGCGCTCGTACGTCGTGCGCCGGGATCGGCGGGAGCTCGAGAACACCTACCGCTTCCTCGCGCCGAAGCCCGACATCGACACCGTGCTCGGCCTGGTGCGCGCGTCGTGCTTCGTCGACTTCGCGACCCGCCCGCAGGCGCTCGCCGAGGTGATCCGGCCCGAGCTGTTCGCGTGCAAGCGGATCTGCGTCGCGAAGAAGCGCGCGCGCGACGGCGTGTACTACTCGGGCGTCGACGTCGACCAGCTCCTCTGGTTCCTGAAGCGCTTCGCCTACCCCGACGAGCTCGTCGCGTTCGTGGAGGCGCGCGCGCCCGAGCTCGACCACCTCTACTTCGACGTCGGCCTCGACTACGAGCCCGGCCCAGGCGGCGCGCTGGTGCACCCGAAGACGAGCTTCTACGGGACGGTGTAGCGCGATGCAGAGCTACAAGGGCCGCTTCGAGCCGACGCGCTTCGAGGACCTCACCGTGACGGTGGACTTCCACTGCCACTCCGCGTGCCGCTTCTGCATCGTCCAGGAGGGCATGAACCGCTACAAGGGCGTGCCCTTCGAGCGCTTCGTGCGCGCCGTCGACGAGAACGGGAAGGCGCCGCGCTACCGCCGGGTCACCTTCACCGGCGGCGAGGTCACGCTCGAGAAGCGCCTCTTCGATTACCTCCGCTACGCGAAGACGCACGGCGGCTTCGAGCACATCCGGATCCAGACGAACGGCCGCCCGCTCGCGGACCGGGCCTTCGCCGAGCGGCTCGTGCGCGCCGGCGTCGACGAGTTCTTCGTCTCGCTGCACGGCCCCGACGGCCCGGTCCAGGACCACATCTCGCAGCGGCCGGGCTCGTTCGACGAGGCGTGGCGGGGCCTGATGAACCTCGCGTCGATGGGCGTGACGCTGATGACGAACACGGTCCTGACGACGCTCAACGTCGAGCACCTCACCCGGATCGTCGAGCGGGTCGCGCCGCTCGCGCCGGCGCGCATGGAGTGGTGGAACTACCTCCCGATGGAGGACAAGGCCGACGAGCGCGGTCTGATCGTGCCGATGGCGGAGCTCGGCCCCGCGCTGGTCGCCGCCCTCGATCGCGCGACCGAGCTCGGGATCCCGTGCGCGGTGAAGTACGTCCCGATGTGCCTGCTCGGGGCGCACGCCGACGCGGTCGACAACACACAGCCCGACGTCGTGATCGTCGAGGAGTTCTACGACGTCTACCCGAAGTTCGCGTGCCTCTGGGAGGCGAAGTGCGAGCACGCCGAGCGCTGCCTCGGGCTCACGCACGCGTACGTGAACAAGCTCGGCTGGGAGCCCGAGCGCCTCGCGCCGACCCCGCGCACGACGCCGTGGCGCGAGCCGGAGGACGGGCTCGCCTACGGGAGCGACGATCCGCACGGGAGCCACGACACGCGCCCGAGCGAGGACCACCCGGCGTGGCGCGCGCTCGTCGAGGGCGTCGCCGAGGCGCACGACGCGACGCTCGTGAGCGTGATGCTCGACCGGCGCCGCTGCACCTTCCGCTTCGCGCGGGGGGAGGCGAGCGTGGACCTCGTGCTGACCAAGCGCAGCGAGGACCGGCCGGCGCTCACCCGCAGCCGCTCCTTCGACGTCAGCTACCGGAACCTCCGGGGCGCCGACGACGCCGCCCGGCCGCGGCTCGCGAAGCTCGTCGAGGCGGCGGCGCGCGCGGTCGGCGAGCGCGACGCGGGCGAGATGCTGCTCGACGAGC
>JAUIFD010000012.1 GCA_030429485.1 Phycisphaerae bacterium | reverse complement strand
CCTCGCTCCTGGTCGACGGACCGATCGGCAAGGAGGAGTTCGACGGCAAGATCAGCGTGCCGAAGGAGCAGCTCGTGTCGCTCGTCGTCGGCACGTTCTCGCAGCTGCTCCGCGACGCGGCCCGTCTGCGCTAGGGCAGCCCGACGACGGGTGAGAACGCCCCGGGGATCGGGGAGGTCGTGCCGAGCGCGAGGTGGGCGTTGCTCCCGGCGCACATCACCGCGTCGGGGGATTTGCCGAGGATGTCCCAGCAGGCGGTGGTGATCTCGGGCACCTCGACGCTTTCGTCCATTTCCGGAAAGAGCACGGTCTGCGACGGCGAATCGGCGTCGATCTCGAAACCATGGGCCGCGAAGAGCCGGGCGTAGCCCGCGCGGGTCGCAACCCAGAGGCCGGTGGGGCCGCTCGCCACCGCGGTGACGTCGTCCGAGGGCGCCGCCGACGCGGATCGCATGGTGACGACCCCATCGCCTACGAGGTTGCCGAGCCAGTCGACCGAGTTGTTCCACGCCGATTGCGGCGCACCGAGTGCGGGGTACGTGCTGGGCTCGACGGTCCAATCCGGCACGAGGCGCGCGACCAAAGCTGTCCACTCCACGCTCTGAGGCATGGAGCGCCCGACGAGGTGCTGGAAGAACGTCGACCCGGGCAGCAGGTCCGTTCCTGCTTGACCGTGTCCGTCGGCGAGCCCCCCGGTGAGGTCCGTCCAGGCGTGGTCGCCCGCCTTCCACCGCGTGTACTGCTCGCGCGCCTCGGTGACGCAGCGGGCGCGGGCCCATGGGGAACCCTCGAAGGGGGTGCCCACGGTGATGACCCGCTCCACCCGTGGCATGATCGCGCCGGGCGTCGAGTTGGCTCCCCCGGGGTGCGTCAGGGCGTCGAGCAGCACGAGCCCGCCCATGGAATGCGCGACGAAGTCGACGTGCCCGACACCCGCGGCGCCCAGGCGAGCCAGCTCGCCGCGCAGCAGCGCGGCCGAGTCAGCGATGGGTTGGTCGTTGGGATACTCGAACCTCGCCACCTCGTACCCCTCTTCCACGAGCGCCGGCGCGAGGTCGTTCCACACACACCCGGGCTCGTCGAGCCCGTGGACCAGGATCACGAGTCGGTCTGGGGCGTCGTCCGCCTCGCACAGCATCCAGCCTGGGGCTGGGTTGCCGCACGGGCTCGCGGGATTGACCGGTCGGTAGAGCCCAGGCTCGGGCGCAAGGGCGGTGGAGGGGCTCGCGAAGGCGTGGGCGGTGTCGATCCCGTCCTGTGCGGCGCTCAAGGTCCAGCTGACGCACCCCATCCACGTCGAGACCACCCACCCGGCGATCGAGGTCCAGGCGCCCGACGCCATGTGCCCCATCGAGGGCTGCGCCCCAGCCTGGGCTGTGAGGAGCGCGATCGAGCCCGCAGCAGCGAGCGGCGCCAGGCGGGGTCGTCGGGCCATGGTGTCGCTCCTACTTCGAATCCTCGATCATCCTGTCCAGGAGGGCCCGCTCCGCGTCGCGGTACCGCTCGAAGGCTTGTTGGAGATCGGAGTTGAGCCCTTGCAGTTGGCTCGGGTCGACCGCGCCGCCCGTGTCCGCCCTGTCGAGCATCGCCTCGAGCGACTCCGAGGCCGCCCGGAGGTCCGATACCGCGGAGGCGTACGCCCGCGACGAGTCGTAAAGGAGCTGGGTCTCGAGCTCCTTGGTGTCGGGCCGGTGCAGCACGCGCCAGGGCTGGGCGCGGATCTCGATCGCGAGCAGTCGGAGCTGGCCGGAGGCCAGCCGGACGTTGGCCATCACCTGGTCGAGCACGGGCTTGTACTGCGCGAGGTACGAGCCGGCCTGCTCGGCAAGGGCCTGATACCCATCGAGTGTCTCGTCGACGTTGGGGCGCGTCGTCGTCTCGATGTCGCGCATGGTGCGCTTGGCTGAGGCGATGGTTTCGCGCACGTTGTCGCGGTTCTCCTGGATCACGTCGCGCGCGAGTGTGACGCCTTCCTTGAACGCGTCGACACCATCGCGGGCGGTGCCGGTGAGCTGCTCGACGTTGTCCATGGTCGAGTCGAACCGATCGGAGGCGTTGCGCGCGTTGGCGAGCGTGTGATCGATGTCACCCTTCCACGTCGGCCACGCGTCGCGCGCGCCCGAGGTCACGTCGCGCACGTCGGTGATGATGCCGCGGCCGTCGCTCTCCCACGTCTCGTGGACGCTCCTGAGCAGGTCCTTCGCGTCGGGCGCCATTTCCTCGCGCACCAGGCGTGACGTCGCCTGGATGTTGTCCACGATCTCCCACACCTTCTCGGGGTCGAGCCCGGCCTGGTAGAGGAGCAACGGCGAGCCGAGCTGCCCGACCAGGAAGTCGCCGTCGGCGAGCGGCGGGCGCCCGGCGTCGGGGTTGCCGGTGTACGGGATGTTGAGCGAGGCGCCCGAGCCGAGCAACGGCACGTCGAGGTCGACGCGCGCGTCCTGGTAGATCTCGAACTTGGAGGGCACCTCGATCTCGATCACCACGATGGGGCCGTCGCCGAAAAGGGCGTCGTAGTCCTTCGGGCGGCCCTCGTGATCCTCGATGCTCTCCGGGGCGGCCCGCCCTGAGGGCAGCGTCTTGGGCACACTCGGGACCTCGACCCCGCGCCGCTGGCGGAACCCCTCCTGCGCCGCCTCCACACGCGCCCAGTCCGCGCCCAGCTCGGCGCGCGTCTTGGTCTCGACCTTGTTGACCCGGCCCACGCGCTGCCCGCCGATCCGCACCGCGGCCTGCGCCTCCATGCCGGCCGACCCGGTGTTCAGGCGCAGCGCGACGCGATAGGTGGTCGTCGGCTCGGTCGAGAGGTTCTTGAGGCGGAAGGTCGCCGCGACAGTCAGCACGATCCCCAGGAGCAGGAACACGCCCGCGATCAGGTTCATCTTGGGGTCTTGGCGCATGCTCATGCGGTTCTCCGTCTCATAGCCCGAGTCTCTGGCGGTAGGCGTCACCCGACGCGCGCTGCGTGATCGGCCCTTCCGCGTCGCCGCGCAGGAACTGGCGGATGAGGCGCTCGTCCTCCGGCCTTTCGCTCGCTTCCGCGTCGCTCAGGTCGCGCAGGTGCTCATACCAATGACGCGTTTCGATCTTCAGGATGCGTCCACGGTCGAGCATCGCCATCCGGTCGGCGATGGTGAACGCCGAGTCCATCTCGTGCGTGACGACGACCGAGGTCACGCCGAGCTCGCGGGACATCGCGATGATGAGCTGGTCGATTTGGGCGCTCGTCACGGGGTCGAGCCCGGCGCTGGGCTCGTCGTAGAACAGGATCTTCGGGTCGAGGGCGAGCGCCCGCGCGAGCCCGGCTCGCTTCTTCATGCCGCCGGAGATCTGGTCGGGGCGCTTGTCCGCGGCATCGCCCAGCCCCACGAGCTGGAGCTTGATGTGCACCTGGATGTCGATGATGTCCGGGTCGAGATCCGTGTGCTCGTGCAGCGGGAGCGCGACGTTCTCGGCGACGGTCATCGAGTTGAACAGCGCGCCCGACTGAAACAGGATGCCGAACTGCTTGCGCACCTCGTCGAGTTCGCGCCCGCGAGCGTGGGTGATGTCCTTGCCCAGGATGGTGATCGACCCGCTGTCGGGAGGGAAGCTCCCGATCATCATGCGGAGCGTGGTGCTCTTGCCCGAGCCCGACCCCCCCATGATCACCATGGTCTCCCCCGGCATCACGTCGAGCGTGATCGCCTCGAGCACCGTCTGCGACCCAAAGACCTTCTTCACGTCGCGCAGCGAGATCGCGGGCGCGTCGGGCGCGGGGTCGGTGTGCGGGGTTGTGCCGTTGTGGACCGTCACGGGGTGAATATACCGGTGAGGCTACACGGGCACGCTTAGGGCGGCCTGTGTCAGCCCCGCGCGCCAGTGCCAGCGTTTCAGTGGGAGGTGGTGCTCGTAGAGCCGGCGGATCAGGGCCGGCGCGTGGGGGCTGCTGACCGCGTCGGCGGGCAGGTGAGCCAACTCAAGGAACGACCGCTCCAACTGCTCAGCCTGCGGCCTTTCGCGGGCGAGGGCTTCCTCGGCGTACGCCAACTCCGCGCCATCGGTGAGGTCGCGGCCGAACACGTCGCGCGCGAACGCCGGGTGGGTATGGGCGAGGCGGAAGGCCTCGGCGCCGAGCGTGCGCTCGCGCGCCAGGTACACGCCGGGCTCGTACCGATGGTCGTGGAGCACCTCCGCTTCAGGCAGGTAGAGCACCGGCGTGGCGTGGAGGCACGCGAGTCGCCAAGCGAGTTCGAGGTCCTCGAAGCATGGGCGCACGAAACGCTCGTCAAAGCCTCCGCCCTCGCGCACGAGCGCCGTCGGCACCGAGAGGTTGAGCGTCCACGCGTGGCGGAAGCCCCAGTCGCGCTCCGGGTCGGCGTCGGTCATCTGGTCGTAGAAGAAGATCATCGACGACTCGCGAACCAGGCGGTCGAAGAGCCGGTCGGGCTCGTGCACGAGCCACGGCGCGGAGCCCAGCACCATCGCGCGGCGCCCGGAGGCGAACAGACGCAGGTGGGCGTCGGCGTGGGCCCGGACGAGCCCCGACTGGGGGATCACATCGTCGTTGAGGAACAGCGCCACGGGCGCCCGAGCTCGTTCGATGAGGCGGTTGCGGGTCGCGGCGGGGCCGGCGCGGGCGCAGGTGATGAGGTGTAGGGGGAGATCGACACCGATCGCATCAAGGGCCGCCACCGCGGCGTCGGATTCGCCGTGGTCCGGGCCGTCGATCCCGACGAGAATCTCCACGTCGAGGTCGGGGTCGGCGTGGCGAGCGAGCCCGGTGAGGCACCGGGCCAGGGTCTCGGGACGTCCGTGGGTCGGGATGAGGATGGACAGGTCCATGCGGTAGTTGCGCTCCGAGCGGCGATATCGGCGCGATCGCCGCCCGGGCTTTGGTCTGCGACCCGCGCCGTGACCGATGCGCACGGGCGTGACCAAACGGCCCACCGACCCCGAACGCCGAGCTCACCCACGCGCACCCGCGGGTCTCGCGTGCAAGGTCCGCCCCGAGGCGGGCATCCGGTACGCCCCTGGGTTCGCGGTGGACCTCTCCGCTGGGGGAGCGATGCTGGAGGTTCGCTCTCCCCGGTCGATCCGCCCGGGCGACACGGTCGAGGTGATCCTCGACGACGCCAGGCGGGCACTGCTCCGCGACGACGATCGCCTGCTCGCCCGTGTGGTGCGGGTCGTGCCCGGCGCCCTGGGGGACCGGGTGGCGGTGCGCTTCGAGGCGCCGGCGGCGGGCCTCGCCGCGGCGTGATCAGGTTCGTCTGACGAGCACCGAGTCGTTCTGGCCGCCGAAGCCGAACGAGTTGGTGAGGCATGTGCCGACGCCGCCCTTGTCGCGCAGGTCGCGGGCGGTGTTGGGGATCACGTCGAGGTCGCACGCGGGGTCGGGCTCGCGGACGTTGATCGTCGGCGGGAGCCAACCGGTTCGGATCGCCTGCACGCACGCGATGAGCTCCACCGCGCCGGCGGCCTGGATGAGGTGCCCCATCATCGACTTGATCGACGAGACCGGGATGCGGGACGCCTGCGGGCCGAACAGGCGCTTGATCGCGGTGGTCTCGATCGAGTCGTTTTCCTTGGTGCCCGTGCCGTGCGCGCAGATGTAGTCGACGGGCGGTCTGTTGTCGGGCCCGGGTTCGGCGGGCGTGATGCCCGCCTGTCGGAGGGCGCGCTCCATGGCGTCGGCGGGCCCGGCGCCCTCGGGGTGCATGTCGGTGATGCGGAAGGCGTCGGCGCTGGAGCCATACCCGGCGATCTCGGCGAGCGGCTCCGCCCCACGTCGCTCGGCGTGTTCGAGCGATTCGAGGACGACGACGCCCGCGCCCTCGCCCATCACGAAGCCATCGCGCGTGCGATCGAAGGGGCGTGCGGCGGTCTGAGGGGTGTCCCGGCGCGTGCTCATGGCGGTGAGGCGGATGAAGCCGGTCATGCCGAGCGGGTGGATCATGGAGTGCGCGCCGCCGGCGAGCATCGCGTCGGCGTCGCCCCGCGCGATGATCTCGGCTGCTTCGCCGATCGCCTGCACGCCCGCGGCGCACGCGGTCATGCAGTTGAGCGACGGGCCTTGTGCGCCGAACGCGCCGGCGACGCGTGCGAGCGTCGCGTGCGGCTCCTGCTCGAACTCGCGCGCGTGGGCCATGTGCTGGGCGGCGGCGCGCGCCCACGCGGGGGCGTCGGTAGCGCGGGCCTGTGCGTCCCACGTGCGCATGTGGGTGTGGTCGAGCGACGGGTAGTCGGGCGAGCCTTCGCCTGCGCCGAGGTAGACACCCACGCGGTGTGGCGGCGGTGCGCCGTCGGCGCGCGAGCCGTCACGCCTGCCAAGGCCGGACTGCTCGACCGCTTGGGCCGCCGCGGCGACGGCGAAGCCGGTGGAGAGGCACCCGCCCGCGCCGAAGCGCAACGCTGCGCCTTCGGCGTGGTCGGCGAGGTCGAAGTCACGCACTTCTGCGGCGAAGTTGGTCGCGAAGGTCTCGCCGGGGAAGCGCGTGAGAGGTCCGATCGCCGACTCGCTCGCGAGCAGGCGCGCCCACGCGCCCTCGATGCTCGCACCGAGCGGCGTGACCCACCCCATGCCCGTGATGACCACGCGCCGGCGCATCAATCGTCGGACTCTTCTCCCGACTCGTCGGACGAGTCGTCGTCTTCGTACTCGTCGTCGTCCTCGTCGTGCTCCGAGTCGAGCTCGTTGAGCTTGTCGGGGTTGAGCACGCGAACGAGACCGTCCTTCAGACGACGCTCGCCGAAGTTGATGATGAGGCCAAGCTCGGTGTCCGCAGATCGGAGCTGGGCGCGCAGCGCGGTGCGCTCCGCGGTGCCGATCTCGCCGACGCGCGCGAGCACCTCGACCAGGAACCGGTCGCCGACGTAGAGCGTCGCGACGGTCTGTCCGACGATGTCGCCATCGAAGTCGACGTCGAACGCATGGTCGAGCTTGTAGCTGACCTCTTCGTGGTCCATCTCGATACACAGCGCCTTGAGGTAGATCTCGCGGGCGTATCCCGGCCCGAGCGACTTGTGGACCTCGATCGCACACCCGATGACCTTGCGGCTCATCTCGGTGAGCGCGGGGTCGAGCTCGGAGAGCGGGCGTCCGCGTGGTTCGCGATGCTCGCGCGGCCCGCCGCGGTATCCGCCGCCTCCGCCATGGTGGCCCCCGCCGTGGCGACCGCCGCCCCCGCCTCGATACCCGCCGCCTCGCCCGTGTCGTTCGTCGTACATGGTGGTCTCCTGAAGAGGTGCGTAGCCGTCTCGCCCGGGCGCCCGGGCAGCGGGCCTGACATGGCATCATTACCCCGCGAAAGCGAGGACGGCGGCGACGCACTGCCCGGCTGTCGAGCAGACGCACACGAGGACGCGCGAAAGGCGAGCTTCGCGGGCCGACTCGGGGGTCAGACCCTTGCGGTCGCCTCCCAGAAGCAGGTGGGCGGGCAGGCGCTGATCGCGGAGGGCGAGCGCCCCAGCGGCGATCTGGAGCCCCGACGCCCCGGCGGCGCACGCGCCGGCGAGGGGAGGCGTCGCGATAATGGGGATCTGCCCGAGCCGGTCGGCGAACACGCGACGAAGGGCGGCGAGTTCGCGGGCGTCGGATTCGGCGTGCCCGAGCGCGCCGGGCACGATCGCGTCGATCTCGTCGGCATCGCACGAGGCGTCGGCGAGCGCCGCTCGGATGGCGGCGGCGTACGCGCCGCCGACGCCTTCCTCCGGCGTCGGTTCGCCCAGGGAGCCGAGGCCGACTGTCTCCTGCCCGGCGCCGAAGCCGAGAAGCTCGGCGTAGGGCGAAGCGCCGCGGGCCGACGCGGATCCTCGCTCTTCGAGGACGATGACCGCGCCGCCCTCGCCAGCGAATGTGCCCGGCGAGTCCTGGTCATACGGCGCGACGCTCGGCGAATCGTCTGGCGCTGATGGCGCGAGCAGCCCGGCCAGATGCAGGCGGATGAACGACGTGAGGTTGAGCTTGCTTTCGATTCCGCCGGAGAGCGTCGCGTCGGCGTCGTTGCGCTCGATGATGCGCGAGCCCTCGCCGATCGAGAGCAGCCCGGCGGCCTCACCGGCGAGGATCGTGTTCGACGGGCCTTCGCACCCGTGGATGATCGTCACGTGGCACGCGAGCATGTTGGGCAGGTACTTGAGAAGCCAGAGGGGGGGCAGGTTGTTCATCGCGCCGTCGCCGCCCGATTCGGCGACCGCGCCCCACCGACGCCACGACATCTCGCCCGAATCGCCGGCGCTGGTCACCATCGCGCCCGCCAGTTCGTTGACGTCGGCTGCGATCAGGCCCGCGCCGATCTGGCACCCCACACGCCGCCCCGGATAGGTCGGCTCGCCCTCCTCCGCGGCCCGAGTGACGAGCCCGGCGTCTTGCACGCCCGATGCTGCTGCGGCGACGGCCAGCTCGGAGTCGCGGGCCATCACCTTCACCGCCTTGCGGTAGTGGCGGGGCATGTGGTCCTTGCCGGAGAAGTCCGGGACCTCGGCGGCGTGCTTCGACGCGAAGCCCGACGCGTCGAACCGTTCGATCGGGCGTATGGTCGAGCGCCCCTCGGCGAGCCCGCGCCAAAACGGGCCGACGCCGACGCCGTACCCCGACACCACCCCGAGCCCCGTAATGACAACCCGGCGACGCATGGAACGCGATGGTACGACGCTCTTTCGAGCGGGCTCGGCTTCCGAGCCGATGACTCGTGAGATGGAGGGACCGAAGCGATCGTGGGCCCCCTCGGGGTGGATGTTCCTCGCGGCGGGGCTCGCGCTGGTGACCGCGACGGTGCTCCTGCCTGCCTGGCGCGATCTGGAGGACCTCCGGTGGCGGCGCGATGCAGCACTCGCGAGCGAGGGCGTCCAGCGGGAACGCGTCTTCCGTCACGAGCGCTACGCCCTGGCCCTCCAGGGGCACGATCCCCAGGTGGTCCGGGCGATGGCGGCGGCCCAGCTCAACCGCGCGCCGGCGGAGCGTGAGCCGCTTCGTCTGATCGCGGTGTCGTCAGAGGGCGTGGGCGAGCCGGCGTCGCTCGAACCCCCGCCGGCGCACCTCCGCGCTCGGCATGAGGCGGCGTCGCGCCTCGAGCGTTGGGCGACGGACCGGCACGGACGCCTCTGGCTCATCGCTGGCGGGATGATGTGCGTGCTCCTCGGCGTCCTGCCCCGAGCGAGCGACGCGCGCGCTTAGATTCAAGCATGCCCGAGACCCGGGGCGAAGCAGAGCGACCCGTCTTTCGGCGGCGGCACCGCCTCGCGGGGCGCGATGCCTACGCCGCGGTGTTTCGGGAGGGGGTTCGGAAGCCGGCGGGCCCGCTCATGATCCACCTTCGCCCCAACGGGCTTGAGGAGCACCGGCTCGGGCTCTCGGTGGGACGGAAGGTCGGCGGCGCGGTGCGTCGCGTCGCGCTCAAGCGCAGGCTCCGTGAGGCGTTCCGTCTGTCGCGCGGTCAGCTCCCACGTGCCGCCGAGGGGGCGTACGACGTGGTGGTCTCGGCTCGGGCGCACGGGCCGGCGACGCTCGTGGACTACCAGCGTTGGCTCGCTGAGGGGATGGCGCGGGCGCACACGGCGCTGTCGAAACGCGGGGCGAGCGATGAGGCGTGAGGGGCACAGGGTGTCGTGGATGGGGCGGGTCGCGACGTACCCGTTCCTGTGGGCGATTTGGGCGTACCGGGCGACGCTCTCGCCGTTCATTGGCGGGCAGTGCCGCTTCGAGCCGACCTGCAGCAGGTACGCGCTCGGGGCGTACAAGACGTTCGGCCCGATCAAGGGCACGCGCCTGACCGCGTGGCGGCTGCTTCGGTGTCAGCCGTTCACCAAGGGCGGGTACGACCCCGTGCCGCTGCCGCCCGGGCAGGGTGGGTGCGGGGTTGGTAGGGTGATCGAGGGGGCAGAGGAGCCTGACGCGTGAGCCGACTTCCCGCAGCTGAGCGCCGAGAGCAACTGCTCGACTGCGCGGCGGCGCTGTTTTCACGGAAGGGGTACGCCGGCGCGACGACAGCCGAGCTGGCCCGGGCCGCGGGGGTGACCGAGCCGATTATCTACCGTCACTTCAGCTCGAAACGCGAGCTGTTTGTGGCGCTGATCGCGCGCACAGGCGAACGGACCCTTCAGCAGTGGCAGCAAGACCTCGAGGGCGCCACCGACCCGGGCGATCGCCTCCGCCGCTTGATCGGCGACAACCCGATGGTCTCCGAGCAGGGGCGCGAGGCCTATCGCGTGTTTCTGCAGGCGATCACGGAGGTCAATGACCCGGATGATTCGACCATCCGCGATGCGGTCCACGAGCACATCGCGGCGTTGCACACCTTCCTCAAGCACGAGGTGGGGCAGGCGCAGGAGACCAAGCGGGTGACCACGCGATTCAGCGCGGACCTCATCGCCTGGCTCCTGATCTACATGGGGCTCGGATACGGGCTCTCGTCGGCGCTCGGCATCCAGGGGCACGGCGTGGACGCCGAATCGGGCACGCACGTGCAGGATGTCATCGCCCGCGTGCTGGTCGGGCGTGACCGGGCCGACTCGGATTCCCCCGGATAACCCGAGGCCGCGAATCGGCCCGCGTCGCGTACGATTGGTGCTGTGATCTACCTGGACTACAACGCCACGACCCCGCCAAGCCCGGCTGTCGTTGATGCGATGGCCATCGCGCTCCGCGAGCACTGGGCGAACCCCTCCAGCCTGCACCGTCCGGGGCTGGCTGCTCGCCGCGTGGTTGATCATGCACGCAAGCAGGTGGCGGGGCTCCTGCGCGTGTCGCCGCGGGACATTGTCTTCACGGGGTCGGGCACCGAATCGATCGGGCTTGCGATCCGGGGCGTGCTGTGCGGGTGCAGCCGCAAGTCGCTGGTGACCGATCCGATCGAGCACGCGGCGGTGCGCGAGTTGGCGGCGAGGCTCGAGGGTGAGGGGGTCAGCGTCTTCCGTCTCGCGGCGGGGGACCATGGCGTGCTCGACCTCGACGACCTTGCAGCCATCCTGGAGCGCGAGCCGATCGGGCTCGTGAGCGTGCAGTGGGCGAACAACGAGACCGGCGTGGTGCAGGATGTGGCCCGCATCCACGAGCTCTGCCGGGCGGCGGGCGTGCCGTTTCATTGCGACGCGACGCAGTGGGTGGGCAAGATGCCGATGCCCGAGGGTGGGCCGCCCTGCGATCTGCTGACGTGTTCAGCCCACAAGTTTTGTGGGCCGAAGGGCGTGGGCATGCTCTGGGTGCGCCGCGGCGTCGCGTGCGTCTCGCAGATCTTGGGATCGCAGGAGCAGGGACGGCGCGGCGGGACGGAGAACGTCGCGGGCATCGCGGGCGCCGGCGTGGCGGCGGAGGAATCGGACGCCTGGCTTCGAGACCCCTCGAACCGCGAGCGACAGGCGCGGGTGCGGGATCGCTTCGAGCGGGAGGTGCTCGCGCGATGTCCGGGGGCGGTGGTCAACGGGCCCTGCCACTGGGGCCAGAGCCCGACCGAGGGCGCCTGGAAGCTCTGGAACACCGCGAACATCGGCTTTCCGGGGGTGGAGGGCGACGCCCTGATGCTCGTGCTCGCCGAGGCGGGTGTGTGCGCCTCAGCCGGCTCGGCGTGCAGTTCGGGCTCGCTCGCGGCTTCGCCGGTTTTGTGCGCGATGGGGGTCTGTGAGGAGGTCGCGGAGGCTTCGATCCGGTTCAGCATCGGTCGTCAGACGAGCGAGGCGGATGTGGTCGAGGCGGCGACACTCGTGGCCGCGTGCATCGCCAAGTGGGATGCCCCAGCGTGTGCGGGGCGTCCCGGCTAATCTTCCCGCATGACGCAGTTTGACGCGATGCCGTCGGAATCGCTCACCGGCCCGGAGCGGACGAGCCTGCTCGCCATCCTGGCGCTGGTGTGCGCATTGGTCTGTTTCATCCCTGGAGTCGGGCTCCTGGGCGTGTTGCTCGCGGTGTTTGCGCTCGTCGGGATCGCCGGCTCGCAGGGGCGGCTGGGGGGCAAGGGCATCGCGATCACGGCGCTCGTGCTCGGGCTGCTCGTCTCGCTGGTGTGGATCGGCATCGGCGTCGGCGCTCGGAGCGCGTGGTCGATGTTCGAAGAGCAGATCGCGGGCGGTATTACCCAGAAAGTCGCCGCGATCGAGGTGGGCGACTATGACACCGCACGATCACTCTTCACGACGTCCGCTCAGGACAAACTCACGGACGAGGCGTTCGTGGCGTTCAAGGACGCGTACACCGCTCAGCTCGGTCCGATGCAGGGGCCGCCGACCGGGTTCGTTGAGTTCATGAAGATGTATGGCGCGCTCGGTGAGTCGATGCAGGAGTATGGCGGGCGCAACGACGTCATGCCGATCCCGATGCACTTCCAGAACGGCGACGCGCTGCTCCTGGTCCTCATTGATCAGTCGGGCAACGCCCAGAGCCCAGATCTCTCCGGCATCGTGAAGGACCTTCACATCACCCCGATGCCCGACGGGAAGCCGGTCAAGCTGATTCCCGATGAGTGATTCGGCCTCCGAAAGGGCAGGACGAGTGATCCGTACCGCAATGCGTTGGGTGCCGGGGATCGCGGCGCTCTTTGTCCTCGGGCCCATCGCGGGTGCGCTGACCGCTTCGGTTCGAGCCGCGGACGGCGGCCCGGAGGCGACGGCGCTCGTCAGCGCGAACCCGGCGATGGGTGTGCTCGCCATGCTCGCGACGGTCGTGCTCGCGGCCATCGTGGCGATCCCGACGGCGCGGTTTGTCAACTATCGCATCGCCACTTGGGCCGGCGCCTTTGTGCTGACATGGGGTGCATGGCGCCAGGCCTCGCTCGGCGACCTGGTGCATGTCACGCGCCCGGACTCGCCCATGTTCGCGCTCGCGGGCGAGGGGCTCCTGACGGGGCTGGTGGGCGTGGTGCTCGCGACAGCCCTCGTGATGGCGGTGCCGAGCAAGGACGCACGCTCGCCCATGCGCACGGTTCGGGGCGAGAGCGGGTGGGTCGGCTTCGGGCTCTGTGCGCTCGTGACGGCGGTGGTGGCTGGCGCGGTGTGCTGGGTGGTGGTGCTTGAGCCGCTCAAGGGGCAAGCGATCTTCGGTGCGGCGCTCGGCTCGTTTGTCGGCGCGGCGGCGGGGTGCTGGGCGGCGTCGTTTGTTGGGGTTCCGCCTCGTGAGCCGGCGTGCTTCGCGGGGCTCGCGCTTGTCGCGACGCTCGGGCCGGTGGTCGCTCAGGTGATTCTGGGCGGAGAGGTGATCGGGGCGACCTTCGCCGGTCACATGCCGGGATTCGGGAGCGTGATCGGTCTCGACTGGCTTGCAGGAGGGCTGATGGGGGCTCCGGCGGGCGTCGCGATGATGGAGCAGATGGTGCACAAGCACGCGGTGCCGGCGACCTGACCCAACGCCCCTACCCTCTGGCGTGTCCGAGACCAACGCCAACTCGCTGCCGGATGTCCAGAGCAAGCCCGATGCGCGACGCGTCGCGATCGACCGCGTGGGGGTGAAGGACGTCATCTACCCGATCCGCCTCCGGACGCCCGGGGGCGGCGAGCAGACGACGGTGGCGTCGATCAACATGTATGTCGCCCTGCCGCACTGCCAGAAGGGCACGCACATGTCGCGGTTTCTGGAGGTGCTCAACCACCACACCGCCGAGCCGATCACCCCCGACGACATCCCGGAGCTGACGAGCGCGATCCGGGAGCGTCTGGACGCGCAGGAGGCGCACTTCGAGGCGTCGTTCACGTACTTCATCCGCAAGGAGGCGCCGGTCACCGGTCAGCCCGGGCTGGTGGACTTCCCGGTGCGGTTCGAGTGCACCGCCAACGGGCAGACCGACTTCGTGATGGCGGTCGCGGCGCCGGCGACGAGCCTGTGCCCGTGCTCGAAGGAGATCTCGTCGTACGGCGCGCACAACCAGCGCTGCCGCATCGAGGCTGCGGTGAAGACCTCGTCGCTGATGTGGATCGAGGAACTCGCGGCGCTGCTCGAGGCAGCGGCGTCGTGCCCGGTGTTCGCGGTGCTCAAGCGCCCGGACGAGCGCTGGGTGACGGAGTACGCGTACGACCATCCGAAGTTTGTCGAAGACATTGTGCGCGATCTTGCGGTCACGCTCGACGATGAGCCGAGGATCACGTGGTACTCGATCAACTCGGAGAACTTCGAGTCGATCCACTCGCACAACGCGTACGCGCAGCTCACGAGGGACAAGAGCGCGACGTAAAGGGGGGCGGGGATGCCTCGTTTCGACGCAAGCCTCCGCCCGACCGCGCCGCAGCGCCGCCTGATCGCCCGGCAGTCGCACCGTCGTCTGGTGCTGCTGCTCGTGATGATCGGCGTGGGTGGTGGCGCGCTGGCGGCGCAGCTCGCGCGCCTGACGGTCGTGGAATCTGATGAGCTGCTCGCCGAGGCCGAGTCGCGTCTGTATCGCGAGAAGTGGTCGCCGACGGTGCGCGGGCGGATTCTCGACCGTCGCGGGCGGGTGCTCGCGCGCGATCGGGCGAGCTATGACCTCGCGGTTGAGTACGCCGTGCTCGACGGCACGTGGGCGCGCAGGCAGGCCGAGGCGGCAGCCAAGCGCCGGCACGAGGACGCGTGGGGCGTGCTCCGCCCCGCCGAGCGCGAGCGTTTGTGCGCAGCGGAGTTGCCGGCGTTCGAAGCGCACGTGGACGCGATGCTGGGACGTTTGGCCGACGCTGGCCGTGTGCCCGTACAGACGCTGCTCGACCGGCGCAAAGCGATCGTAGCGCGGGTTGAGTCGATCTCGGATCACGTCGCCACCGTGCGTGAGCGGCAGCGATTGGCCGAGCTTGAGGCGGCGGGCCGCGAGGTCACGCCCAGCCTTGCTGCCCGAGTGCGCGAGGACTCGCGCGTAGCGGTGCGCGAAGAGCACCGCGCGCACCCGCTCGTGCCCGACGTATCGGACGATCTCGCCTTCGACATGATGCGGGCGAGCGAGGCGACGGTGGGGCTGCCGGACCGCGGCGGGGGCGAGCCGACCGAGGTGCCGCTGATGCCCGGGCTCGCGGTGCGTCGCAGCGCGGATCGCCTCTACCCGCAAGACGTGCAGGAGGTGACGATCGACCGCAGCTCGTATCCGCTTCCCGTGCGTTCCGATGAGCCGATCACGCTCGATGTGCGCAGCGTGGCGGCGCATGTGGTGGGGTGGACGCGAGACCGGTCCTACGACACTGACGCGGAGGCGCGACGCGCGTATCTCGACACGCACCCCGGCGAGGCGGCCCGCGCGACGGTGGGCCTGCACAACGGCGCAACGCGCGACCGCGGGTCGTACGCACCCGACGACACGGTCGGGGCGTGGGGCGCCGAGGCGGCGCACGAGAGCGAGCTGCGCGGGCTTCGGGGCTTTGAGCGGTGGCGCGTGGATACCGACGAGCGGTTCGCCGTGCCGCCGGAGAGCGGGCGCGATGTGCGACTGACGATCGACGCGGCGCTGCAGGCGCGCATCCAAGGGGTGCTCGATCCGCGCGCCGGGCTCACGGTGGTGCAGGACTGGCACAACAACCACGACACGCCGACGGGCACGACGCTGCTCGGCGCGGCGGTGGTGCTCGATATCGAGACCTCGGAAGTGCTCGCGATGGTGACGAGCCCGGAGCCGGATCGAGCGCTCGTGTCGCGCGACTGGCAGGCGGTGGCTGACGACCCGGACCACCCGCTGGTGAACCGGGCGGTGGGGGCGGCCTACGCCCCGGGTTCGATCGCGAAGGCGCTCACGCTCGCGGGCGCGACGACGCTTGGGCTGCACGACCCGAGCGAGCGGATCGCGTGCAACGGTCACCTGATCGAGGGGCGCCCCGACATCTATCGATGCTGGATCTACCGCGAGAAGAACTACTTTCTCACGCACTCGCAGACGCTTGAGCACGATCCGGACGGGCGGGAGTCGCTCATGGTGTCGTGCAACATTTACTACTACACACTGGGCCGACGCCTCGGGCCCGAGACCATCTCGGACGTCTACCACATGTTCGGTCTCGGGCAGCGGTTCGGTCTCGGCGCGGGGTTCGAGCACGCGGGGCGCGTCGGGGGCGTGGGCGACGGCTCCGACCTGGAGACCACCGACGCGATCTTCATGGCGATGGGGCAGGGCCCGGTGGATTGGACACCCATGCACGCCGCCAACGCGTACGCCACGCTTGCGCGCGCGGGCACGCTCCTCCGGCCGAAGCTCACGCTCGATGGTCGTGCGCCCGAGGTGATGCCCGGAGGAACGAGGCTCGACCCTGAAGGAGCGCGCGCGGCGCTCGACGGGCTCGACGCGGTTATCAATGACCGCGAGTTTGGCACGGCGCACGCGATGCACTTTCCGCAGGGGTACGACGCCATCTTCAACACGCCCGGCGTGCGCGTGCTCGGCAAGACCGGCACCGCCACGGTGCGCATCGCCATCGAAGACCCCGCCACCGGGCGGAAGCACGTCGAGCCGCGGGACCACGCCTGGATGGTCTGCCTTGTGGGGCCCGACGCCGTCGGCCTGTCGGGGCGCCGGCCCTCGCCCCGATACGCGATCGCGGTGCTCATCGAGCAGGGCGGGAGCGGCGGCCGCGTCGCGGGCCCGATCGCGAATCAGGTGATCCGCGCGCTGGTGAGCGAGGGGTACCTCTGAATCGCACCCTCGGCTTCGTTGCGTTGTGAAGATCACACGATGACCCGTTCTTCGGTGCAACCCGCCGATGTGCGGGTGGTAGCCCTTTCGGCTCTCGCGGGGCAACTGGAAGGGGAAGCTATGAAGACGTTGGTGCAGAGGGCGTGGCTCGCGGTGTGCGCCGGGGTGGTGAGCGTCGTGGCGGCGGATGATCTGCTGGTGCCAAGCCAGTACGCGACGATCCAGGAAGCGGTGGATGCAGCCGAGCCGGGCGACGTCGTGCACGTCGCGGCGGGGACGTACGACGAACTCGTGCACCTGCGCGGGAAGGCGATCACGGTGCGGGGGGAGTCGAAGAGCACGACACGAGTGCGGCATCTGGAGGGCAACTCGAGGGCGCAGGATGACTCGACGATCTTCGACTGCACGGGTGTCCCGGAGCCGGGTGCCGTCATCGAGGGGCTTGCGCTCAGGGGTGGGCGTGGAACCTGGGTGTCGCAGTTCTCGTTCTGCGGTGGTGGTGTTTTGGCGATCGACGCGGCTGTTACCGTGCGCGATTGCTACATCGAGCCGGTGTTCACCGATTCCGACCCCTACCACACGGTGGCCGGGGCGGGGATCGCGGCGATTGATAGCCGGGTGACGCTCGACGACGTGACGATTCGGAATCTTGGAGCGGATCGCGGCGGTGGGATCTACTGCGACTCCAGCACGCTTGTCATGACGTACTCGGCCATCAGTTCCTGCAACGCGGAGTACGGGTCGGCGATTTGGGCGGCCGACACCGACATCACCATGAGCCATTGCGCGGTGCGAAACAACGGGCATGGTCTTTTCTTCGCGGACGTGGACGGGGCGATTCGCATGCAGCGCGGGGCGCTCGTCGCGAGCGAGACCTCCTTCACCGAAAACCTATTCGCGAGCGCCGACGAGGCCGAGTTCGAACGGTGCGTGTTCGATCGCGGGAGCGTGCAGGGGCAGCCTGGCACCGACGATGTCGTGATGGTGGTTGCGGACTCGATCACGGTGTCGGGGTGCACGTTCAAAGACCTCACCGCCCCGGGCTCGACGCTCGCACACTCTGTGGAACTGCTGGGGCGCGACTTCATCTACGTCGAAGGCAGCGAGTTCGCGCGCAACGGCGCCGAAAGGATGTTCTTCGTCGGCGACAGCGGCGCGGTGGAGAACTGTCGCTTCGTGCAGAACGACGCCAGGGTCTTGTCCACCGTGCCGCTCCGCAACAACTCCTTCTGTGGAGAGGAATACACCTACAACTTCGATCAGCACTTCATCTTCTACACGCTTGACGGCGGCAACACCTTTGTGCCGCGGTGCGACTCGACCTGCCGGACGAATCTCGTGTTCGACAACGACGTCAACACCCTCGACTTCTTCCAGTTCTTGATCTGGCACTCGGCGGGCAACATGTGGGTCGACTTCAACGGCGATGAGCGCATCGACTCCAACGACTTCTTCGCTTACTTGGCCGCGTATGAGCAGGGGTGCTGACGGCCGGATCCGGCGAGTTCGAGATTTGCAGCGTGTTCGGGAGGGCGCCATCCGCGCCGCGGGCGATGGACCTCTCGGACGGTGGGTCATCCCTGGCGCCGTCGGTCGAGGTGTTCAGTGGAGAATTTCCGGCACCCGGCCCGACCCGCCGGCGCATGGTGGGCGTATCTGCCCTGAGCCAGCTCGGGGTCAATGGGAGGTTGAGCCATGCGGCCGTTCCCGATGTCGAATGAGTTTCCGTCGAACCGTCACACCGGCGTCGAGTTTCCCAAGCGGGACCTGCGGGACGATCCCGATGCGCCCAAGCAGCTCCGCGAGGCAGCGGCCCGGGAGCGTGATCAGGCTGCCCGTGTGCGCAAGCACCCGCCGAGCCGGTGAAGCCGGTCGCGAGCGGGCCAACCTGACGGAATCGCGACCAGGCCGGGTGCGGCAGGTCAGGAATCGAGTTCGCGCAGCGCGAGGCCGTGCTCGGAGAGGCGCTCGCGCACTTCGATGAGCGAGGTCTGCCCGAAGTTCTTCACGCCCATGAGCTCGGCCTCGGTGTGTGACGCGAGGTCGCCGAGCGTCTGGATGTTGAGCAGCTGGAGCGCCTTGCGCGCCCGCACCGAGAACTGCAACTCGGAGACGGGCTTGCCCAGCGCGCCCTCCTTGCCCGAACCCTTGAGCGACTCCATGATCTGGCGTCGGGCGGCGCGGTGGGCGTCTTCGAGCCCCTGTCCGAGCTTGAGCCCCTTGGCGGCGAGCATCCGCTTGATCTCGGAGAGGCTCGACTCGCCGAAGTTCTTGTAGCTCATCAGCTCGGCTTCGGTGATGCGGAGCAGGTCGCCGAGCGTGCGGATGTTCATCTTCTTGAGGCACGTGCGCGCCCGGACGGAAAGCTCGAACTCGGTTACCGGCGTGTCGAGCAGGGCCTTGCGCTTCAGGGCGTCGCGCTCGGTGTCCTCCTCGATGTGCATGTCCTTCGACGCGACGACGTCTTTCATGAACAGGCGAGCCCGCGCGTGGTTGGGGCTCGTCTCGAGCACCTGCTTGAGGCAGCGTTCGGCGGCGGCGTACTGCCCGCGGTCTTCGTAGAGCACCGCCAAGTTCATCAACGCGTTGATCGGCGCCGGCGGGGTCTCGCAGATGCGCTCGTACAGCGCGATCGCCTCTTCCTCCTCGCCGAGCAGGTCGAGGGCGTAGGCGAGGCGGAAGACCATGTCGTTGTTCGTGATGTCGGCGGCCACCGCCTGGCGGAGGGCCTCCGCGGCGGCGGGGCGGTCGCCCGCCTGCTCGAGTTCGGTCGCCCTTGCGGCGTGGGCGGCGGCGGCTTCGGCGTCGCGCTTCGCGCCCTCAAGCCCGATCATCATGTCCATCGGATCGCTCATGTCGGCTCCCACCTGTTCGGCGTCTTGACGGGCCGCACTCCCAGCGGCCGAAACAAGTTTAGCGCGGCGGTTCGGGGTCGGCGGTCGTCTCGAGCGCGGGGGGCGGGGCAGCGGGCGGAGGACCCGAGAACCCCAACTCCTCGGCCGCCGCGATCGGGACCGTTGCCGGCTCGCCCTCGAGCGATTGTGCCTCGCCGATGGGCTCGTCATGCACCACCCGCATGGTCCGCCACTTCCCGCTGGAGAACCGGGCGAGCAGGAGCACCCCTGCGAGCACGATGTAGGTCGCCGCCATCGCCCACGGCCCGACGGAGCCGAGCCCGGGCGCGACCTTGATGATCCACGTGCCCCCGCCGAGCAGGCACCCCCAGGACAGCGTCGCCATGACCACGCCCGGCCAGACCGCGTCGCCCGCGCCGCGGAGCGCGCCGCTCGTGACGATTGCGACCGCGTCGAAGATCTGGAACACCGCGGCCGCGATCAGCACCATGCCGCCGATGCGGATCACCTCGGACGCATCGAGTTCGCTCATCGTCTCCGGGATGAACAGGCGGATCATCGGCTCTCGAAACAGGACGAACGCCACCGCCCACACGCCCATGTACGCGAGGGCGAGTTTCAGCGCAAGCCAGGTTCGCTCGGCCGCGAGGTCCGGCCGGCGCATCCCCATGCACCGCCCGACGATCGCGGTCAGGGCGACGGAAAGGCCCACGGTCGGCATGAACGACACGTGCATGTACCGCAGAGCCACCCACCCGGCCGTGTTGTGATGCACCGGGTTGTCGCCCGCGACCGCTCCCGCCTTGGGTAGGAGCACCGCCATGAGCCAACCCCAGCAGACCATCTCCGAGAACATCATCGCGCCCGCGGGCCACCCGAGCTTGAGGATGTCCTTGATGTGCAGCATCGACGGGCGCCAGGCCTGGCGCGTCGCGTACCTGGCGTGCATCGGGCCGAGGAACATCGCGAGTGGGATCGAGAGTTCGACCGCGGTCCCGATGAGCGTGCCCCAGGCTGCGCCGACAACGCCGAGCGTCGGCCCGCCGAGGTTGCCGAAGATCAGCACCCAGTTCGCGAAGACGTTGACGACGTTGCCGGTGAGCGCCGCGACCATGACCACGCCCGGGCGGTGCATGCCGTAGAAGTAGTGGGCGACAACCTTGGCGCCCATTGTGAGGATGGAGCCCAGCACCAGGATATTGGCATAGCCGCGCTCCATGCGCACGAGTTCTTCGCTGTGGTCTTCGAAGCTCGCGAAGATGTGCGGGAGCACGATCGCGTAGGGCAGCATCGCCAAGACCCAGACCGCGACGCACATCCACCACCCGTTCCAGACGTACGCCGCCCCGCGCTCGGGCTTGCCCGCGCCGAGGTTCTGCGACACGTAGGTGTTGATGATGCCGGTGAGCCCGAGGACCGCGGCGATCGCCATCCACGCGGCCATACCGCCGTTGCCCTGGGCGGAGACGTAGACCGGTTCGGGACCGATGCGTGAGACCATCCATCCATCGACGAACTGCATGACGGTGTAGCTCGTCATGGTGACGATGGTCGGCAGCGCGATCGTGAGCATCTCGCGCAGCGGATGTTGCGGTCCGTCGACGGACGGATTGACAGACTCAGAGCGGGTCTCGCCCGCGGGGGTAGACATAAGAACCTCGGGGTCTATTGAACCGGCGGGTGGAGGGTAGGTGGCGTTTGGACTCGTCAGGCGTCGTCGCGCGGGTCCGCGAACCGGTCCACCGCTTTGGCCAGCGCAAAGTCCTTCTCGCTGATGCCGCCGGCGTCGTGGGTGCTGACCGAGATCGTCACCTTGTTGTACCGAATGAGGATGTCCGGGTGGTGCTGGGCGTCCTCGGCATAGTCGGCGACCTTGTGCACAAACGCCATCGCTCGGGCGAAATCCTCGAACTGGAACGTCCGCTGGATCGCGCCGGAGACTTCCGACCACTCGGGCGTCTCCGCGAGGGCGGCCTTGATGGCGTCGGCATCGAGCTTGGTGACCATGATCGCACTCCGCGGGGCCCGAGCGTCCCCTGGGGTCCGACGCAGTCTACGCTGCGCGCGTGGACGGCGAAACCACACGCCTGGCGCCATCTCCCACCGGTGCGCTGCACCTGGGCAACGCCCGCACGTTCCTCGTGAACTGGGCGATGGCGCGCAAGCGTGGGTGGCGCATCGTGCTGCGCCTCGAAGACCTCGACACGCCGCGGACGAAGCCCGGCGCCGCCGCATCGTGCCTGGAGACGCTGCGCTGGCTCGGGCTGGACTGGGATGAAGGGCCTTTCACCCAAGCCCAAGACCTCTCGCCCTATGTCGGCGCGATGCGATCGCTCGCCGCGCAGGGGATCGTGTATCCGAGCGAGCTCTCGCGACGCGAGATCGCGCTGGCATCGAGCGCGCCGCACGCGGGCGAGGGAGAGGTGCGCTTCCCGCCGGAGTTGCGACCGAGCGAGACCCCGCGCGTGTTCCACAACCAGGAGAGCGACTGGAGGTTGATCGTCGACCCCGGGGACGAGCCGTTCGATGATGAGGTCGCGGGTCGCGTTTCGCTCGATCCATCGGTCTCCGTCGGCGACTTCCCGCTGTGGACACGGCGAGGCGCACCCGGATACCAACTCGCGGTGGTGGTCGACGACGCGCGACAGGGCGTCACCCGAGTTGTGCGGGGCGACGACCTGCTCGATTCAACCGCGCGTCAGTTGCGGCTCATCCGCGCGCTCGGCCTCCCTGTGCCGCGCTATGCGCATCTTCCGCTCGTCCTCGGGCCCGACGGGCGACGCCTCGCCAAGCGACACGGCGACACACGGGTCGATCGGTACCGCGAGGCCGACGTGCCCCCCGAGCGCGTGATCGGGCTCGTCGCGAGGTGGTCGGGGGTCGACCCTGGCGCAGATGCGGGGATGAGCGCCCTGGAGTTTGCGTCTAGGCTGGACATGGCGGCGTTCCCGCGTGATCCTGTGGTATGCACCGAGGAGGACGATCGATGGCTACTCAAGGGATGCGTGTGAACATGCTCTGGGCGATACTCCTGCTCGGGCTTGCGTCAGTCGGAGCCGCGGTGCTCGCCCTGCCCGGTTGCTCGCAGCCTCCCGAGGGCCTCGACGCCGACACCGCGACCGTCGAGATCAACGGAAGGACCTTCCACCTCGAGATCGCGGACACCCAGAACGCTCGGGTCCAGGGGCTCTCGGACCGCACGTTCATTGATGACGACGGCGGGATGCTCTTCGTCTTCACGAGGGCCGATAAGCGCTACTTCGTGATGCGCCGGTGCCCGATCCCGATCGACATCATCTTCCTCGACGCCTCGGGGCGCGTGGTCGCCACGCATCAGATGAAGGAAGAAGAGCCGCAGGGCGAGAACGAGTCCGATGCGCAGTACGAGGACCGCCTGAAGCGCTATCCGAGCCGATTCGCGGCTCAGTTCGCCATCGAACTCCAGGGCGGCATGCTCGACAACCTCGACGTGAAAGAGGGCCAGGTAATCGAGCTTGACCTCGACGCGCTCAAACGGCGTGCGAAGTAAGCCGATGAACCTCTCGGCGGCGTGGTCGCCAGAGGGGTTATCGCTTGGACACGCCGCGGATCACCTTTGTCACGACGGGCGAGACGGGCGACGCGGCGCGAGCGAGCCTGCTCGAACCGATCCTCGCCGCGTGGCCCGGCCCGAGCGCGCCCGCGGTCGTTGAAGCGTCGATCGATGCGCTCGTTGCGCCGGACGGCGCCGCGCCCACGGGGCCGTTCCTTGTCGTCGGGGGCGACGATCTCTCGCGTGCGGTCGTCGCGGTGCTGGCCGATGCGCTGAAGGGACGCGATGAGGCGGCGCTCGTGCTCGTGCCCGAAGCGAGCAGCGCGCTGCGCGCCTATCAGGGCGACGGTGTGGCTGTCGAATCGCACGGTGCCGACGCGGGCGTGCTCGCGGCGATGCTCTATGGAATGTGCGCGCGCGACGGCGCGGTCACCCGTCTCCGCGATGAGCTCAACGCAGCTCGCGCAACCCACGGCGGGCTTACGGGCGAGGTGGCGCGGCTCCATGAGGAGCTCAATCTGGCCGCGATGGTCCAGCGAGAGTTCCTCCCGGGCGAGCTCCCCTCGCGCCCGTGCGTCGATCTCGGCGTGCTCTTCCGCCCGGCGGCGTATGTCTCGGGCGACATCTACGACATTTCGTGGCTCGATGACCGGCGACTGCTCTTCGCGCTCGCCGACGCCGTGGGGCACGGCGTGCCGGCGGCACTCCTCACGATGGTGATTCAGCGTGCCCTGGTCGTCGCTCGCGCCACGGGCATGAGCGCGCACCCGGCGCAGACGATGGCCTATCTGAACCGCGCTCTGTCATCGGCATGCGCCAGTGGGCAACGCTTCGCGACGGGCGTCGTGGGTGTGCTCGATTGTGAAACGGGCGTCGCGCGTGTGTCCGTCGCAGGCCACCCGCCGCCGATGGTCTTCACCGACGGCAGGGTCGAGCGCATTGAGACCAACGGCCCGCTGCTCGGCGTGTTCGATCAGCTTGAGTTCGGTGAGGCCGAGTTGACGCTCCCGATCGGCTCAACGCTCCTGCTCTACTCCGACGGGTTCGAGCTCGCGTTCCCCGGTTCGACGCGCGAGGTCGACACGGAGGCGTACGTGGAGCACCTGGAGGCGTTCGGCTCGCGCACCATGGAAGCGGGATGCGTCGCGCCCGCCCTGCACGACCTCGCCGAGCTCGTTGACCAACAACGCGGCTCGCTTCACCAGCGCGACGACCTGAGCGCCCTCGCGATACGGCGCACCGCGGTCGCGTCCGAGGTGGGGCCGAGAATCGAAGTTGCTGCGGCGTAGAGTCCGGACGCTCGAACGCGCGGGCGCTATCGCCGCTCGAAGAGGCGTTCGAGGTCGGCCAGCGTGAGTCGCACGCTGGTCGGGCGTCCGTGCGGGCACGAGGTTGATCGCTCCACCGAGCCGCGCAGCTCGAGCAGCGCGCCGATCTCCGCGTCGGTGAGCCTGTCGCCCGCCTTCACCGCTGCTTTGCACGCCATCATGTCGAGCACCTCGCGTAGCGCCTCCTCCGAATCCGGAACGAACGCGTCCGCATCGGCGCGGTCGAGCAGCTCGCTCATGAAGTCGATGGGATCAACACCGCGCGAGAACAGAAGCGTCGGAAACGCGCGCACGCCCACGGTGCTCGGCGAGAGCGCAGCCGCGTCGATGCCGAGGCGCTCGAGCAGCGGCGTCAGCTCTTCGAGTCGCGTCACACGCTCGCTTGAGGTATCGACCACCGCCGGCGTGAGCAGTGACTGGCTCTCGAGTGGGCCCGCGGTGATGCGCGCGTGCAGCGCCTCAAACATCGCTCGCTCGTGCAGCGCGTGTTGGTCGACAATCACCACGCCGTCGTCGTCCTGTGCGACGACGTAGCTCTGATGCACCTGGAGGTGGTCGCGGCGCGGCAGGGCCTCAAGTTGGCTGGCGGGAGTGGCTGGCGCTGCTTCTGGCGAGGCAGGGTCCGGCCTCTCGCGTTCATCTGAAGCATCGCCCGCGGGTTCCACCTTCGAGCCCATCGTCAACACGCGATCGAGCGCGTCGCGCACCGCCTGGTAGTCGAAGCGACCGCCCGTCGACGCGGGGAGGTCACGTCGGAAGTAATCCGCGAAGCTCTGCGCGTCGCTCGCGGTGTCGGTGGGTCCGTCGCCCGGGCCGAAGATCGCGGGGCGTGCGCCCGTCCGGTGGGCGAGTGTCGGCGTCAGATCGGCACGGCGAAGGGCCTCACGCACGGTGTTGAGCACGAGCGAGTGCACCATGCCCTGGTCGCGAAAGCGCACCTCCGCCTTCGCGGGGTGGACGTTCACGTCGACGCCGTCGGGCGGGAGGTCGATCATGAGCACCGCGGTCGGATAACGCCCCGGCTCGATGAGCCCGCGGTACGCCTCGCGCAGCGCGTGCTGGATTGAAGGGTCACGCACCGCTCGCCCGTTGACGAATACGCGCTGCGCGCGCGCGTTCGATCGCGCCACGGCGGGCGTGCCGACGAGCCCCCAGAGCGAGACCCCGCGTGCGTCGTGCTGCTCGTCCGCGTGTACCTCGACCAGATTGTCCTCGAGCTCGCGCCCCAGGATCGCGAGCGCCCTCGCCCGCGGCCCCTGCTCGGCACGCAGGTCCAGCGTCTCCCGCCCGTCGCACAATGCACGAAGCGCAACCGCCGGGTGCGCCAGTGCCAGGTCGCGCACGACCTCCATGCAGCGTGTCTGCTCGGTCGCCGGCGTGCGGAGAAAGCGCCGACGCGCCGGCGTATTGAAGAACAGCGTGCGCACCTCGATCGACGTGCCGCGTGCGACCGCCGCGGGACGCACCGCGGACCGCTGATCACCCGCACCCTCGATCTCGCTCGGCTCATGGCCGGGCGCGACGCTCCGGATGCGCACGCGCGCCACTGAAGTAATCGACGCGAGCGCTTCACCGCGAAACCCGAGCGTTCCGATGCGTGCGAGTTCCTCGGCGTCGCGCAGCTTGCTCGTGGCGTGGGCCGCGAGCGCGAGCGGGAGTTCGTCCGGCGGGATGCCCGCGCCGTCGTCGGTGATACGGATGAGCTCGATCCCGCCCTGCGCCAGCTCGACCTCGATGCGCGTCGCGCCCGCGTCGAGCGCGTTCTCAAGCAGTTCCTTGACCACCGACGCCGGGCGCTCGACCACCTCGCCCGCCGCGATCTGATCGGCCACCAGCGGCGGGAGCACGCGGATCGCGGGTCTTTGGAGGGTCGATGGGGGCACGGCCCAGTGTATGGAAGCGAGCGAGGGGATTGGCGTGTGCAAGCTCGGATCCGTCTCGCGAGCTACTTCCGCATCTCGCGCAGGCGGTCGAGGCGGCGCTGGTGGATGTCGCGGTCGGGCTCGATCCCCGTGAGTGCGAGCAAGTGGCGTTCGGCGTCGTCCCAGTGCTGCGCTTGGATCGCGACCCGCGCCGCAAACTCGCGCGTCTCGGCGTCGAAGGGCGCGATGCCGACCGCGTGCTCCGCCTCCGCACCTGCGCGATCGAGATCGCCTAACTCGGCGTACCGCTCGGCCAGGGCGCGCGCATACGCCGGCGTATACATCTCACGCTCGCTCAGGAACTCCAGGTCGGACAGCGCCGCCTCGGCCCCGCCCGGAAGGCGCCCTTCCAGCGCGAGGCGCGCGAGCGTGCGATGCGGAAGCGGGTCCTCGGGACGAGCCTCGGCGTATTGCTCAAGCAGCGGCACGAGGTCGGGCGTCGCCTCGCCGTCGTTGAGGCGAAGCTCGGTGGCGATAAGCGCGAGGAGCACGTCGGGATGCCCCGGATAGCGCGCGAGCCAACGATCGAGCTGCGCACGCGTCGGTTGCGTCGCGTTGGTCCAGGCTCGTTCGAGCGAGTCGAAGCTCTGCGTCAGGGCGTCGATGCCGCCCGCTGCGCTGAGGTCCGTCATCTGCTCAACGCGTGCCTCCGCGAGCTGCGCGTTGACCGCTTCGCGCAGCACGAGCGTCTCGAGTCCCGGCACGCCATCGGGCAGGAGGAGTCCGCGCTCGCGGAGTTCACCCTCGGCCCAGCGCATGAACGCGGCGGTGAAGATCTCGGGCGGCACACCCAGCACCGCCTCCATCGCCGACGCTTCGCGCTCGCCCGATGCGTACCGGTCCATGAGTTCGAGCGGCGCTCGCGGTCCCCAGCGCTCGACCATGAACTCGTACATCCAGTGGCCTTGGGCGTACGCGAGCGTGCGGTCGTCCGGCCCGTCGGGGCGCACGAACTTCACCGAGATCTCGTCGAGCGAGAAGAGCGTGCCTTCGCGGAAACGCCGCGACAACAGGTCCCACCAAGACGAAGCGCGCGGGCCGGCCTCGGCCCACACCGCGGCCGCCTCGGTAAACCAGTGCGGGATGCGGTTGTGGGTGCGCGAGAGCGTGACGGTGTGCGCGTACTCGTGCTGGAGCGTGCGCGCCCAGTCGTAGTACCCGATGCTGAACCCCGGTCCACGCTGCGGGCTTTCCATCGCGATCGCGGGCCCTGTCGCTGCGGCGACGGTGTGCAGGCGGGGGATGCCGGTGATGCGCACGGCAAACGCCGCGTGGTCGGGCATGAGATCGATCGTGGTCCTGAACCCGGGCTCGTGGTCGAACGCGCCGGCGACGTCGTCGTGGATGCGCTCGAGCGTGCGGGGCATCTCGCGGGCCAGCACCTCGTCGATCCCCGGCTGATACCGGATCACGAAGTGCTCCGATTCGATTGTCGGCCAGGCGATCATCTCTTCCACGAGCTTGAGTGTGTTGGTCACTCGCGTGTTGAACGGGTCGAGCGCGGCGGCGCGGCGCAACGCGTCGAGGGACGCCGAGTCGCGCCCGGCTTGGAGTTCCATCAGCCCGAGTTCGGTCCAGCCGTCCGCCCGGTTCGGGGCTCGGTCAATGGCGAGGCGGAGGTACTTCGTTCCCTCGGCGTACTGGCGCGCCTCCGCGAGACGGATGCCGACCTCGAGCAGCGCGTCGGGCGAGCCCTCGGTGCCGTTGCGCTCGTCGAACGCGGCAAGCGTCTCGGACAGGCGCTCCGCATCGAACCACGACGCGACGATCGCGGCTTCGACGGCGCGCAGCTCGCGATGATCGGGGAAGCGCCCGAGCGCGGGTTCGATGATCGACCAAGCGCCGTCTGGATCGTTCTGGCGAAGGCGAGCGCGGGCGCGCAGGATCGCGGCATCGGGAGAGCCCGGCGCGAGGGCGCCGATGGTGCCCGCGATGGCCTCCGCTTCCGGGAATGCGAACGAGTCGATCGCGAGCTGTCCGAGCAGGGTCCACGCGTCGGCGATCCGGGGGTTGAGTTTGAGCGCTTCGAGGATTGCGTCGCGTGCCTCACCGGGGTTCGACTTCTCCGCGAGCAGGCGCGCCTCGACCAGGCGGGCACGCCAGTTGACGCGGTCGATCTTCTGGTGCGCTTCGCCCAGCAGTTGGAGCATCGTGCGGTAGTCCGCGCCGGCGTCGGCTGCGGCGGAGGGCCCGCGCAGGCGCGTCCGCACCATCAACGCCAGCACGCCATCGACGATCTCGTCCGCGTCGGATGTCGTTCGGCCCGTCAGCGCCGTCACGACGGGATCGACCGCGGCGTCGGCGAGCGCGTGTTCGCCGAGGGCCTCGTGCGCCTCGGCACGCAATCGCATGGCCCGGATCGAGGGGTCGCCCTCGAGCGCCGACAGGGCCGCTCGAAACTCGCCGCGACGCGCCATGCCTTCGGCGCGATCGAGCGGATCGGCTTCGGGGCTGGAAAGCGCGGGGGCATCCAGGCGTCCATCGATGAGGGCTGCCCGCGCGGCGTGACGCGGGTTCAGCACGTCAGCCCGCGTCCAGAGCCCGTGCTCGACGCGCAGCGATGCCCGCTCCTCGTCGGTCAGGTAGGGCGCGGCGAGCAGTTGCACCACAGCCCGCGCCGTGGGGGGCGCATCGATCATGGCTGGCGCGGGCTCCGGCTCGTCGAGCGGTCGAACGACCTGCGCCGGACAAAGCGCGGAAGCAACGAGCACGAGCAGCGCACAAGCGCGCTGCGTCGGGCGGTTCACTTCCCGCCCTCGACCTCGACGCGCGTGTCGACCCGCGTCGAACCGGTGCCCTGCCACGGTTCGATCGTCACGTTCCATCCCGCCTCGCGGGGCGGTGCGGTCGAGATCGCTTCTGCCCCGAATGCGGCGTCCTCGTTGCACGCGATCTGACGCAGCACGACCGTTGTCGAGTCGCCCGCGAAGTTCGTCGCCTTGAGCATCCGCGGGAGCAGGTCCTTGCGGTCGTACCACACGCGCACCTCCTCGTACTCCGCCTTATCGGCCAGTTCGGGGCGCGGCACGAGACGCAGTTGAATGTGATCGACAGCCTGCTCCACGAGCTTCGGGTGGTCCACGCCCTCGGTCGCCGGCGCGAGTTCCGCGACCCACTCGCGCAGCACGTCGGCCCGACGCTGGCCGATCGGCACCGGGAACGGTCCCTCGCCGAGCTTCATCGGGTCCCACTGCTCGCCGGGCGGCACGACCTGGCGCTTGACGAACTCCTTGTCCGAGATGAACTTCTCGACGAACCACTCGCCGTCGAACACGTACTCGCGCAGGTCGTCCCCGACGCGGTTGCCCGTGAGGAACTTGTCGAACCGTACGGCGAAGCGCTTGCGCGGTTCGCCGTCATCGTCCCGCGTGCGCTCATAGACGAGCTGCCCGTTGCGCACCTCGAGGTCGCCCGCGATCTCGAACTCCTTGATGAAGGTGATGTCGGATTGGAGGCGGTCGAGGCTCTCATCGGCGCGTTCCAGTGCAATCAGCAACTCGTCGGCGGTCTCGGGGCTCGCGTGCTCCGCTGGCTGCGGCGCCGGCGCGGCTTCCTGCGCCGGCGCGACGCCAACGCCGACGAACATCGCGATCGGCAGGGCGAGCAGAGTCTGGATGGTCATCATGACTTCTTTCTCCGCAGAACGAGACGCGGTGAGGCGTCGCAGTGTTGTACTCACCCCGCGGCGTCTTTGTTGCGACGCGCGGGGGTGTGTGCGGGTTCCGCAAGGGGGATAAGCGACGTGGACGAGCCCGGGAGCGACCTGCCGCAGGTGAGCACGAGCGAGCCATCGGGTCCGATGCGGTCGACCACGCCTTCGACTTCGCCCCCGGGCGTGCGGAAGGTACGGCGCTGTCCCGCGAGGGCGTTCGCCCCGTTGGCGGCAGCCTCGAGCGCGTCGTCGGAATCGGTGAGGGCGACCTCGAATGCTCCGAGCAACGCGAGTGCGGCCTCAAGCCGATGTGCCGGGCAGGCAACCTGGCGCAGCGAGATGACGTGGGGCGCGAGTTCGCTAGGCCAGTCGTGCGCGCGCTGGGCGATGTTCATGCCGACGCCGACGAATGTGGTCTCGCCTGCCCGCTCGATGAGCACCCCCGCGAGTTTGCGCCCGGACGCGCAGTGGACGGCGTCGTTGGGCCAGCGCAGGGCGAAGAGCGGCTCCCCGACCAGTGCGTTGGCCGCCCGAACCAGCGCGACGCCCCCGACGAGGGCGAGGCGATCAGAGGGCATCGGCGTTCGGATCGCGAGGGTCATCGCGAGTCCCAAGTCGAGCGTGTCGTGCCAGACGCGTCCGAGCCGTCCTCGCCCTTCTGTCTGACGCCCCGCAACGACGGCGAGCCCCGGGCCCCCGCCGACCATCCGCCGTGCGAGGTCCTGCGTGGATCCGGTGGACTCGACCACCGCGACTCGGGCGATCGCGCAATCCGCGTTCTCTCTGGCGTCAATCGCAGCTTCGATCCCGTCGGCCCAATCAGAAAGGGGTGGGGACGGGTGCGCCTCGGCGCGCGCGACCGCGTCGAGGCCCAGATCCACCGAGCGCGCGCCGTGCGTGATCGAGCCCACGGAGATGCGATCGACCCCGGTCTGTGCGATGTCGCGCGCCGTATCGAGCGTCACCCCGCCCGACGCCTCAAGGAGGATGGACGACCCGGCGTCGTCGCGCTCGCGCACCGCTCGGCGGAGGTCACTCGTCGTCATGTTGTCGAGCAGCACCATGTCGACAAGCCCGCGCGGGAGCGCGAGCACCTCGCGGTACTGCCCGAGCGTGTCGCACTCGACCTCGACGAAGGCGAGGAAGGGGTGGGCCTCCCTCGCGTGCTGGGCTGCGAGGGCGACCCACTCGCCGAAGCTCTGCCCGGGCGCGCGCGCGGCAGCGTGATTGTCCTTGAACAGCACGGCGTCGTGCAGCCCGGCACGGTGAGAGACCCCGCCGCCGCACACGACGGCGTACTTCTCGAGCACACGCCATCCGGGTGTGGTCTTGCGGGTGTCGCAGATCGCCGCCCGCGTGCCGGATGCGAGCGCGACAAACTCGCTGGCCCGCGTCGCGACGCCCGAGAGGCGCGAGAGGAGGTTGAGAAGCGGTCGCTCGGCGGCGAGCACCGGCCGCGCCGGGCCGCGGAGTGTTGCGAGGCTCGCGCCGGGCTCGGCGCGGTCGCCATCGCGGGCGATCGGCTCAAACGTGGCGTCGGGCGCAACGGCCCGGACGAGTTCGCTCCCGAACGCCAGCCCCGCCACGACGCACCCCTCGCGCGCCCGGACTTCTGTTATGGCGAGCGTTGAGGTGTCGACGGATGCCGCCGCGGTGATGTCGCCGGGCACGCCGCCGGGGCCGAGGTCCTCATCGCGCGTGATCTCGAAGAGGCGAGCGGGCAGCCCGGTCGCCAGGGCATCCCGGGCCAGTCGTTCGAGGTCATGGGGGTTGGCGTCCGGCACGGGGGAGAGGCCGCGGTGGGATTCGAACCCACGAATGACGGATTTGCAATCCGTTCCCTTGGTCCACTTGGGTACGCGGCCGAGACTCGAACCGTATCGGGGCTAGGGGCCTGGGGCAATGCTCCGGCGTGCGCGGGGGGCCTCGATTCGACAGGAGAGAGGCAGCGTGGGACGATGAGGCAGCATGGACGCGTTCCGGATCAGCTTGGCGGCGGTTGTGGCGGTGACGGTGGGGGCGCTCGCCCAGGACGAGCCGCTGGAGCCAGCCGAGCCGCGGTCAGAGCCCCTGGAGATGCCGGGCGACCCCCAGCTGCGTGATCCGAGCCTGGAACGTCTGGTGGCGGAGGTCGATGGGCGTCCGGTTGTTGATGACGAGTTCGCGCCAACCCCGGACCCGCGTGCCGACCCGGTGCATGCTGCGCTCGACGTGCTCGGGCCGGAGGCGCCCTCTGGCTCACGACCGGCGGAGGGGACCTTCGTGGTGCGGATGGTCGGCGAGGTGGTTCGCATCGGCGACACCGACCTGGCGTTCATCCCCGACGATCCCGAATCGCCCGGCATGGTGCTCGTGCGGTCCGACGTCAGGCGGCGGGTCGCGGAGGTGATGGGCGAGGGAGATTCGACTCGCGCGGCGCTGACGGGCGAAGTGCTTCTCTACCACAATCGGGTGTTGCTGCTGCCGACGGCGTACGCACCGGCCGCCGACGTGGAGCCCGTGGCGCCAGCGGTAGACGGGGAAGTCGACGCGCCGCAGGGGGCGGACGAGGGGGACGGGCGGGTCGAGCCGACGACCGAAGCGCCGGATCAGGACGACCCGCAGGCGCTCGACCCGCGCGTGACGGCGCTCGAGGCGGAGTTGCGTCGCGAGCGTGAGCGCCAGCGCGGGCTGACCCCCACGCTCGATCGCGAGGCCCAAGCGGGTGAGAGCGCAGCACCGATCTCCGCGGATGCGGAGACCGGGTTTGTCGTGCGCCGGCGCGGGCGGATGGTGCGCTTACCGGACGGGTGGTGGGCGGTGGCGTTTGACCAGGACGGCGACGCGCGCGAGGCGCCGATGCCGATCGTCCCCTGCCGAGCGCTCGAGCTGATGGAGCGGACGGCTGCTCGCCTCGGCGAGTCGTGGACGTTCGAGGTGACGGGGCGCGTGGTGATGGCGGGGACTGTGGCGCAGATCGTTCCGTCGCTGTTCATCTCGGAGCCGCCCTCGGGCGTGATGCCGCGCCAGTGAGGCGGTGTACCATTGGGGATGCCCGATCACGAAGCGCACGGGGCGGAGATGAGGGTCGCGGTCGCGACGCGTGAGGCGCCGCGCCCCGAGCCGAAGCCGCTGGAGCAGTGGAACGTCGTGCTGCTGGACGACGACGATCACACGTACGAGTATGTGATCGGGATGATGTGCTCGATCTTCGGGCACGCGGCGGAGCGCGGGGTGCAGATCGCGAAGCGCGTGGACAAGGACGGGCGGGCGGTGTGCTTGACAACGCACCGTGAGCTTGCGGAACTCAAACGCGATCTGATCCACGGCTTTGGGGCCGATCCACTGCTTGCGAGCAGCCTGGGCCCGATGCGGGCGGTGCTGGAGCCGGCGGGCGACGCGTGACGGCGGGCGCCGGTCCGGATCACCTCGTGTTGATTACGGAGGAGCTCGACCGCGAGCCGGAGGCGTGGCTCGCGGAGCGTTGCGCGGTCGAGCGGATTTCGAGTGCGGCTCCGGGCTTTGGTGAGCGGGTGCGCGAGGCGGACGGGCTGATCGTGCGCACGTACACGCAGGTGGATGGGGCGCTGCTCGATGCGGCGCCGCGGCTCAAAGTGGTGGCGCGGGCGGGCGTGGGGCTCGACAACATCGACGTGCCCGCGTGCCGATCGCGGGGGGTCGAGGTGGTCTACGCCCCCGGCGCGAACACGCGAGCGGTAGTGGAGTTTGTGCTCGCGTCGATGCTCGACGCGCTGCGCCCGCGCGAGCGGGTGACCGGCGCGCTCCCGCTCGCGGAGTGGAAGAAGCTGCGATCGTCTCTTGGGGCGCCGGTGCAGCTCGCGGGCGCGACGCTCGGCATCATCGGGCTCGGGCGCATCGGGAAGCAGGTGGCGCGGGCGGCCTCGGCGATCGACATGCGCGTCATCTACACCGATGTGTCCGAGATTCCGGGGGGCGAGCGCTTCGGCGCGAAGCCGGTCGAGATCGAAGCGCTCGCTTCGTCAAGCGATGTCGTAACGGTGCACGTGGACGGGCGGGCCAGCAACCGGGGGCTGATCGGCGCCGCGTTCCTCGATCGGATGAAGGCGGGTGCGGTGCTGATCAACTCGAGTCGGGGGATGGTGGTAGACCCGGTGGCGTGTGCGGCGTGGCTCGCGCGTGACCCGGGCGCGCGCGCGATGCTGGATGTGCACGACCCGGAGCCGATCGCGCCGGATTCACCGTTGCTCGGGGTTGCGAACGCGGTGCTCACGCCGCACATCGCGGGGGGCACGCGGGCGGCGAAGCTCGGGATGAGCTGGGTGGTGCGCGACGTGTGGCGTGTGTTGAGGGGCGAAGTCCCCGAGCATGCGGCGCCGAGCGACGCGTAGCCCGCCGCGCCCCCCGGGGAATCACCCGCATGAGGAATCCCGGGATGGATCGGCGGGGTCCGTCCGTAGGCTGAGGCGGCGGAAGGAGCGTGTGATGCGAGAGTTGTGGGCGTGGTGTTGCGTGGTCGCTTCGGTGGCGTTGCCGGCCCAGGGGCAGCGGTACGAGGCGAGGGCGATCCAGACGGGGCTCGCGCGTCCGGTGTTGGTCACGCATGCTCCGGGCGATGACTCGCGCATCTTCATCGTGGAGCAGCGGGCGGGAAGCACGGGGCGGGTGCGCGTCTACGACCTCACGACGAACTTGCTCCTGGCGTCGCCTTTCCTCAACGTCTCGGTCGCGACCGCGAGCGAGCAGGGGTTGCTCGGCATGGCCTTTCACCCGACCGAGCCGTCGCGGGTGTTCGTCAACTACACGCGCCCCGGCGGCGACACGGTGATCGCGGAGTACGCCGTCGATCAGAACGACCCGAATCGCGTGGATATCAACGTGCCGCCCACGACCGTGCTCGTCGTGGATCAGCCCAACGACCAGACCAACCACAACGGTGGGTGGATCGCGTTCGGGCCGGACGGCTACCTGTACGTCGCGATGGGCGATGGCGGGTCGGGCAACGACCCGTGGAACAACGCGCAGAACGTCGCGGTGCCGCTCGGGTGCATGCTGCGGATCGACGTGGATTCGGGCGACGCGTTCCCGGCGGACCCCAACCGCTACTGTGCCGCTCCCGCTGACAACCCCTTTGTCGGCGTGCCGAACGCCGACCCTCTGCTCTGGGCGATCGGGCTGCGGAACCCGTGGCGCAACGACTTCGATCCGGCGGGCGGCGATCTGTGGATCGCGGACGTGGGCCAGGGGCAGCGCGAGGAGATCAACCTCCAGCGGCGCAACAGCGCGGGCGGCGAGAACTACGGGTGGCGTTGCTGGGAGGGCTCCCGCAGCAACGGGTTCGGCGGGTGTCCGTCGAACGTGGTGTTCCCGATCCACGAGTACAACCACAGCACACCCGACTTTGGTTGCTCGATCACGGGCGGAGTGGTGGTGCGCGGCTGCCGGATCCCGAGTCTCAACGGCGCGTTCCTGTACGCGGACTACTGCTCGAACCGGTTCTACGCGATCCGCGAGATCGCCCATGGGGCGTTCCAGAACGAGCAGATCAACTCGCGGATCACGGCGACGGGCGGGTCGCTCTCGAACATCTCGAGTTTCGGGCGAGATGCGCGTGGGCGGGTGTACGTCTGCACCGTCGGGGGCACGGTCTTCCGCCTCGACACCGCCGATTTCGTCGCCGATGTGGACGACGACAACGCGGTCAACACCAACGACTTCTTCGCCTACCTGGCGCTCTACCAGGCCGGTGATCCCGGTGCGGACGCGACCGGTGAGGGCGCCATCGACACCAACGACTTCTTTGCATTTCTTGACCTGTACCAGCAGGGATGCTGAAACCGAAGTCGGCGGGTCCGAGAACAATCGGGGATTTCTCGGATGCGTGCTTGCGCCGCTACGCTCTCGTAAATAATCGAGGGAGACACCATGCGTCGAATCACAGGTATCGCCGCGATGCTGCTCGCGACGGGCGTCTTCGCTCAGTCGGACGAGCCCGCGATCTTCGTGCCGCATTACTACAGCCTTGGCGCGAACGTCGTGTCCTTCACGGTCGACGTGGACACGGGCGTCATCACGCAAGCGGATAGCGAGCCCGCTGGTGTGTGGATGTCGGCCCTCACGCTCTCGCCGGACGGTTCGACGATCGTCACCGGAAACGCGGCGGGTTCAAGCGACGGATCGTCGTCGATCGATTACGCCTGGGTGTTGCACGTGAACTCCGACGCGACGCTCACCGTCCTCCGGGACAACGCGATCCCCAACAGCCCGCTCGACCTGCAGTTCATCACCGACACGCGCGTCGCGATCCTCAACACGGACTTCTCCAACTCGCGCGTCATCATCTACGACGTGGACCCCGTTTCGGGCACGCTCACACAGACCGGGTCGGTGGGCACGGGTGGGTTCTCCGCGTCACTCGCCTACAGCGAGCAGCACGACCTGCTCTTCGCGGAGGATTCCAACTCCGATTGGATCTACGCGTACCGGATCGATGCGGGTGGTTCGATCACGCAGGTCGATCAGATCTCGACGGCGCCGCAGTTTGCGCTCGGGCTCGAGGTCGACCCCTTCGGTGAGCACCTGTACGGCAACGGCGGGATCTCGGGCGATGTCGTCATGGGCTTCGAGATCCACGATGCCGTGCCTTTCCTCACCGACATCCCCGGCCAGCCATTCGCGAGCGCTGGGGACTCGCCATTCCGGATCACGTTTGTTGAGGACGGCTCGCTTGCCCTGCTCGGGCACGGGCGCGATGCGACCATCCACTCGTACTTCGTGGACGGCGCCACCGGAGCGCTCACGGCAACCGGGTGGAGCTTTGATGTCGGACTGCAGGGCTCGGTCGGCGGCATGGGCTCGATCGGCGATCTGTTCTTTGTGTTGGACGACTCGACCGCCATTGACGGCATCTCCGGTGTCTATGTCTTCCGCGCCTCGTCCGACGGCACGCTCACGCAGATCGGCGATGTCGTGCCGACCGGCACGCCGCGCCCCGAGGGGCCGATCGCGGTGTGGAACCCCGGCGGCGATAACGCCTGCGCGCCCGACATCACCGGCGACGGCAACGTCGATACCAACGACTACTTCGCCTTCCTCGCGCTCTATCAGGCACAGGACCCCAGGGCCGATTTCACGGGCGAGGGTGACATCAACACCAACGACTTCTTCGCCTTCCTCGCGGCGTACCAGATCGGGTGCTAGCGGCGGCCCCGAGGCCAGGGATAACTCTGGTCTAATCTGGCCTCTTTGCCGACCTTGGGACGTGCGGGCCGATTTCCGTTTGGGGCGCTCGCGGGTTCCGGGCTATCTTCTGGTGAGCGCGGTCTCCCCGCGCTGTCTCGCCATCCAGTTGCAAGGGAACGGAGACCAGAATGAACCGTCCGTCCATGGTGTTGTCGCTGCTCGCCGCTGCAGCCTGTACGTCGCTGGGGCACGCCCAGGTGATCCAGCCCGAGCCGCTCCCCCAGAAGGACGTCGAGCTCACGATCGACTCGGGTGTGATCCGGTACGAAGCCGCGGACCACGAGCGCGTCCTCTACTCGACGATGCTCGATTCGCAGGGCGCGATGTGGCTTC
>JAUIFD010000218.1 GCA_030429485.1 Phycisphaerae bacterium | reverse complement strand
CGGTCAAACTGCATGCCCTCGACCACGTCGACCTCGGTCTCGAGGCTCTTGCCCTCCTCGACCGTGATGACGCCGTCCTTGCCCACCTTGTCGAACGCGTCGGCCATGATCTTGCCGATCTCGGGATCGTTGTTGGCGCTGATGGCGGCGACGTTCTGGATGTCGGCCTTGCCGTTCACCGGGGTCGCCTGGTCGTCGATCGACTGGCTCACGACCTCGACCGCCTTCTTCATGCCACGGACCAGGGCGTTGGCGTCGACGCCGGCCGCGATCTGGCGGAGCCCTTCGCGGAAGAGGGCCTCGGCGAGCACCGTCGCGGTGGTCGTGCCGTCGCCCGCCGCGTCGGAGGTCTTCGAGGCGGCCTCCTTGACGAGAAGGGCACCCATGTTCTCCGCCTTGCAGCTGAGCTCGATCTCCTCGGCGACGGTCACGCCGTCCTTGGTGACGGTTGGCCCGCCCCAGCTCTTGTCGATGACCGCGTTGCGTCCGCGTGGGCCGAGGGTGGACTTCACCGCCCGGGCCAGTTTCTCCACGCCACTGAGCAGCGCCTGGCGGGCGTCCAAATCAAACGTCAGCTCTTTCGTCGCCATAGACCGTCACTCCTCGATCGAGGTGGTTGATTGCTCAAGCCAAGCGAAGACGCTCAGCGTCGTGGCTGATCATGGGCAAAGGCTGTGCCACATTCGGACGGGGATAGGGCCGCTTCGGGCGTCAAGGGGCCGATCGCGGCGTTCCCAAGCACTGTCAGCCGACCTGCGTGCGTGCGAAGGCCTGCCACCTTGGCAGGGCGTGCCGCACACGACCGCCCGAAGGCGAGCGCACGACAACGCACGGGACGTGCGGTCCCGTGGTGTTCACTCGGGTGAGAGGCTCAGGCTTCGACGTACGCGGGCTTGATGCTGCCCGCGATCGCAGCCGGCTCTTCGTCGGCGATCTGATCCGCGATCTCGCGACGATGGATCGAGACTTCGCGGGGGAAGTCGAACGCCACGCGCACCCTCTCCCCCTTGATCGATGCGATCCGTACGACTCCGATCGGATTTCGGGGATCCCCGATCACGACTTCCTCTCCCTCGCGTCGGGTAATGACAAGCATGGTGCGTCTCCAGTCCCGGGCTCCGCCCGGGTTCCCACCGGCTCACCGAATATACCGACCGACAGGATGTGCCGAAACCGAAAACCCCAATCCACAGGCGATCCACGGGCCCCAGAACCAGTCCCGCACCCGCAGCGATCACGACATGTAATTAGTGGCACCGAATCAGACGACCGCGCGGACGCCGGTCACCTGCGGCACGTGCTCTTTGAGATTGCGCTCGATGCCGAGTTGGAGCGTCATCGACGCCGACGGGCACCCCACGCACGCGCCGTGGAGGCGGATGCGAACCACGCCATCACCGGAAAGGTCGACAAACTCGACGTCCCCCCCGTCGGACTGGATCGTCGGGCGGATGCGTTCGAGAACCGCGCGGACGCGACCCTCAACGGCGTCTGGCGTCTCGGAAAGTACCTGTGTCACAATAGACAATAGGCGAATGAGCCCGATTGGTTGCCCCTAAACTCCGCCATGCCACATTTGCGAGACGTTCTCAGACCCGCTGCCGTGTCCATCGCGGGGCTCTGCCTGCTGGCGTGCTCGTCGGGTCCGACAACCTCCGCGGATCCGGTGACCGATCTCCGGAACCCCTCGCTCACCACGAACACGCGCACGAAGGCGGTCGCTCAGGCGGTGGCGGCTGCCGACGCGGGCACAGAAGACCCCAAGGTCGTCCGCGAGGCGCTCAAGGACCTCGCCTGGTCGCCCGCGACCCCCAACGACCTCCGAGTCGCGGCGCTCGACGCCGTCCTTCGCGACCCGGACCACGAAGACGACTCGCAAGAGATGGTCCGTCTGATGCTCCCGAGGGAGCCCAAGGAGGACGCGGCGGAGCTGATGAGCGAGGTCGCCGCCGAGCGCGGGTGGACCGATGCGACCCCCGCTCTCGTGCGCTCACTCTCGCGCCACAACATCAAGACCGCGGACCAGAAGCGCCCGGAGTGGATCGCCCTCGAGAAGCTCCACCCCGGGCGCCCGATGCCGGAGATCGCGTACAGCGTCTTCCTCGATCCGCAGACCGAGCCCGGCCCGCGAGCGATCCGGTATGACGAGCGCACCCGAGCCGACGCGTGGGATCTGCTCGCCCGCCTCGACCCGACCGGCGAGACGCGCGCCTCGCTCATCTTGGGCACCAACCTCGCCGGCGCGCCCGAGAGTGCGCACGAGGTCGTTGGTGCGCTGCGCAGTGCGCTCGAGCAGCTGCACTGCGTGCCGATCACGGGCGATGAGCTGCGCTGGCTGCTCGCGATCCGACAGTCCACCGACGCACGGGCTCAAGCGTGGTGGTCGGAGTCGGCTTCGGCGATCTCTCGCCTGCCGTCGGACGCGGGGCGGATCGAGCTGCGCCACATCGAGCCGATACGTTGGGCCGCGGCCAATCGCCCGGAGTGGCTTGGCGAATCGCGCGAGTCGTTGCTGTCGCAAGCGCAGCAGGTCATCGAGAGTCGCGAACTCCACGAACGATCTCGGCGCATGATGGTCTCCGGATTGCCCGCGGGCGAGACCCTCCGCGACTGGAACGACTTCCTGCGATGGGGCGATGCGATTTCGCTGCTGGTGATCAACGACGCGGTAAGCACGCCATCGGTCAACACAGAGATCGCTCGTCAGGCGGCGCTCGATCGAGCCGACAAGACGACCGAGTATGGCGGGATCGTCGAGTGGCGCGATGGCGGGTGGGTCGCGCTGCTCTACCCGCCCCGCCCCAACCAACGCGTCAACGACCACACGTTCATCGCGTCGGACGACATGATCAACGCATCCAACCTCGCCCTCATCCACTATCACCTGCACGTGCAGGACGAGCGCAACACCTCCTACGCCGGCCCGAGTGAGGCCGATCTGACCTACGCCGCCCGATCCGGGCGCACCTGTGCGGTCTTCACATCCGTCGGGCCTGGACGAGCGGACGTGGACGTATACATGCCCAACGGCGGCGTGATCGATCTGGGAGAGATCGCCTTCTCCCCTGAGGGCTGACCCGGCATGGGGCACCTGCTCGTCCTCGCGCTGTTCATCACCTTGGGGCTGCGCGAGACGCTGGGGGCGCCCCTGCTCGGCGCCTCGCTCGCGAACAACCATCCGCTCGCGGTGCTTGCCTCCGTCGTCATCGCGAACCTCGCGCTGCTCAGCGTGCTCGCGATGGTGGTGAGCCGAGCGGGCCGGCGAGCGGGGACCGGCGACATCCGCGCCATCATCCGTGCCGAGCAATGGGCCGCAGCGACGCGCGTCGGGATCGTCGCGCTGCACGCGGCGTCGGTCTTCGGGCTCGGCTCGCTCGACGCCGTGCGGACCCTCATCGGTGACCCGATCGCGATCGACGAACTGCTGGGTGTGCTCCCGCCGATTCTCGCGATGAGCGCGACGTGGTGGATCGAGTTTCCGATCCACCAACGCCTGCGGGAGGTGATGCTCCTGCGCCGCCTCGACGAGGGCGAAGCGCTGCCGAGCATCACCACTCGGAGCTCGTACGGGTGGTCGATGGTGCGGATGCACGTGCTGTTTGTGCTCATCCCCGTGACCGCGCTCTTCGCGTGGAGCGACGCGGCGACCGGGCTGGAACGCTCACTCGGCGGAGCGCCCGGCGCGACGGCCGCCGACCTCGCGTGGGCGCCGGCGTGGCTTCGCGAGGCGGCTCAGAGCGGGCTCGTATCGCCGCCGTTGATCTTCGCGGGCGTGCTCGGCGTGTTCGCCCTCTTCCCGCTCGCGCTGCGCCTGATCTGGCCGACTGACCCCCTACCGCCCGGCGAGCTGCGCACGGCTCTCGACGACGCCCAACGGGCCGTCGGCGTGCGCCCGGGGCGCGTGCTGGTGTGGCACACGGGGCACGCGATGGCGAACGGCGCGGTCGTCGGCATCGTCCCCTCGGTGCGCTACGTGCTGCTCTCCGACCTGCTGCTTTCGACGCTGCGTTTGGACGAGCTCCAGGCGGTCGCGGCCCACGAGGCGGCGCACCTTCGGCACCGGCACGCGCTCTGGCTCGTGCTGGCGCTGCTGGCGTCGGCGGGGCTCGCGGGGTCGCTTCTCTGGTGGGCGGCGGTCTGGACCGTCGCCCCTCCCGAGTCCGAGACGGCGACACTTGTCGTTGCGCTGGGCTCGGTCGCGTTGGCCCTGCTTGTGGTTGGCGCGGTCTCGCGCCGGTTTGAGTGGCAAGCCGACGCGACCGCCGCGAACGCGCTGAGCCAGCTGCGCGACCCGCATCAGGCGAGCATCGACCCCGAGGCGAGCACCGCGATGGCCCGAGCGCTGCGGCGAGTCGCCGCGGTCAACGGCGTGCCCATCGCCAAGCGCGGGTGGCGGCACGGCTCGATCGCGTACCGCATCGACCGCCTCGATCACCTCGTGGGGCGAGCCTCCGCGAAGCTCCCCATCAACCGTCAGGTGCGGGCGATCAAGATCGCGATCCTCGTCGCGCTCGCGGCGACCGCGCTGCTCGCGGTCGCGGACGCGTGGCTGCGGCTCTAGTCGCGGAGCTGGCGCAGCTCGTCCCGCAGGATCGCCGCGAGCTCGTAGTTCTCCAGCCGAATCGCGTCCTGGAGCCGCTGGCGGAGTTCGGCGCGCTGGCTCACCGGGAGACGCGGAACGAGTGCCTCTCGCATGCCCCTCAACGCCTGAGCCTCGCCCGAGGTCTCGAAGTGCTCCGGCGTGCCGCGGTCGATGAAGATCGCCTTGAGCGATTCGAGCCCCATGTCCACCGCATGCAACGCGGCTCTGGGCTCATCCTCCTGCAGCGCGAGGCTCGCCAACGCCCGTGATCGCATCATCACGATGTACGGCCTGAACTGCTCGAGCAGCTGACGATCCGCCTCGCTCTCCGCGCGGTCGGCGCAGAGGTCGAGGACCCGCAGGTTGCGGGTGGTATCCCGCACCACACGCTCGTAGTCCTCCAGCACGAGCAGCGCCACGTACCGGTCCGCCTCGTCCCGCAGCACACGGCACTCGGCCCGAGAAAGGGTCACCCCGGGCTCGTCGAGGGACGCGCTGTCGATCTCCGGCTCCTCGTCGGACTCCTCGGCTTGGTCGTCCCCATCGGACTCCGGGCGGTCGAGCCCCGGGATCTCGATCGGAGGAGGAGGAGGCCCGCCCCGCTCCTCGTGGTCGATGCGGGCCTCGAAGTAATCGAGCAGGCTCTCAAGCCCGGCGGGACGCCCGCCGTCGGGGCGGCCGTCGAGGTTCATCTGGAGCAGGCCGAGGTCGAGGCGGACCTGGATGCGGGGCTCGCCGTCGTCGCCGTCGATCTGGCGCACATTGATGCGTCCTGGCTCGAAGGGCCAGTCGTTGAGCAGGTTGGTCAGGTCAGCTGTCATGCCCCGAGAACAGTAGCCGTCAAACAAAACTCGGAGAATTCCTTGGTACCGATCCGCCGCGGGATCAAAAATCAATGAGAATGACCCAAAAATGGCGATCTGCAACAAAAGTCGTGGTTTTGACTCAAAGACCCAGCAGATCCCTTGGCCCCTTCGACCGTTTCAGTCCGTCTGTCCCCTGTCCGAGA
>JAUIFD010000217.1 GCA_030429485.1 Phycisphaerae bacterium | reverse complement strand
TGTTGTATCGCATCTGCGTCCATGCGAAGACCCACGGGATGGCGCGGAGGTTGGGGAAATCAAGCGTGCTCGACGACCGCGAGACGGGTCGGGATGCGATAGGGAGCGCGCCGATGTGCAGCACGGGCGAGCGTTCGACAAACCACGGCCAGAGCGCGGGATCGTCGATCAGCTCGCGATAGGCGGCGCGGGAGACGGAGGCGATCTCCTCCATCAACTCGTCCGCGGGGTCATCGGTAGGCGTGGGCGCCGCGGGGGCGGCTGCGAGCAGCATCGCGTTGGTGATCTGCTCGAGGTGCCGATGCGCGATCGCGGGCATCGCATATCGAAACGAGATGACCTCTCCCTGCTCCGTGAATCGGATGCGTCCGTTTCGGCTCGCGGGCGGGCTCGCCAAGATCGCACGGTGCGCGCGCCCGCCGCCGCGAGCGACGGTGCCGCCGCGCCCGTGGAAGAACCGGAGAGACACGCCGGCGTCGCGACAAACTCGCGCGATCTGATCTTGAGCGACGTGCAGACGCCAGTTCGCGGCCCAGTACCCACCGTCCTTGTTGCTGTCGGAGTATCCGAGCATGACCTCCTGGAACCCGCCCCGTGCCTCGAGGTACGTGCGGTACGCGTCGCTTGTGAGGAGTTGCTTGAGCACGTCAGCGCCGCGTTCGAGGTCGTCGACGGTCTCGAAGAGCGGCGCGACGTCGACCGCCGCCCGGCGGGCGCGAGTGCCGTTGGTCCACAGGCCTGTCTCACGGAGAAGCACGAGCACTTCCAGGAGATCGCTCGGATCGCTCGCCATGCTGACGATGTACGAGCCGATCGACTCCGGCTCAATGCGCGACGCCTTGGCGACCACGCGCAGTGAAGCGAGAAGCTCCGTCGCTTCTGGAGAGACAACCGCATCGGGCGGAAGGAGAGGGCGGGGCGATGCGAGTTCTCGTTCGAGCATCTGGATGCGATCGGCGACCGGCATCGTCGCGTACTCGTTGGTCACGCCCGCGTACGCCAGGAGTTCGGCGACGACCGCTTCATGCACGCGAGAATGCTGGCGGAGATCGAGCGTCGCGAGGTGAAAGCCGAACGTGCGTGCCTGGAGCACCGCGGTCGCGAACGCGCCTCGCTCCGCGACCTCCGTCAGCCCCGCGTGGCGGAGCGCGCCTTCGAGCACGCTCAGATCGTCGCGGAACTGCTGGGCGGTGTACTGCTCGCTCTTCAGGCACGCCAGCATCTGCTGGATCTTCACGCGGAACGGCTCGTGAGCGAGGTGACGCACGAGTTCGTCGTCGAGCGGGCGCTCGCGTTGCCCGACCTCGATCGACGCGAGCAGATCGGGATCGGTCGGAACGCGCCGGTCAGAGAGGCTCAGCTCGCGCGTGAGCTGCGTCAGCGTTTGCGTGTGCTGGCGCAACGCGGCCGCCCGCATCTCGCCCAACGTTCGTTCGGTGAGGGCCGCGGTGACCCTGGGATTGCCGTCACGGTCGCCGCCGATCCACGATCGGTACCGGAGGAAGGCCGGGAGGTCCGGGCGTGTGCCGTAGTACTCGTCGATCGCGTCGGCGAGGTCGGTGAGGACGCGCGGGACCGCGTCCCAGATGGAACCGGCGAGGTAGTGCACGCCGTTACGGACCTCGTCGATCACCTCAAGCCGTCGGGCGCGGATCTCGTCGGTCGCGAGCAACAGCGAGAGTGTCTGGCGGGCGGCGCTACGGGCGTCGCGCTGCTCCCGTGGGGTGGTCTCGGCGGCGTTCTTGACCGCGAGGATGCTCGCGACGCGCGCCTGCTTTCCGATCACGCTCCGGCGACGTGACTCGGTTGGGTGTGCGGTGAGGGTTGGCTGAATGTCGAGCGCACGGATCGCATGCGTGAGCTGTTCAAGCGTGACGCCGCGTTCGCGGAGCTGGTGTATCGCCTCGGCGATGGACTCGGCGCGGGGGTGGGCGTCGGTCGCGTGCTGCTCGCGACGACGGTTGACGCGCGCGATGTGCACCTGCTCGGCCTTGTTGCGCAGGTGGAATCGAATGGTGACGGACTTGAGGATCGTGCGGATCTCGTCGAGCGACAGCTCGGAGAGGTCGGCGCTGCGGCCGTCCGAGCCGAGCATCCCGGCGGCCGACTTCCTCGCTTGGTCGACGAGGTGCCGCGTGCCGATGGCTTCGATCTCGTCCAGTCGTGCGTGTAGCCAATCCAGATCGTCTCGGAGGTCCGCTGTCATGGGGGACCCTATCGGACTCAAGGGTCGGACGACGGGAGACCCTGGCTTTCCGTGTTTGGTGCCGCGGTGCGGCGCGGCGGGGCTCGATCCGGCGATTGCGGGTTCGGCAATGCCGAGCCCGGTCGAGGCAGGCGTTGAGGAAAGCGCGACGGCCGATTAGGCTGACCGCATCCGGTGAGCGAAGTGAACGAGCCGGGTCCAGACAACGCCCGCGAGGACAAGATCATGACCATGGACCGCAGACAAGCGATGGGGACGATGGCGATCGGCGTGGGCGCGCTGGCGGGCGGGGCGCAGGCTGCCGCCAACGCCGCGAAGGCGCAGGCCCCCACTCGCGGCCGCCAGCTCAAGCAGTCGATCTGCCGGTGGTGCTACGGCGGGATGGACATGAAGACGCTCTGCGGCCACGCGGTCGATCTCGGGTACCGGAGCATCGAGATCCTCTCCGAGCCCGACTGGGCGATTGTCAGGGAGCACGGGCTCGACTGCGCGGTCGCCAACGGCCCGGTGTCGATCTCCGGCGGGATCAACCGCACCGAGAGCCGTGACAAGTTCGTCGCCGACTGCGAGGCGCTCCTGCCGAAGGTGCGCGACGCCGGGATCCCCAACATGATCATCTTCAGCGGGAATCGGCACGAAGGCCTGAGCGACGAGCAGGGGCGCGCGAACTGTGCCGAGGCGATTGAGCGCGTGCTGCCGATCGCGGAGCAGACCGGCGTGACGGTCATCATGGAGTTGCTCAATAGCAAAGTGGACCACCGCGGGTACATGTGCGACAAGACACCTTGGGGCGTAGAGCTTGTGAAGAAGCTCGGATCCGAGAGATTCCGCCTGCTCTACGACATCTACCACATGCAGATCATGGAGGGCGATGTCATCCGGACGATCCGCGACAACCACCAGTACATCGCCCATTACCACACGGGCGGCGTGCCGGGACGACACGAGATCGACGAGACGCAGGAGCTGTTCTATCCGGCGATTTGCAGAGCGATCGTCGAGACCGGGTACGACGGCTTCCTCGGGCAGGAGTTCATCCCGACACACGACCCGGTCGAGAGCCTCCGCAAGGCCCACGCGATCTGCAGCGTCTGAGCCGAGCGCGTTCCTCGGGTACTTCGTGTGAGTCGCTAGCGGACCTTCCGGTTGATCTGGCTCAGGATGGTCTGGTCGGTGATCTTGTCGTCCGCGGCGAGCATGATCGCCTTGGACAGGATGATTGACAGGGTGCGGTCGCCTTCGAATGGGAGCATGACCCTGTCGCCGTTCGCCTCGCGCACCGAGTTCGGCACAATGCACAGGTACTCGTCACCGGGGTCCATCAGGATGTTGCCGCTCCCGAGGTGGATCTTGTACGTGCATCGCTTACCAAGCACGACGAGGAATCGGTCGGTGAGGGTGCACGCCGGCGCGATCGCGAGGCGGGGGAGCAAGCGCGAGAGGAGTTCGCGCCGCGTCGACGCAGTGGCGCCGAGGTCGCCGAAGGAGTACTCGCTCCAGTACTCGCGGAATCGCCCGTCCGGCCCGCCGTCGTGCCACTCGGGGTTGTTGCCGACGCTCGCGACGCCGACGAACAGGTCCACGTCGCGCAGGATCTCCGAGAGCACGCGCGGCGGGATCTGGGCGAGTTGCAGTGGGTGGTTGCGCGCAGCATCCTCACCCCTCGACCGGAACCCGCCTCCTCCGGCGTGCCCGGTGTTGCGAGACGCGTGCTCGCGGTAGAGCCGCACTTGATCCGTGGCGAGGTAGAGGAACGCGCCCGATTCGAGCGTGTCGGTCCCGTACTCATCACCCACGCCCTCGACCCAGAACTCCGCACGGAGCCCCCATTCGGGGAGGAGGCGGTGCGCCGGGTCGTACTCCGCATCCACCATGAGGCGGAGTTGGTTGCGCCATCCGCGTTGGGCTGCGAGGGCGCCGAACTGGTGCTGACGCAGGATGTGGGCGGCGAAGCGGTTGGAGTAGAAGTCGGTGTTCCGTTCCGCATCGGTGAGCAGGTAGACCTCGCGGTGGGCCTGCTTGAATGGCTGCCGGATGCCGCGCTCCTCGAAAAACGCCCTCCATGCGCCGATGTCGTGACGCGTGTCGGTCGAACCGGCGGCGAGGTCGGGGTCGATCGGATGCCACAGGCGGACGCGCGCGCCGGTGGGGTTCTCGATCGGCGAGCCCTCGGCATCAACCAGCCGCCCTGGTCCGTACGCCGCGCCTCCGTCGAGATCGTCGGCGAGCCATGCTCCGACGGTCTCTTCTCCGTCGTGCTCGAAGACCCAGATCAGACGTCGCGCGATCGTGCCGACGAGCGGGTGGTCGAGATACCGCTCGCGCCAGGTGTCCAGTTCCCATCGCTTGGGCGAGATCATCAACGCATCGATGCGATCGCGCTGGGCGGAGAGCATCCGCTGGATGTCCTTCGCGGCACCCTTGAGTTCGGTGTCGCGTGAGCGGTTGTAGTCTTGCACCTCCTGGTAAACCCTCCCAACGGAGCAGGGCGTCGTGGACTACTTTCGGTGGCGTCACGAGGATGCGCATCGCAATGCGCTCAGCGCCCACTGCTACTGGCGGCTGCGAAGCGAGGGCATCTCGGCACGCGACGCCACGCGGGAGCTCGACGGCCTGGGGGTGTCCGACAAGAACGAACTGCTGTTTCAGCGGGGCATCAACTTCAACGACCTGCCCGCGTGGCACCGGCGTGGGGTCGGGCTCTACTGGGAAACCTACGAGAAAGCAGGGCGCAATCCGAAGAGCGGCGAGGCGTCGAGCGTGGTCCGGCGACGGATCAAGGTGGATGCGGAGCTGCCGATGGGGGACGAGTACGGCGAGTTCGTGCGCAACCTGATGGTGGACGATGCCAACGGTTGACCTCCCCGCACTCTCCCTCGTGGTGCTCATCGGCCCGTCCGGGTCGGGGAAGTCCACGTTTGCGCGCAAGCACTTCAAGGCGACGGAGATCGTGTCGTCGGACTCCTGCCGCGGGCTGGTGTCGGACGACGAGAACGACCAGGCCGCGACGGCGGATGCGTTTGATCTGTTGCACTACATCTGTGCGAAGCGTCTGAAGAACGGGCTGCTCACGGTGATCGACGCGACGAACGTGCGCCCGGAGGATCGCCGATCGTACGTGGATGTGGCCCGCGAGTTTCACGCGCTCCCGGTGGCGATCGTGCTGAACATGCCGGAGCGTCTGTGCCAGGATCGCAACGCGACTCGCCCGGATCGCGACTTCGGGGCGCACGTGGTGCGCCACCATCGTCAGGCGCTGCGCCGTGGGCTGCGCGGGCTTCGGCGTGAGGGGTTTCGACACGTGTGGGTGTTCGAGTCGCCCGAGGAGTTGGAGGCGGCGGAGGTCACGGCGGTCCCCGACCCGGGCCCCGAGCCAGGCGACGCCCTCGTCGTGGAACCGGATCCG
>JAUIFD010000216.1 GCA_030429485.1 Phycisphaerae bacterium | reverse complement strand
CTCGAAGGGGATTCCTACGACGAAGCCGCAGGCGCCGCGAGAGCATTCGCACACGACACGAATACCGAGGAAGTCCCTGCTTATGACGACACCACCGTCGTTGCGGGCCAAGGCGTGATCGGTGATGAGATCGTGCAAGACGGCGCCGCTTTCGGTCGGATCTACCTCCCGATCGGGGGTGGCGGGCTCGCGGTGGGCGTCGCGTCGGTCATCCGCGCGATGATGCCACACGTCGAGATCGTCGGCGTCGAGGCCGAAGGACAAGCATCGATGGCGGCCGCATTCGTAGAAGGCGCGCCCATCGACATCGGCGCCATCGACTCCTTCTGCGACGGCACAGCCGTAGGACGCGCCGGGTCCGTCACGTTTCCCTTGTGCCGCGCACTGCTTGACCGTGTCGAGATCGTCTCGACCGACGAGGTCTGCGCTGCAATCGAACAAGTATGGGAGTTCATTCGCGTCGTGCCCGAGCCGTCCGGTGCGCTAAGCATCGCCGCAGCGCTCCGCGAAGCGGATCGCCCCGGCGATGCGATGACCGTCCTCACCGGCTCGAACCTCGACTTCATGACCCTCCCCAAGATCGCTCAGCGGAGCCACATCGGGCGCAAGGTCAGGCGTTACTACGCGTTTACGATCCCCGAACAAGCCGGCTCTCTCGTCGCCGTCCTCGATTCCCTGGGCGATGCGTGCAACATCGTCGACTTCCAATACGGCAAGACCGACCATGCCTTCGGCGAACCCGTCGTCGGCTTCGAGGGCGCACCCGCCGAGCTCGATCTCATCCCCGCCCGCGTCTGCGCGGGAGGCGCCCGCGCGAGGGAGGTCACAAGCCAGCTCGGCGTCGGGTTCCGCATCATCCCCGCCCGCCCCGGGCTCTTTCAGCGCCCGATCTTCGTCGCGATCGACTTTCCCGACCGCTCCGGCATCCTCCGCGCGTTTATGCACCGCGTCGGCCGCGTCGCGAGCATCTGCTACTTCAACTTCGCGAGCACCGGCGAAACCAAGGGGCGAGCCGTGATGGGCTTCGAGTTTGTATCCACGCACGCCCGCTCAGCATTCCTCGATCTTCTCGCCGAGACCGCCCTCCCATGGCGTTTGCTCTCGACCGACGAGTCCCGCTTCCACATCGCGATGGAGCACGATGACGACCCGAGCGCCCCCGCGCTCGCAGTTGGAGTACACACATGACCTCTGAGAGCGCAGTCAGCGACGTCACCGGCATTACCCAGGCTTGCGGCACGGGCAACACCAACCCGCTACCGCAAGCCGAACGCGTGACGATCTTCGACACCACCCTCCGCGACGGTGAGCAGTCGCCCGGGTGCAGCATGGACCCTCGCCAGAAGCTCAAGGTCGCCGAGGCTCTCGCCCGACTCCGCGTCGACGTGATCGAGGCCGGCTTCCCCATCGCCTCACCAGGCGACTTCGAGAGCGTGCGCAACATCGCCCAGCGCATCGAAGGGCCGGTGATCGCGGCGCTCGCCCGCTGCCAGGACGCCGACATCGACCGCGCCGCCGAAGCCATCCGCGACGCCGAGCGCGGACGCCTGCACGTCTTCCTCGCAACCAGCGCGATTCACCGCGAGCACAAGCTCGGCATGGCGCGTGAGGAGATCATCCGGCGCGCCGTCGAGGGTGTGCGACGAGCCCGCGACCTACGCGACGATGTCGAGTTCAGCCCCGAAGACGCCGCACGCACCGAGCCCGAGTTCCTCGCCGAGGTTGTCGAAGCGGTCATCGACGCGGGCGCAACGACTATCAACATCCCCGACACGGTCGGCTACACGACGCCGGCCGAGTTGGAGGCGCTCTTCACCTACGTGCGCACCCACGTCAGAGGCATCGACGCCATCACCCTGAGCGTGCACTGCCACGACGATCTCGGCATGGCGGTCGCCAACTCCCTCGCCGCGGTCCGGGCCGGCGCTCGACAGGTCGAATGCACCATCAACGGCATCGGCGAGCGAGCGGGCAACGCCGCACTCGAAGAGGTCGTCATGGCCCTCCGCACCAGGCAGGACGTCTTCAACGCCCACACCGAGATCGACACCACCAAACTGTGCGCCACAAGCCGTCTCGTTTCCACCATCACCGGAAGCCATGTCCAGCGCAACAAGGCGATCGTCGGCGAAAACGCTTTCTCTCACGAAGCCGGCATCCACCAACACGGCGTGCTTAAGCGTCGCGAGACCTACGAGATCATGCGTCCCGAAGACGTTGGGTACCGCGAGGGCAACCTCGTCCTCGGTAAGCACTCCGGCAAGCACGCCATCCGCGCGCGAATCGAAGCCCTCGGGTATCAAATTACCGAAGACGAACTCGCCGAGGTCGTCAAACGCTTCAAGCCCCTCGCCGACCGCAAGAAGGAGATCCTCGACGCCGACCTCGAAGCCCTCGTGCTCGGGAGCGATCCGGCCGAGCAAGGCCCGTGGCGTCTGGTCTCCCTCGCGACCAACGGAGGCACGCAACACCTCCAAACCGGCAGCGTCGAGATGGTGCGCATCGATACCGGCGCCACCATCTCTGAGGCATCCGTCGGCGATGGCCCGGTGGACGCGATGTTCAAGGCGATCGCGCGTGCAACAGGCGTGAGAATGACACTCACCGACTTCCGCGTGCGCAGCGTCTCCAGCGGCGAAGACGCCCAGGGCGAAGCTTGGATCGATGCCGACGTCGACGGCCGGCGCGTCCGCGGGCGCGGGCTGAGCACCGACATCGTCGAAGCCGCAGCACTCGCGTGCGTCGAGATCGTCAACACCTACACACGCACGAGCGAGCGCATCGCCGCCAGTCAAACCGCTGCCGAGGAGGTGACGGCGTGACCCACGCGCAGCCCGCGACCGCCCCTCGCACGATGTACGAGAAAGTCTGGGATGCGCACGTCGTCATCCCCGAATCGCCCGATGCTCCCGCTGTCCTCGCGATCGACCTGCACTTGATTCACGAGGTCACTTCGCCACAGGCATTCGCCACTCTCCGCGAACGCGGGCTGCGCGTGCGACGCCCCGGTCGCACGCTCGCCACGCTCGACCACTCCATTCCCACGCTCCCACGCCGCGCCGATGGCTCACTGCCCATCCTCAACAACGACGCCGCCAGACAGATCGAGCTGCTCGCCGCGCACTGCAGAGAGTTCGGCGTTCATCTCCACGACCTCGACAGCGCCGACCAAGGCATCGTCCACGTGATGGGGCCGGATCTTGGCGCAACGCAGCCGGGCATGACCATCGTCTGCGGCGATAGCCACACCAGCACCCACGGCGCGTTCGGCGCGCTCGCGTTCGGCATCGGCACGTCCGAAGTCGCCCAGGTGCTCGCGACGCAGTGCCTCCTCCAGCGACGCTCAGGGACCATGTGTGTCGACGTGTCCGGGCAACTGCCCGAAGGTGTCACGCCGAAGGACATGATCCTCGCGATCATCGCGCACATCGGCGTCGGCGGAGGCACGGGGTGCGTCATCGAGTACCGGGGCGAGGCTGTGCGAGCCCTTTCTATGGAAGGGCGCATGACCGTCTGCAACATGTCGATCGAAGCAGGCGCGCGCGCCGGCATGATCGCGCCGGATCAAACGACATTCGATCACATCCGCGGGCGTGCAATGGCGCCAACAGGCGAGGCCTGGGAGCGTGCGATCGAGCAGTGGCGATCGATCGCGAGCGATGTAGGCGCCGTGTTCGACAGATCCGTCGCGCTCAACGCTTCCGGACTCGAGCCCATGGTCACGTGGGGCACCTCACCGGAAGACGCCATCCCCGTCACCGGATTGATCCCCGAGCCCGCGGGCGACTCTCGCCGGGATCGCGCGCTCCGATACATGAACTTCGAGGGTGGCGAGCCCATCGCCGGGCGCGCAGTAGACACCGTCTTCATCGGCAGCTGCACCAACTCCCGCATCGAGGACCTGCGGGCCGCGGCGCAGGTCTTCCGAGGCAATCGCGTGGCCGACGGCGTGCGCGCCTTGGTCGTCCCGGGGTCCGCGAGCGTGAAGCGTCAAGCCCAAGCCGAAGGGCTCGCGGAGGTCTTCGTCCAAGCCGGGTGCGAGTGGCGGGAGCCCGGGTGCTCGATGTGCATCGCGATGAACGGCGACCTCGTCGAACCCGGCAAGCTCGCCATCAGCACCTCCAACCGCAACTTCGAAGGTCGCCAAGGCCCGGGCGCGCGCACACTCCTGGCAAGCCCCCTCACCGCCGCCGCCGCCGCAGTCACCGGCGTAGTCACCGACCCGCGCGAACTCATCAACGAGCCCGTCACCGCCGGAGGTGTGTCTTGAACCCGCTCCGTGTCGTCACAAGCCGCGTCGTCGTCCTGCCCGATCAGAACGTCGATACCGACCGCATCATCCCCGCCCGCTTCCTGACCACCACCGGAAGCGAAGGGCTCGGCGCATACGCCTTCAACGACTGGCGCATAGACGCTACAGGATCGCCACGCCCAGATTTCCCTTTCAACGACACAAGAGCCGAAGGCGCGGAGATCCTCGTCGCCGGGCACAACTTCGGGTGCGGCTCCTCGCGTGAACACGCCGCATGGGCATTGCGAGAGATCGGGATCCGCGTGGTGATCTCGTCCGAGATCGCCGACATCTTCCGCGCCAACGCCGCGCGCAACGGCATCCTCCCCATCGTCATCGACAAATCGAATCACGCCAAGCTCCTCACCGCAGCGTTTCAAGAGCTCACCGTGGATCTTGAACGCTGCGAGATACGCTCCGAGCAACTCGGCGTAATGGAGTTTCCGGTGGATGCATTCATGCGTCGATGCCTGCTCGAAGGCGTGGACCACCTCGGCTATCTACTCACCAAGCTCGACGCGATCGAGGCGTACGAAGGAGCGGCCTCATGAAGGCGCACATCGCAGTCTTGCCGGGCGACGGCGTCGGGCCGGAGGTCACCACCGAAGCCGTCCGCGCTCTGCGCGCCCTCGCCGCACAGTTTGACCACGACTTCGAGTTCACCGAAGCACCTATCGGCGGCGTCGCGATCGACGCGACGGGCGCCCCCCTACCGCCCGAGACGCTCGCCCTCTGCGAACGAAGCGACGCCGTGCTCCTCGGCGCGATCGGTGGGCCAAGGTGGGACAACCCCGCGGCGCCCGTCCGCCCAGAACAAGGCCTACTCGAACTCCGAAAGCGCCTCGCCGTCTTCGCCAACATCCGCCCGGTGCGCCTCTGCGACACCCTGAGCGATCGCGGCCCGCTCCGCGCCGACCTCGCCCGCGACGTCGATCTCGTCATCGTGCGTGAGCTCACGGGCGGGCTCTACTTCGGCAAACGCGAAGAAGGGGAGCAACAAGCCACCGACGAGTGCAAGTACACCACCGCGGAGATCGAACGCATCGTCCGCGTCGCATGCCGCATCGCCTCCGGACGCGCCGGCCGCCTCGTCTCCCTCGACAAAGCGAACGTCCTCGCCACGTCCAGGCTTTGGCGGCGCACGGTCGACCGCATCGCACGGACAGAGTTCCCCGGTCTCCGCGTCGAGCACATGCTGATCGATTCCGCTGCCATGCGCCTCGTCACGCACGCCTCCACGTTCGACGTCATCGTCACCGAGAATATGTTCGGCGACATCATCTCCGATCTCGCCTCGGTGCTCTGCGGCTCGATTGGATTGCTCGGATCCGCAT
>JAUIFD010000215.1 GCA_030429485.1 Phycisphaerae bacterium | reverse complement strand
TTCGCACCGAACTACCAGGCGTTTGGGTTCGACTTGTAACGCTCAGAGCATCACAAAGCCGGCCCAAATAACACCCAGGAGGATGCCAAGGAAAATTCTTGGAAAATCTGAGATATCGGGCTTCCGTTTCTCGGACTTACGCGTAAGGTTACCTCGGCCTGGGTGAACGAAGTGGGTGATGTTTCCACTTCCAGACGAGTGAGGCGACTGGCGCTCCACTGTCGCAATCGAAGGCTCTTCAGAGAAGAGAGAAGAAGATGAAGAACAAGATGATGATCGTGGCTGTCGCTGGTCTTGTTGCGCCCGCTCTTGCGCAATCCAACGGCGATATTGTCTTCACCGACAACCTCAACAAGCGCCTCGGCGTGATCGATGGCGGTGGCGTGAGCACGCTGTACAACTTCGGCGCGACCGACCGCCCCGCTCAGATCGAGCGGAAGAGCGGCTCGTGGTACGTCACCGAGGGTGACAACTTCAGCAACACCGGCAACATCTACAGGTTCACCCACCTGTTCTCGTCGCCCAACGTGAGCACCTTCGCTTCGGGCGCTCCGCTCAACAACCCCATCGGCATCGAGTGGGACCGCGCCACGTCTCAGTTCATCACCGTGAACAACGGCGACAACCCCCCCACCGAGGGCATCGTCGGCACCAACCTGGGCGCGTTCAGCTCCATGCTCTACACCCAGAACAACGCCGCGTCCCGCGCCCGCTACCGCGACGGTGCCGATCTCTCCAAGGACTGGCGCTTCGGTGGGTACCTCGTGACCTCCGGCAACGGCGGCTCGGGCACGGTCCTCCCCGCCCCCGATGGCGAGCCCTCGTCCATCTGGCGGTTCAACCCCGTCTCCAACTCCATGAGCCTCGTCGCTGACCTCTCCTCCACGCCCTTCGGCGCGATCCACCAGGTCCGCGGCGTGCTCATGGTCCCCGGCGGCGACGTCGTCTTCACCGACCAGGGCACCGACTCCATCTACCGCATGTCGCTGGACGGCTCCGGGGCCATGAGCTCCCTCTCCGTCCTCGCCTCCGGCCTCTCGGGCCCCCACCGCGTCGAGTGGAACCAGTACACCAACATGCTCGTCTTCTCCGAGATCGACGGCGACAAGATCTCCGAGATCGCCCTTGACGGCACCGGGTACAACGTGCTCGGCACCGGCATGGACGCCCGCGGGCTCTACATCGTCCCGAGCCCGGGCGCCCTCGGCGCTCTCGGGATGGCCGGCCTGGCCCTCGCCCGCCGCCGCCGCTAGCATCTGCTGATCTAGCCCCCACCCCGCTGCCCGGGCGTTCGCGCCCGGGCAGTTCTTTTGCGCTCTACACTCGATGACACGGGAGCCGACATGTCCTGGATCACCAAGAACTCCGCCAACCAGCGCGTGGAACGACGCGCTCAGCCCTACTTGTCGCCCGAGGCCAAGGCCCACCTCGAGCACGAGGTGCTCCCGCGCTACGAGACCAAGCACGCGGCGCTGCTGCCCTGCCTGCATCACGTGCAGCACACCAACGGGTGGATCCCGCACCAGGCGATGCTCGAGATCGCCGAGTTCCTCGCGATCACTCCGGCGGAGGTCATCGACACCGCCTCGTTCTATGAGGAATACTGGCTCAAGCCCAAGGGCAAGCACGTCGTCGCGGTTTGTCGATCGATCGCGTGCGAGTTCTGTGGGCAGCCCGAGATCACCGACGCGGTCCGAGAGCACCTTGGCATCGACGTTGGTGAGACCACCGACGACGGCGAGTTCACGCTCATCGAGTTGGAGTGCCTGGGCTCGTGCGGCACCGCCCCGGCCCTGCTCATCGATGAGACCCTGCACGAGAACGTCGCGCCCGGCGCGATCGCCGGGCTGATCAACGCCGCCCGCTCGTCCGCGCACTGAGATGGCCCCACCCGAAGACAAGACGATCATGCGATCGCTCGGCGAGTTCTTCGGACACGTCTGGCAGGGCGTCCGGGCGAAACCCGGAGAGACCAAGGCGCGACGGGTCACCCACGAGTCCGAGCAACGCGAGACCGAGAACGGGAGCGTCACGCTCCGCCGGACCATCATCGAAGAGGTCGAACTCCCTCCACGCAAGAGGAGCTGACATGCGGCACATCCTCCCGCTCGGCGTCATCGTCGGATTCGCGTTCACGCTCACGACCGCCGGATGCGCCGGCCCAGGCGCGGCACGGAGCGACGGCGCACGGACCCTCATCATCACCAACGACTCGTCGGCGTTCCTTGAGATTCAGCTCATGCACGACGCGAGCCAGGGATTCCTCGTCGAGCCCGGGGCGGCGCTCTCCACGACCTTCGTTCCGCCCTCGACTGACCCCCGGGAGCCCGCCGCCTCGCTGCTCATCGTCGCCGACGGCTCCCCCAACGCGCACCGAGCCGACCTTTTCGCCCCGCCCTACGAACTCCGGATCTCGGGCTCGGCGGGCGATCTCCGCCTCAGCCGCCCGCCTTCTGTCGGCGAGGATCGCCGCGTGCAGGACGCGATCGGCACGCGGGGCGCACCCCCGGCTGCGCCGCCGGAATCAGGACTCCCCCGCTGAGATTCTCCGCAATCGAGCCCCCAAGTTTGCGAGTACTATTCCGGGGGTTGGGGGTGGAGACGGCGTGAGCGCGATCCCGCGAACCAGCACGAAGCCGTGGGAGCGGCGAACCACACTCACCGGGCTCTCCGGCGAGCCTGTCGGTGCGACGATCAAGCAAATCGGCGATGGGCCCGCGGTGACGTTCCTGCACGGGCTTGTTGGGCTCAACGAACACTGGGAAGACGTCGCGCAGCGCGTCGAGGGCTCGTTGCGTTGCGTGATGCTCGAACTCCCGCTGCTCGATCTCCGTGGGAGAGACTGCTCCATTGAAGGCGTCTCCGTGCTCGCCGAGCAGTTCCTTGAGCATCAGCCCCCGTCGATCCTCGTCGGCAACTCGTTCGGCGGGCATGTCGCGCTGCACGTTGCGCTCCGCCGACCCGAACTCGTGCGAGGCCTCGTGCTCGCGGGCTCGAGCGGCCTCATCGAACGTTCGACGGTGCGGGAGGTGCAGGTGCGTCCCTCGCGCGAGTGGCTGGCGGAGAAAATCGGCGAGCTCTTTTACGACAGACGCCACATGCGTCCAGCCGACCTCGACCGTGCGCACGCCGAGCTCTCGCAACGCCGGAAGGCGCGTGCGATGGTGCGGCTCTCGCGCACGGCTCGACGGAACAATCTCGCGGATCGGATCTCCGAGATCCACACGCCGACGCTCCTGATCTGGGGCACGCACGACATCGTGACACCCCCCGAGGCGGCGCGCGGCTTCCTCGATCGCCTGCCCGACGCGCGCATCGAGTGGTTCGAACGTTGCGGGCACGTGCCGATGGTCGAGTGCCCCGACGCGTTCGCCGGCGCGCTCCAGCAGTTTGCCGATGAGCTCGAAACGCGGCGGGGGACGTGAGCAGTGCTCCCGACGCGCCTGATCGGGCACGCACTGGCGGCGCGTGTGCGCGCACGCACGCAGATCCTGCGTAACGCCGACTACTGGCGCGCGAATACCGCACGCCTGCAAGCACAGACACTTCGCAGCCTGCTCACCCGCGCCGGAACGACCGAGTTTGGACGTGCGCACGACTTTGCGCGCCTCACCCGCCTGACCGACAACGAGCTTTGGCCCGCGTACCGCAAGGCGGTGCCGATCGCGGATTGGTACGCCTTCCGCGAGCCGCTCGGACGCATGCGCGAGGGCGGCGAGCCCGGCGTGCTCTGGCCCGGCGTGGTCCGCGACTTTGCGCAGACCTCTGGCACGACTGCGGGCGACAAGTTCATCCCCGTCTCGCGCGAGATGATGCGCGCCAACTACCGCGCAAGCCTCGACATCTTCGCCAACCTCACCAACGCGGGCGTCACCCCGCCCGACCTGTTCGCCGGGCGTGCGCTCTTCCTGGGCGGGTCGTCCGACGTCACGACCAACGCCCACGGCGTGCGCACGGGCGACCTCTCCGGGCTCGTCACCCGCCTCATCCGCTGGCCGCTCTCCGAGATCTACCTGCCCGGCAAGCGCATCGCGCTCATGAGCGACTGGACCTCCAAGATCGACGCGATGGCTAGCCGCTGCGCGCACGAAGACGTGCGCTTCCTCTCCGGCATGCCGAGTTGGGCGGGGGTGCTCTTCGAGCGCATGCTCGAGATCACCGGCGCGCACTGCGTGCGCGAGCTCTGGCCAAACCTCAGGGTGTTTGTGCATGGCGGAGTGCGTTATACCCCGTTCGATGCACGCATGCGCCGCCTCTGGTCGGGAGATGCTGGCGGGGATGTCCCCCATCGCTTCGAGCTGTACCCGGCCAGCGAGGGGTTTGTCGCGATGCAGGACGGCACGCCCGGTGCGAAGGACGGGCCGATGCGTTTGTGCGCCGACCTGGGCAGCGCGTTCGAGTTTGTCCCGCTTGGCGAGATCGACTCGAGCGATCCGCCCGCGTTCACGCCGGATGCGGTGCAGCCGGGCGAGCGGTACGTCGTGGTGCTCACGACGTGCGCCGGACTGTGGCGTTACGTGCTGGGCGATGTTGTCGAGTTTGACACCATCCCCGACGCGCTGGGCGCGAAAGGCGGCACGGGCGCGGCGACCGTGCGCATCGTGGGACGCCACCGCCATTTCATCAACGCCTTCGGCGAGAACATCATCGTCGAACACATCGAGCACGCGGTCGCGGAAGCGGCGCGTGCATCCGGCGCCACGGTTGGCGAGTTCACGGCGGCTCCCGTCTATCCCGCACCCGGGCGTCCGGCAGGGCTTGAGCTGATCGCGGAGTTTGAGCACGGAGCGCCGACCGCCTTTGCGCGCGAGTTTGATGAGGCGATCAAGGCGCACAATGTCGACTACACGACCAAGCGCCGCGGCGATCTGGGCATGGGGCTGCCGACGATCACGCCGGTGCCGATGGGCACGTTCCACGCGTGGCTCGACTCGCGCGGCAAGCTGGGCGGGCAGCACAAGTGCCCGCGTTGTGCGAACCACCGCGAGTACGCGGACGCCCTGCGCGCGCTCGCCGGGCTCGACGCGCCCCGGACCCCGTCTGAGGCGGTGCACGCATGAGCGCAGACGGTCTCGATCCGGGCGGTGAGTTACGCCGGCGCGTGACGGAGCTTGAGTCCGAAGTGCGGGCGCTGCGCGCACGCCTCGATGACCTCGCCCCGGGCGATCCTCGACCGACTACAACAACCCGGCAAACACGGCCGTCCGAGCCGGAGACGCGCGCGCCGGCGCTCGCACCTCCACCAGCCCGACCAACGGGAGCGGTGCCGCCCCCACCGCGGCCCACGCGGCCCGCGCCGAGTACTTCAACACCCGTTCGGCACACGCCGCTCACCCCGCCCGTACCGGATGCGCCGCCGCTGCCGCACCGCAAGCCTGCACGCCGGGTGGACCTCGAGCGGGCGATCGGCGGGCGCGTCTTCGCAGCTGCCGGTGCTCTCGCGGTGGTGATCGGGCTCGCACTACTCGTCAAGCTCGCGATCGACGCGGGGTGGTGGGGCGCGATCCCGCCAGCGCTCCGATGCATGAGCATCGCGGCGCTCGGCTTCGCGATGCTCGGGGCTGCGGAGGTGCTGCGTAAGCGCATCAACGCCTTTGCAGCGGTCGGACTCAACGCGGCAGGACTCGGGG
>JAUIFD010000214.1 GCA_030429485.1 Phycisphaerae bacterium | reverse complement strand
TGGTCGTGATCGTCACCGACGACCAGGGCTGGGGCGACATCGGCTACAACAACCCCGAACACGTCTACACGCCGAACCTGGACCGGCTGGCGGCGGCGGGGGCGCGCTTCACGCAGCACTACGTGATGCCGCAGTGCACGCCGACGCGCGTCGCGCTGATGACCGGGCGTTATCCGAGCCGATTCGGCGGGGCGGCGCAGCAGGCGAGCAACGCGCCGGCCTTCCCGCTCGGCACGCCCACGATGCCGAGCCTCTTCAAGCGCGCGGGATACGCGACGCACCTTGTCGGCAAGTGGCACCTGGGCTCCACGCGGGGGCATGGGCCCAACGAGTTTGGCTTCGATTCGAGCTACGGCTCGCTCGCGGGCGCGGTCGGCATGTATGACCACCGATACCGCGCCGGCGAGTTTGAGCACACGTGGCACCGCGACGGCGTGCCGATCGAAGGTGGCGAGAACGGCACGCACGCGACCGATCTCGTCACACGCGAAGCGGTGCGCATCATCGAGGATGCGGGCGAGAAGCCGTTCTTTCTGTATGTCGCGTTTCAGTCGGTCCACACGCCGCTCGACGAGCGAGGGCGATTCACCGACGAGCCCACCGCCCTAGACCCCGACCATCCCGATCGGTGGCGGCACGAGGATGAGATCGAGTGGTTTCACGACCCTGAAGGGCTGATCCAGAGGGAGACCGATCCGGAGAAGAGGTTGTTCCTCGCGGCGGTGCACCATCTGGATGCGGCGGTCGGCGAGATCATCGACGCGCTGGGTCGCACGGGACAGCGTGAGCGCACGCTGATCTTGTTCTCGTCGGATAACGGGCCGCAGGTCAACTGGGCGGGCGACGCGTATCCCGATGATCTGAAGCTCACCGACTTCAACCAGCCGGACGACCTCCGCGGCGCGAAGATCGACGTGTGGGAGGGCGGTATCCGCGTGCCGGGCCTCGCGAACTGGCCAGGGCGCATCGAGGCGGGCGAGAGCGATGCGCTCGTCCACATCGTGGACTGGCTGCCCACGCTCGCGAGCATCGTCAGCACCGAGCCCGCGGGCGCCACGAACCTCGACGGCGCCGACCTCTCCGCCATCCTGTTCGATCACGAAGCGGACGAACTGCCCGACCGCGACCTCTACTGGACGTGGGCGAGCACCACCAACCGCTGGGCCCTGCGCCACGGCGACTGGAAGATCGTCCACTACGGCCGCCCCGCGCCCGAGTCGCCCAGCAACTGGCAGCTCTTCAATCTCGCGAACGACCCACGCGAGCAGACCGACCTCGCCGCGGAACGTCCCGAGGTCTTGCAGCGGATGCACGAGCGTTACCTCGTGCGCCGAGCCGGGGACGCCCCCTAGCCGACTACACTTCCCGCCCGACCGGCCGAGGGGCGGTGTGCTTGTCGCGCCCGCTGGACCGGCCAACGAAAGGTCCTGATCGCCATGTCCGACACGCACGTCACCGTCACCGACGCCGGCCCCTGCCTCAAGAAGCTCTCGCTCTCGATCCCGCCGGAGGCCGTCAAAGAGAAGCTCGGCGTCACGCTCGACACGCTCGCGGGCGAGGCGGAGCTCCCGGGCTTCCGCAAGGGTCGCGCCCCGCGCCGCCTCATCGAGAAGCGATTCGGCGGGGCGGTGAAGGCGGAAGCGAAGAAGCAGATCGTCTCCGAGGCTTTCTCCAAGGCGATCGATGACCACAAGCTGCAGGTCGTCGGCGAGCCGATCCCCGACGACAAGCTCGAGGAGGTCGAGCTCGTCGAGGGCGAGGCGTTCGAGTTTGAGGTCGAGGTCGAGGTGATGCCCGAGTTTGAGCTGCCCGCGCTCGAGGGCATCAAGGTCGCCAAGCCGCTGATCGAGGTCACCGACGAGATGGTCGAGAAGGAACTCGAGCGCGTCTGCCTCACCGAGGGCGATCTCGAGGAGCAGACCGAGGCCAAGCCCGGCGACTACTGCACGGGCAAGGCGGTCATGACCGACGAGGAAGGCGCCGAACACTACAACATCGACGGCGCCGTCGTGCAGTGCCCCACCAAGGACAAGAACGGCGAGGGCATGATCCTCGGCGTGCTCGTCTCCGACTTCGAGAAGCAGTTCGGGCTGCCCAAGCCGGGCGAGACCAAGACGATCAAGGCCGACGGTCCCGAGGGGCACGAGGTCGAGGCGATCCGCGGGAAGAAGCTCACCGTCACCTTCGACGTCGAGCGCGTGGACCGCATCGTGCCGACGACGCCCGAGGCGCTGGCGGAGCGATTTGGATACGAGAACGTGGACGGGCTGAAGGACCAGGTCCGTGGGCAGATCTTCAACAACTTGATGGTGCGCCAGCAGGTGGTGATGCGCCAGCAAGTCGCGCGTCACCTTTCCGACGCGGTGAGCTTCGACCTCCCGCAGCGGCTCACCGCCGGGCAGGCCGAGCGCATCCTGCAGCGTCGCGCGATGGAGCTGATGTACCGCGGCGTGCCGCAGAACGTCGTCGAGCAGCGCGTGGCGAGCCTGCGTGCCGATTCGCAGGAAGCCGCGGCCCGCGAGCTCAAGATGCTCTTCATCCTGCACAAGGCCGGCGATCAGCTCGGCGTGCAGGTGACCGAGGGCGACGTCAACGCCCGGATCACGCAGATCGCGCGTCAGCGCAACATGCGTCCGGATGCGCTCCGCCAGGAGATCATCAAGCGTCGCCAGGCCGGCACGATCGTGCAGCAGATCCGCGAGCACAAGGCGCTCGACGCGATCCTCGATAAGGCCGAGGTGAGCGAGATGTCGATCGACGACTTCAACAAGAAGTTCAAGGAAGAGGCGGAGATGCTCTCGACCGAGGGCGAATAACGCTACTTCTCTGACGATCTCTCGCGAGCTCGGTCTTGCGCCCATCGGGCGACAAGTTCGACCACGCGCTCGTCCATCGGTCCCGTGCGTCCGTCCTCGGTTTCCTGCCCAAGGTTGTGCCCGAGTTCGGCGAAGTACACGCTCTGCACCCGCTCACCGAGCAGGTGTTCGAGCACCGGCCCGTGGTAGCTCATCGTGTCGAGCCCACCCCAGATCGCAAGCACGGGCGCGCGTGTGCGGGCAAGGGTGTCCGATGGCCACTCGAACGACTTTCCCGCACGTTCGAGTCGCTCGTCTGATCGGAACGTGTCTCCGCGGAGCGCCGAAGCGGCGGCTCGCTCCCATGGCGAGATATCGCCCGAAGCGTCGTAGTCCACGTTCGGTGCGTTGTCGTCAACCGCGGCCGCGAGTGTGGACGGGCGTTCGATGGTCGGCGACGCGTACGCCCCCGCGAGCATGACGTATGCCGCAGCCTCTCCGCCGGTCACCAGCACGGCTCTTGCGGCGCCCAGCGAATGTCCGACCACGATGATCTCGCTCGCGCGAAGGCCCGATCGCTCGACAAGGGACGCCCAGGCTGCACGCGCCATCATGACGGTTTCATGAAAGGGCTCCGCCTGGGCCATCGCCCGGTTGCTCGCATGGAGCGGATCGTCGATCCGGATCGCGGAGTACCGGAGGACCGAGAACCCACGCGCGATCAACGCCTCCGCGAGCGTGTCGGCATCGCGCGTATCGCGGCCGTCAATGGTGAGCTGGGTTGTCGAACCCTCATGCTCGATGACAGCCGGCGTCGTCCAGTGCAGATCACTGCTCAACCCGCCGCCGAAGAGCATGACCCCCATGCCCGTGTCACCCTCCGCGGGTCGCTCGATGCTCGCCTGATGCTCCCAAGTCTCGCCCGCGGACGTGGTCCACTCGAATGTGAACGAATCGGGGTCCGTCGCCATGCAGGCGCCGAGAACGCAGGCTGCCAGGGCCAAAGGCATGCCGATCCTACCGGTGGCGCTCGTTCTCGCTGCGTTGGGCCACGGGGGCCAAGTCTGCCCGTACAGTCCGGCTCCACCAGTCCTGACGGAGTTGAACGATGAAGCCGACCCCAGCCGCCCTCGCCATTGCCGCAGTGACCGCGTCGAGCGCCTTCGCCCAGTGGCAGCCCGCCGACGCGCCGCTCATGACCCGGTGGGCCGGCGACGTCTCTCCTGACAACCCCTGGCCCGAGTATCCGCGCCCGACGCTCGTGCGCGATGCGTGGCAGAGCCTGAACGGGCTGTGGGACTTCGCGATCCTCGGCTCCAATGGCGACGAGGCGACCTCGGGCCAGATCCTGGTGCCCTATCCGCTCGAGTCGGCCCTCTCCGGCGTGGGCGGACGCCTGGAGCCCGACCAGACCCTCGTCTACGAGCGCACGTTCGAGGTGCCCGCGGCGTGGCGCGGGCAGCGCATCGTGCTGCACTTCGAAGCGTCGGACTTCCACACCAGGGTCTCGGTCAACGGCAAAGCTCTTGGCGAGCATGTCGGTGGGTACGACCGCTTCTCGTTCGACATCACGGGCGCACTCTCGGCGGGCGGCGCGCAGCAGCTCCGTGTCGAGGTGCAGGACCCGACCGATTCAAAGACCCAGCCTCGCGGCAAGCAGACGCTCAACCCCCACGGCATCTGGTACACGCCCACGAGCGGGCTCTGGCAGAGCGTCTGGCTCGAGCCCACGCCGTCCAACGCGATTGAGACCGTGCGCTTCGATACCGACATCAGCACCGGTGACGTCACCGCGCACATCACCTCGACGAAGGACGCCGACGCGCCGGTGTCGATCCGGGTGACGCATGACGGGCGCACGGTCGCCACCGCATCCGGCAAGCTCGGCGCACCGGTGCGCTTCACGGTCGCCGATCATGACAACTGGTCACCCGACTCGCCCACGCTCTACGACGCCGAGGTCACGCTCGGGGACGATAAGGCCGGTGCGTACTTCGCCTTCCGCGAGATCACTGTCGAGCACGACGGCCAGGGCGTGCCGCGCTTCCACCTCAACGGCGAGCCGATCTTCCTCTTCGGCACGCTCGATCAGGGCTTCTGGCCCGACGGGCTCTACACCCCCCCCACCGCCGAGGCGGCGATCTACGACATCGAGATCACCAAGGAGCTTGGGTTCAACACGATCCGCAAGCACGTGAAGGTCGAGCCCGAGATCTGGTACGCCGCGTGCGACCGACTCGGCATGCTCGTCATCCAGGACATGCCCACCGGCGACGAGCACATCGGCCCCGGGCGCGGCGAGATCACCCGCTCGCCCGAGTCCGCGGCCCAGTACATGCTCGAACTCGACGAGCTGATCGCCCAGCACCGCAACAACCCGTCGATCATCATGTGGTGCCCCCACAACGAGGGATGGGGGCAGTTCAACACCGTCGCGATCGCCAAGCACATCAAGGCGACCGACCCGACGCGTCTTGTTGATCCTGCATCGGGGTGGAACGACTTCCCCGCGGGCGACATGCACGACATCCACGTCTATCCGGGACCGGCGACGCCGCCACTCGAGGAATACCGCGCCGCGTTCCTCGGCGAGTTTGGCGGGCTCGGCCTGCCCATCGAAGGGCACATCTGGCAGAGCCGCGACAACTGGGGATACCGCACGTACGACAACAAGGACACGCTCTGGGAGAACTACGCGAAGCTGATGGAGCAGCTGCGCTGGGAGATCGCGCGCGGGCTCGCCGGCGCGATCTACACACAGACGACCGACGTCGAAGGCGAGGTCAACGGCCTGCTCACCTACGACCGTGAGATCGTCAAGATGAACGCCGACAAGCTGCGTGAGGC
>JAUIFD010000011.1 GCA_030429485.1 Phycisphaerae bacterium | reverse complement strand
TGGAACTCCGTCTCCTGCAACTGCACGCCGATCCGCTCTTGGATCGCGCGCCGATCGCTCGCCCAGCTGCGCCCCAGCACCGTGACCTCGCCCTCATCGGGAGACTTGATCCCCTCGAGCATCTCGATCGTGGTGGTCTTGCCTGCTCCGTTGGGGCCGAGCACGCCCAGGCACGTGCCGCGCCGTACTGCGAAGTCGATCCCGCCGACCGCAGTGAGGTCGCCGAAGCGCTTGACAAGCCCTCGGGCGGAGACGGCGATCACACCCGTGTTCGAGTCTGGAGCGGTCTGAACGGGCAACGCTTGCTCCACCATCAGTGACGAACTCCACTCATTCAACACGCGTGTGGTTTGCCGCGCTCCCGCTGAGCTGGGATCACGACTCCTTGAGCGTCGCGATGTCGATGACAAAGCGGTAGCGCACGTCGCTCCGCTTCATGCGCTCGTACGCCTCGCCGATCTTGCGGATGTCCAGCATCTCCACGTCGCAGCCCACTCCTTGCTCGGCGCAGAAGTCGAGCATCTCTTGGGTCTCCTGGATTCCGCCGATGACCGAGCCCATGAGCGAGCGCCGCCCCAGGATGAGCGGGGTCGCCTCAAGGGGCGGGTTGATGGGTGTGAGCTGGCCGACGAGCAGGTATTTGGCGTCGACCCCCAGGCACTTGATGTAGGGGTTGAAATCGTGTTCGACCGGCACGGTGTCGAGGATGTAATCGAGCGAGCCGGCAGCCCGCTCCATCTGCGCATCGTCCGTGCTGATGACGACGCGGTCGGCGCCGTTTCGCTTGCCCTCGGCGACCTTCGACTCCGACCGCGTGAAGAGTGTGACCTCTGCGCCCATAGCCTTGGCGAACTTGATCCCCATGTGGCCCAGGCCGCCCATGCCGACAACCCCAACCGTATTTCCCGGCCCGGCCCCCACGTACCGGAGAGGTGAGTAGGTCGTGATGCCGGCACACAGCAGCGGCGCGGACGTAGCCGGGTCGAGTCGGTCGGGGATGCGGACGACGAACTGCTCGGAGACGATGATCTTCTCGGAGTACCCGCCGTAGGTCGGCCGGCCATCATGCCGGTCAGCACCGTTGTACGTCCAGACCGCGTGCGCGCAGTACTGCTCAAGACCGCGCTCGCAACACGAGCACGCGCGGCATGAATCGACCAAGCATCCCACGCCGACGATGTCGCCCGGGGAGTACTTGGTCACTTCGGAGCCAACCGACGCGACGCGACCGATGATCTCGTGCCCGGGGACAACGGGGTAGTTGGTCATCCCCCAGTCGTCCTCGACGAAGTGGATGTCGGTGTGGCAGACCCCGCAGTAGAGGATCTCGATCGACACGTCGTCCGGGCGCGGCTCGCGCGGTTCGTACCGCCACGGGGCGGGAGTCTGTCCCTTCGCTTGCGCGGCGTATGCCTGCACTGACGTCATGAGGTTCGACCTTCCTGTTGACTGATGCCGCGCCCGTCAGGCCGGCTGCGAAGCCTGAAGCCCGCGAACCGACGCCTCGCGGCGCGACATGCCCGAGCGGGCCGCGGCGACCTGTGCCGCGGCCTCCGCCTCGTGGAAGTCCTCCCCGAAGCGGAACAGGCGGAACGAGTTGCCGAGCACGAAGATCTCGCCGGCGAAGTGATAGAGCGCCGCCGCCGGTACCGCGAGCTGGCCCGTCGCCGCGAGGAAGAGACCGATCAGCACGATGATGATGGAAGCCGCGATGTTCTGCGCGATGATCGCCCGCGTCTTGCGCCCGAGTTGAATCAAGAACGGGATGCGGTTGAGCTCGTCGGTCATGAGCGCGACGCCCGCCGAGTTGGTCGCGATGTCCGAGCCCGAGAGCCCCATCGCGACGCCCACGTCTGCGGCCGCCAGCGACGGGCCGTCGTTGATGCCGTCGCCGACCATCATCACGCGGTATCCGTTGGCGACGAGCGCCTCGATCTGCTCGTGCTTCTCCTCGGGGTGGCACTCGGCCTCGATCGAGTCGACGCCGACGGTCTTGCCGACCCGCGTCGCGACCGAAAGACGGTCGCCCGTGAAGATCGCAATCGTGCGCACACCCAGGTCGCGCAGCTTCTGAATCACGCCGGGCGTGCCCGCCTTGACCTTGTCTTCAAGCCCGACCGCGCCGAGGTACTGCCCGTCGCGCATCACGTGGACGCCTGTCATGCCCTCGATGCGCTTCTCGACCTGCTCCACCGCGCTGCGAATGGAGGGGTTCATCTCGAGGAGCCACGTGCGTCGTCCGACGAGCACCTCACCGTTGGGCGTGCGTGTGCGCACCCCGAGCCCGTGCACCTCCTCGACATCGTCCGTCTCCGCGGGCTTGATGCGGGCCTGCGTCGCGGTGCGCAGGATCGACTGTGCGAGCGGGTGGTTGGAGTGCTGCTCACCGTCCGCGGCCGCCTGGAGCAACGCCGCGCCCTCGACGCCCGCCGCCGGCGCGAGCTTCGACACCTCGAACTTGCCGGTGGTGATGGTGCCGGTCTTGTCCATGACGACCGCGTCGACAGCGGCCGCCGCTTCAAGGTGAGCGGTTTCCTTGATGAGCACGCCCAACCGTGCGGCCGCCGCGAACGCCGCAACCATGGCCGCCGGGCTCGCCAGGAGCAGGGCGGCCGGGCAGCAGACGATGAGCACCGCGATGGCGGTCTCCGTGGCGCGGGCCTTGGTGAACTCGTCCTCGGAACGGGCCATGACGAACCAGGTCACAGCGGCCACCGACGCCGCGATCGGCACGAAGAAGCGAGCGACCTGCTCGATCATCGCCTGGCGGCTTGTGCGTGAACCCTCCGCCTCGCGGATCAGCTGCGACACCTTCCCGATCGCGGTCTGCTCGCCAACGAGCGTCGCCTTCAGGTCGATCTGTCCGGTGAGGTTGGTCGTGCCGGCGTAGACCGGATCGCCCGTTGAAACCTCAACGGGGGCCGCCTCGCCGGTGAGCGACGCCTGGTTGATGGTGGTTCGTCCGGCGACTACCTCACCGTCGACGGGCAGGTTCTCGCCGGGACGCACTCGCACGACATCGCCGACCGCGATCGACTCGAGCGCGACCATCTCATCGGTGCCATCGGGCGTCACGCGCCGAGCGGTGTCCGGCGTGAGTTGGATGAGGTCCTCAATGGCCCGCTGCGCGCCGAACGCGGTACGGCGCAGGATCGCGTCGGCGACCAGGAGGATGAAAGCGAGCCATCCGGCCGTCTCATATTCCTGGTTCGCGATCGCCGCGAGGATCGCCATCGCCGCGAGTGTCGAGCTTGAGAGCTGACCCGCTTTCACTTCCTTCCAAGCCGCCCAGATCATCGGGCCGCCGAGCAGGACCGCCGCGATCAGCGCGGGGATCTGCGTGATCAACTCATCCGCAACCCCGAGCATCGCCCCGAGCCGCGTCGCGATGAGCAGCATGCCGCCCACCATGTAGAGCACGATGCTCCGTTCGCTTGCGGCCTCGTGGTGCGAGCAGCAGGTGACCGTCGAAGACTCGTGGTCATCCTGGTGATCGTGGTGGTGGGCGTGCGACGCGTCGGTGAGAACCTCAGCCATTGACATCCCTCAATCGTGACGCTCGGAAAGAACCCCGGGCGCAATGGTAAGAGCCCCGATCGGGCGGGGCGGCCGCTACCGTTACGAACCAGCCCGAAGCCGGGTTCGCGCTTGCCGAGGACCAGATGACCGATTCCCATCCGCCGAATCCAGTCGCCCGAGTCGCCGTGGTCGGCATCGGGCAGATGGGGCTCGTGGCCTCGGCGATGCTCGCGGAGGCCGATGGCGTGCGGGTCTCGATCTGGGGCCGAAACGCCGAGGAGGCGGGTCGTCTGCTCCAAGCCCGCCGATCGCCTCGTCTGCCTGGGCTGACCCTTCCAAATGCCGTCCGAGTCGCGCTCCGCGCAGAAGATGCCCTGGGCGAAGCCGACCTGGTGATCTCGGCGATCCCCGCACAAGCGATCCGCGACGCCTGGGCTGGTCTGCGGGCCTTCCTGCCCGCCGAGGCGGGCATCGTCTCGGTTGCGAAGGGGCTCGAGGTCGCGACCCAGCTCCGCCCGACGCAGGTGCTCGCCGAGATTCTGACCGCCCCCGGCGCCGACGACCCCGACGCCCGTCCCCGCCCCCTCGCGACGCTCTCTGGCCCGACCATCGCGGCGGAGCTCGCCCGGTGTCTGCCCGCGACCATGATCGCCGCGAGCGATGACGCCGGTTTCGCCCGACGGGTCCAGGTGCTCTTCAGCTCGCGGTGGCTCCGCGTCTACACCAATCCCGATGTCTTGGGCGTCGAACTCGCCGGCGCGACAAAGAACGTCATCGCCATCGCCGCGGGCATCATCGACGGGCTCCAGGCCGGCAACAACGCCAAGAGCGCCCTGCTCGCCCGCGGGCTCGCCGAGATCGCCCGCCTCGGCGCCGCGATGGGCGCAGCGTCCGAGACCTTTTTCGGCATCGCCGGCGTGGGTGACCTCGCCACCACCTGCTTCTCACCCGAAGGGCGCAACCGCTCGTGCGGCGAGGCCCTCGGTCGCGGGACACCCCTGCGCCAGTACCTCGCCGAATCGCCGTTCGTGGTCGAGGGCGTGGAAACGACCCGCGCCGTCGTCGAACTCGCCCACCGGTACCGTGTACCCATGCCGATCACCGAGGCGGTGCACGCTGTACTCTTCGAGTCGCTCGATCCGGTCGACGCGATCTCGCGCCTCATGTCCCGCGAACTCAAGGACGAACGCGACCAATGAACCGGTTCGACGCCATCATCTGTGACAACGACGGGTGCCTCACCGCCGAGGACACTTCTCCATTCGATCTCGCAGCCCTCTCGCGCATCGCGGAGCACAACGCCATCGCCGCCCGCGATCGCGACCGCCCGGTGCTCACGCTCTGCTCCGGTCGTCCAATCCCGTTCGTCGAGGCGATGTGCCGACTGCTCGCCAACGACGTGCTCCCCGCGATCGCGGAGAACGGCGTGTGGATCTACGACCCCCGCACCAACGCGATGGAGCTTGACCCGCGGATCAACACCGAGCACCTCGAGGCTGTGCACGAGATGGAGCGGTGGATCGCCGCCGACTTCGAGCCCAAGGGCGTCGACATTCAGCCCGGCAAGCGGGCCTCGGTGTCGCTCTGGCACGCCGACACGGAATACCTGCGCACGACCGTGTGCGACACGATCCGCGATCGCGCGGAGCGCGAGGCGTGGCCTTTCCGCGTATCGATGACTTGGTTCTACATCAACTGCGATCTCAACTTCATCACCAAGGGCACCGCGATCGAACGCCTCATCGAGCGAGACGGGCTCGACCGCACCCGCCTCGCCGGCATCGGCGATACGCCGTCAGACGTCGCGATCGCGGAGCGCGTCGCGTGGTTCGGGTGCCCCGCGAACGCGTCGCCCGAGATCCGCGAGCGTGCCGACTACGTCGCGTCCAAACCCGAGGCCCAAGGTGTGCTCGAACTGCTCAACGTCATCGATGCAATGTCAGTTGCGGGCGAATAGCGCAAGGAGTCAAGCATGAATATCGTCAAGATCCTGCTCGCCATCTTCCTGCCACCTGTCGCTGCGTTCCTGTGCGTTGGGTTCGGCGTGCACTTCTGGCTCAACATCCTCCTCACCCTTCTCGGGGGCTTGCCGGGGATGGTCCATGCGCTGTGGCTTGTCGTGAAGGACGGGCAGTAGTCGGCAGCGCACACGGGGCGCACAGGGGGTTCACCGCGATCCGCGTGCTTCGCACTATTCTCAGGCCGTTGCGCGGTCGCGGACAATCGCTACACGTCCAGCGCCTTGAGCCGCCGATACCGCTGGCCCAGCACCACTTCCGAATCTGTCGAGAGCCACTCCTCGAGGATGGTCGCGTAGACATGGCGGAAGTCGATCTGGTGCTTCAGGTCGCCGCTGTCGAGATCGGTGAGCGAAGGATGCACGCCGTGGACGCCCGCGGTCACCATCGGCCCGAGCAAGAAAACCGGAGCCGCGGTCCCGTGGTCGGTCCCGCCCGAGGCGTTCTGCGACACGCGCCGACCAAACTCGGAAAACGTGAGCGTCAGCACACGCTCGTCCTGCTCGCCCGCGCGCAGATCGCGGTAGAACGCCCGCATCGCCTCCGCGTACTGGCGCAGCAGGTTCGCGTGCTGTCCCTGGGCCGACCCTTGCTGCGCGTGGGTGTCGAATCCCCCGAGCGTGACGTAGTAGACCCTGGTCTCCATGCCTGCGCGGATCATGCTCGCGACCATCGCGAGTTGCCGGGCGAGCCCTGAGTTCGGGTACTGGACGTCCGGTTCGCGGCGCACCGCCGCGCGAATGCGCTCCGACGAGACCTGAGCGTCCAATGCCGTGCGCATCAGGAACGCCGCGTTCGAGTTCGCACTCCCGTTCTCGGGAGCACCTGCACGCGTGATCTCGTTGTAAGGCTCCGTGAGCGCGCCATCGACACCCTCGCCCGTCCATCGGAAGAGGTCCGCCGTCTCGAACGACACCGGCTGCACTTGGCGCCCCTGCAGCGCCAGCGGCGCGTCGCGACCGATCGCGATCGGCGATGGCGGTGGTTCGGTCGCCTCCGCTGTCCCGCTCTCGCCCTTGCCGAAGCCGCAGCACTGCGAGTCGAAGTACCGCCCGAGCCACCCCTCGCCCGTGCCGGTTGTATCGCCCGTGTGCCAGATGTCCATCGACTTGAAGTGCGAGCGATTCGGGTTGGGATAGCCCACGCCCTGCACGATCGCGCACATGCCGTCGTCGTACATCTCCCGCAGCGCGTCCATCGCGGGGTGCAGCCCGACGCCGCTGGCCCCACGCCCGGAGAGCTTGCCCACCTGACCCTGGGGGACCGCGATCGAGCGACGCGCGCGGTAGTACGCGTCATCGCCGTACGGCACGACCGTGTTCAGCCCGTCGTTGCCGCCGCCGAGCTGCACGACGAGCAGGATGCGATTCTCATCGACGCCCGGGATCGACGACATCCCGAGGCCGGGCATCGGCAGCGCCTTCGCCGAAGCGTCGAGGAAGCCCGGGATCGTGGTCGCCGCCGACGCCATCGCGAGCGATCGCATCATGAACGTCCGCCGCGTGTACGCCCGTGCGTCGTAAAGGTCCATGTCCGTTCGCTCCGTGCGCCCGTGGCGCTAGGTCAGCTGATACTCCGGCATCGCGGAGATCAGGAGCAGCATCCCGACAATCGTCTCCGCATTCAACCGCGCGCCTTGTTCGTCGAGATACGCATGCAGTGCTGCGCGCCGGTCCTGCGTCGCGGCGCCGATCGTGAACCGGAGGAGCGAGTCGATGAGATCGCCATCGCCTTCCGAGTCGCCGTAGGCGGTCTCGATCGACTGGCGGAGCTCCTCGGTATCCAGCTTCTCCGAGTCCGCCCGCGAGTCATAGCCGTACGGCATGCGTCCGGCGATCAGATACGTCAGGATGTTCTGGCGCACGAAGAGCGTCGACGTGTTGATCCACGTCCGCCCCCCGGACCATCCCGCCACGCTCGGCGGATACAGCAGGTTCTGCCCCATCAGCGACATCGCGTCGAGCAGGATGCCCAGATCGCGCGGCGGGGTGTGCAGCGTGCGCACGGAGCTCACCACGAGCTCGACCGGGCTCTTGATCTGCTGCCCCATGACCTGCGCCGAGTAGAAGTGCTCGCTCAGGAACAGGCGTCTCAGGACCGGCTTGATCTCGTTGCCATAGCGTCGCCACGCCGATGCAAGATCGTCGATCGCCTTGTCGTCGCTCTCGGGGCGCTCGCGTGGGTTGTACGCGGTGTCGAGGGCAAAGAAGCTGTAGAGCTTCCAGGCCATGAACTTCGAGACCGCGGTTCGGCTGAGGATCGCGCGCACGAACCCCTCACCGTCCAGGTTGCCGCGGACACCGAGGATGCTCTTGCGCGTGGTATCGTGGTTGCGCTCGTCGAAGTAGAACTCGTCGTCGCGGAACGTGTACCCCGTCAGCGCCCGCGCACCCTCCTTGATATCCGCTTCGGAGTAGTTGCCCACGCCAAGGCTGAACAGCTCCATGAGCTCGCGGGCGAGATTCTCATTGGGACGATCGCGTCGCGAGTCGTTGTTATCGAGATACGCGATCATCGCCGGGTCGCGGATGATCGCGCCGAGCAGCTCGCCGAAGTCGCCCAAGGCGTGCTTCCGGAAGAGCTGGTTCTGGCGGAACATGTGGTACGAGTTCTCGATCGTGCGGTAGCTCGTCGCAAAGTGCCCGTGCCAGAAGAGCGTCATCTTCTCTTCGAGTGGGCGCGGCGTCTCGATCATCCGCGCGAGCCACCACCGCTGAAGATCGCGCGCTTGGCGCCGGTCGTCCCGCTGCGCTTCCTGACGACGCAGCCGGAGCTGCGCCAGCGCGTTCTCATCGCGCATCTGGCGCGCCCGCCGGTACATCTCACGCTCGTCAGCCGTCTCTGGATGGAGGATGTCCCGGTCGAACTCCCGCGCCTGCACCTGCTCGAAGTCGATGTCGTCGTAGTCGAGCAGGTAGTCCACCGCCCCTTCGGAGCCCATCGCCGCCAGCGCCCGCACCTGCACCGGCGTCCCGCCGAAGCCCGCCCGCAGCGCCAGGTGCCGAGCCTGATCAAACCCGAACGACTCGGGGTCGATCGGCGTCATTACACCGGGTCGGGGTTGCGGGCTCATTGTCGCCATTGTGCGCACCATCGGTGGGATTCGGAAGGACCATCTTGCGGATCCCGCCGTCTCGCCCAACGCACGCGACCCCTGCGCATTGCCACCCGGCTACTCAGGGAGCTTGGCGAGTTCCGCCTCCACCCGCCGGGTCACGTTCGCGATGGTCGGGCCCGAGAAGTCGAACCTCAGCCCCGTCGCCTCGAACAGGTCCGGCAGGGGGCGTGCCCCGCCGATCGTCAAGCCGCGGATGTAGTTGCTGATCGCCGACTCGGCGCCCTGCTCGAGCGCATGCACCCAGAGCTGCAGCGCCCCGAGCTGCGCGATCCCGTACTCGATGTAGTAGAACGCGTGCCCCCAGAGGTGCGACTGACGCTGCCAGAGCCACTTGTGCTCGTCCGCGAGCCCGTCCCACGAGACAGCGTGCCCGAAGCGGTCGTCGATCTCGAGCCAGGCGCCGATGCGCTCGTCGCGCGAGTGCCCCGGATTGGTGTAGATCCAGTGTTGGAACGCGTCGATCGTCGCGATCCACGCGAGCAGCACCACCGAGCCCTCGATCTGCCGCCGACGCGCCCGGTTGGCGTCTTCCTCGTTGTCGTAGTAGCTGCCCGGCGCACCGTTCCAGTGCGGCATCGTGAGCAACTCCATCGACATGCTCGCGACTTCGCAGTACTCGATCGGCGCCTCGCGGTAGTGCAGGAGCGGGTCCTCGCGCGACAGCATCGAGTGAAACGCGTGCCCCGCTTCGTGCACCATCGTCTCCACGTCGCGGTGCAGCCCCGCGGCGTTCATGAAGATGAACGGCACGCGCGAGCGATCACGCATGTACTGGTACCCGCCCGGCGCCTTGCCCCGGCGAGAATCGAGATCAAGGCACGCGCCGTTCGCGGATCCCTTGTCATTCGAACCGTCGCCGAGCTCAGCGAACATCGCCGCGAGACGCGGGTCGAGACGTCGAAGACACTCGTGCGTCTTGGAGACGAGCTCGACGCCGTTGCTAAAGGGCTGAAGCGGCGTGCGCCCGAGCGGGTCAACCCCTAGATCCCAGGGGCGCAGCGTGTCCACGCCGAGCCGCTCGCGCCGCTCCTCGTCCAGGCGTCGCTTGAGCGGCACGACGCTCTGCTCCACCGCATCATGAAACGCGATGCAATCCGCCGGCGTGTAGTCAAACCGGCGCATGGCCTTGAAGATGTACCCGACATAGTCGTCAAACCCGGCGTTCTTCGCGATCTGGTCCCGCAGCGCGATCTGCTGGTCGTAGATCGCATCGATCTTGTCCTTGTCTTGCAGCCGGCGACTCGCGACCACCCGCCACGCCTCCTCGCGCACTTTCCGGTCCGGCGATTCCTGGTACTTGCCCATCTGCGGGAGCGTCTTCTCCTCGCCGTCGAACTCGACGCCCATGGCTCCCGTGACGGTCTGGTACTCCTGGCTCAGCGTGTCGAGCTGGGTCTCGAGCGGCACGTTCTCTTCGCGGAAGAGCGCGACAGCCGCCGCGGTATCGCGCATCAGCACCCCGTACCGCGACGCGTCGAGTCCGAATCGCTCGGTCAACTCGACCTGACGCTTGTCCAGTTCGAAGCACGCGGGCTTGAGCTTCGGCGCCACGTTCTCGACAAACGCCTTATACGCCTGGGCCTTGTCCGCATCGTCGGTGTCACAGGTCATCGAGATGTAGAGGTTCGCCCGGGTCTCCGAGCAGGCTGCCTCGAGCTCGCCCCGGTCAATCAGCCACCGTTCCAGCTCCTCGCCAGAGCCAATCTCACGGGTGCTCAAGGCGTCAAACAACGGTTCGACGTTCGCCCAGGAGGTCGCGTCGAGATCGGCGGGAACGAAGTCGGTCACTGCGGTCGGCATCAAGCAAGCTCCTCGTGTTGTCAGGCATGGTAGTGCTCCAAAACGAAAGCGGCCCCCGCCGGGGCGGGGGCCGAAGTCTTGCATTGAACGCCGCATTATCGCCGCATCAACTCGCGGAGAAGGCGGTGCTGCTCCTCAAACCAGAAATCGGGGATGCCGTTGAGCAGCTGGAGGTTGGGGTGCTCCTTGCAGGCTCGTTCGATCTGCGCCAGCTCGCGCTTCGCGCGTCCCACCAGTTGGCCGCGGATCCGCTCATCCTGCTCGCCCTGCGCGTTGGCGATCGAGATCGCGTACTTCGCGTAGTACTCGGTCAGTCGTTCCTCAGCCTCGGTGACGTCGTCGCGCCACTTGCGCTGATCGCGCTCCGCTCGGCATACCGGGTAGGGCACGCCGGAGACCTCGTCGCCGACCCACTCAAGCTCGGGATACCCAAGGACCTCCTGCATCTCCTCGATGTTGCTCGCGATGCCCTTGGCGAACTTGAACTTCATCGCCTGCTCGGAGTCGAAGGTCAGGATGTGTCCCTTCGAGTTGACGGTGTAGTCGCCCTCTTCGGAGTTGTACCAATGCACGACACCGTCGGCGTCGATCGTCGCCGTCAGCGGCTCCTCGATCTGCATCGAACGCATGATCTTGAAGTCGTGCTGCCCGCGGGCGGACGCTTCTTCCATCTGCGCGAGCACCTCTTCGAGCTCGCGGCCCTCGACCGCCTGGAGCGCCCCGAACCAACCCGTGCACGCGCCATACGCGCCCTGCGGGTAGAAGACGATCTCCTCCATCACGTGCGAGCTCATCGCCGCTGCCGAGATCGCGTAGTCGATCCACGCCACCACGCGGAACCGCTTCTTGTACTCCTCGTGGATCACGTCCTGGATGTGCTGGATCTCAAGCAGCAGCCCGCCGCCCGAGTGCACCCGCAGCACGACCACATCAATCCCATCGGCTTCGAGCACGGGGATCGCTTCCTCCAGCGGCTTGGCGGCCATCTGGATCCCCACGGTGCCCTCCATCGTCAGCACGCACGCGCGGGGCACGCCCGAACGTGCGGCCCTGTCCTGCCGTTCATCGCTCGCCTTCACCGGGTCTGACGGCGCCGGTGCGCCCGAATCCCGCTCGATCGAAGTGATGTCCTTCGGGCCGTAGAAGGTCGTCTGCTCGATGCCGCCGACCGTCCGCTTGATCCACACCGCGCCGCCGACCTCGCGCACGATCTCACCCTCGACCACCGTGCCGTCGGCCAAGGTCACGCGGTCGTCAGCAAGAGCCGCGCTGGGGGCGATCGCCATCGCGATGAGCACCGCCAGGGCCTGGATCAATGATGTCACTAGTCCTCGACGCATGTCATTCTCCTGTGAGCGCCCTGGCTCAGCGCTTATCCCTCAACTGCTCCTGGCGAATCTGCTCGATCATGATCTCCAACTGCTGCTGCGGCGGCACGAACTGCGGCACGTACGGCGCGCCCGGCTCGAAAGGCCAGGAGACGCCCTCGAACCGGTTCATGATCGACATCACCTGCTCCAGCTTACGGATCTGGAGACCCCGCGCCCTCGTGCGCTCCGAGTAGTCGCCCTGGACTTGGATCTCGCTGAAGTCGCGTATCAGGTCGAAGAGCGACCGCTGGGCCCGCACCACGCTGTCGCTCCAGCTCTCGATGATGCGACGCGAGTTCTCCTCGATCACGGTCGCGTCTCTCGCGAGGCCCTCTTCGCGCAGCAGGTCGGTCAACGTATCCACGGTGCCCTTCGACACTCGCAGGTCCAGCGCGTTATCCGCCTTGAGCGTCAGCGTGTCGTTGCCCTGCCCGCGGGCCAGCACGTCGATTGTGTCGCCGTTCTCGCCGGCGCCGTTGTCCGTCAGCAGCAACTCGCCCGGCCCCTCCGGCATCCGCTCAAGAAGCTCCGGCACGCCACGGTTCATCCTGTAGCTCAGCACGAAGTCCTCGCGGGCCAGTGCCATCGCCAGGCGCGGGTCGTACCCGCCGTGGATCGCCATGCCGCGCGCGACACCCAGGCGCAGTGAGAACTGCTTCTCACGCACGCGCTCGTCGCCCGTGCTCCCGAACATGTGGATCAGGTCGCCCACGCCGCCGAGACGACCCTTCGAATGGAAGTAGATCGTCTTGAAGTTGAGCGGAAGGAAGCACAGCCCGCCCATCGCGTTCTTCACCCAGACGATGTACTCGGGTGTGTATCCCCAATCCTTGGGGATCTCCGTCGTCAGGATCGGCTCGATCTCCTCGGTGTAGAACAACGAGTCGAAGAACCCGACATCCTCGGGAAGCTCCTGGCCGAAGATCTCCCAACGGTTGTCCATCACCAGCACGAGGTAGTCCGGGCGGTACTTCTTCGCGTCGGCCACCATCTTCTCGATTGACTGCACCGTGATGTCCGTCTGGAAGACACCGGACAACTCCATCACATAGACCACCGGCCCGTCTCCACCCGTCGCAGGGCGGCTCGGGTCGCTCGTCTTGGGAGCCGCCGCGTCGGTCTTGGGCTCGTCCCCGGCTTCGTCGCCGCGCTCAATCGCGAGCACGTCGGATTTCGCGTACGTCTGCTCCGCGGAAATCGATCCCACCTTCACGAGAAACCGGATCGACGTCTCGGTTTCCTCGATCAGTTCGCCCTCGACAATCCGCCCGTCCTTCAGGATGAGCTGATCACCCTCAACCACCATCGAAGTGCCGAAGGCCCGAGCCTCTGGCGCACTCATGGCGACAAGCCCCAACGCCAGCGTGAGGCCCGCGATCGTCCTTCCAACCCATCTCATCTTCCGCATGTCATTCCCCGTTCCGGCCGATCGCCGCCTGGAGGTGCGTGCAAGTGTGGATCACCCTACCAGCGTAGTAGACGCCCGATCATCCCTCGTGGTTCCCAGACGAATCGGGTCCGGTTAAAGACCGAACAAAAAGGGCCGCCTCGTTCTTGTCGCGCACCCGGTCTTCCAACTGCTCGTCGTACGTCGCGTCGAGCACCCTGGCGAACTCCGGCCCGGGCGTCAGCCCCATCGCCACCAGATCGTCTCCGGTCATGAGAGGCTCCGGGGCGAGCCCGGAAGGCGTCTCCGCCAGCTCTGCCCTCGCCCGCGACACGACCGCGCTGAGCGCGGGGTCGCTCGCGCGCAGCAGGGACTCCACGCAACCGAACCCCGCTTCGCTCAGCAGGCGCTTCCGGCGCGCGACGCTCATCGCCTCCCAATCCCGTCGTATGTCGAATACGCCCGCCAGACACCGGCGAAGGCCGTCGCGCTCCTCGTTAGAGAGCAGCAGCCGGTCTCGCCAAAAGCGCACGAGCCCTGCGACGTCCGCGCCCGAGTGCGCCGCGCCGCGGTCGAGGGCCCACGCGCCGAGTGACACCCACACCGCCACTTCATCCCCGCCGAGCGCCCCGAGCGCGCGCACCCCGGCGTCTGGACGCCGATCGCCGAGCACGGGGCCGTCAAGCCCTAGGGCTTGGATCTCGCTGGCCGCACTCGCGCGGCTCGGATGACGCAGCATCCGGCGCAACTCGTCGCCGATCCTCTCGCGACTCACCCCCGCGAGCGAGGCCGCGTCTTCCTTGATCGCCCGCCGCGTCCCCGCCTCGATCTCGAACCCCAGGCGGCACGCGAAGCGCACCGCGCGCAGCGCACGGAGGTGATCCTCGCGCAGGCGTGCGCCGGGATCGCCCACCGCGCGCACCACCCTCGCCCGCATGTCTTCGATGCCGCCGACATGGTCGATAATCCGCCCCGGTGGGTCGCCCTCATCGGGCGCGAGAAAGAGCGCGTTGATCGTGAAATCCCGCCGATGCGCGTCCTCCACTTCGCCCGCGTACTCCACATGGTCCGGGCGACGCTGATCGGAATAGGGCCCGTCCGATCGGAACGTCGCGACCTCGACGACCACCCGACCTGTGCGCACCAGCGTGACCCCAAAGCTCTCGCCGACTTCGCTCGAGCGCTCGAACAGCTCGCCGATTCGCTCGGGGTGCGCATCGGTCGCCACGTCGAAGTCCGTCGGCGGATGGCCGAGGAGCAGGTCGCGCACGCACCCTCCCGCGAGGTACGCCACGTGCCCGTGATCGCGCAGGCGGCGCACGATCGCGATCGCGGCGTCGCGGGCCTGGCTCGGTGTCCATTGTGCCTGTGCGCCCATCAGTGGGCAGTCTACGAGCGGGCGATCGTCACTTGGTGTCTTTGTGCCCCGCGGTCTGGTTGGCCGCGGGCTTCGCCTCAACCAAGGCCGGCGCGCGTGTCGCCGCCTCCTCGATCCGATCTCGCATCGCGCGCCCGGGCTTGAACCGCACCGAGGCTCGCTGCGGGACGTGCACGGGCTCGAGCGTCTTCGGGTTTTGAGCCGCTCGCGCCGCCCGAACGCGCACCTCGAAGACCCCGAAGTCCCGAAACTCGATTCGCTCGCCCGACGAGAGATTCGCCGCGATCTGCTCGAGCATCGCGTGCACCACGTCGCGGACGTCCGTCCTGCGCAGCCCGGTGCTCTCGGCGATCCGATCGATGATGTCCTTCTTTGTGACCGTCACCCCACGAGCCTCCGCCCGACCGCACGCAACCGGGCATTCGAGTTCCACAATTGTTGCGGAACCGAACAAAGTCTGTCCAGCACCCTGACAGGCGGTGCTCACGTCCCCCTGCGGCGAGTGTCGCCCACTAACTCCGAGTCGTCAAGACACCTTCCGGACGAACATGCCAGCTTTGGGGATTTACCTAGGTTCCCTAGCTTAACATTCACACACCCTTGTGGGTGGGGTGGTCCGAGTCGCACGCGCCGGCATCATTGGGTGTGCCCGATGTCGATCGACCAGACCCCGATCAGTTGGTGCCAGGCGTCTCCGCGCCGGAGGGGGCGATCGTCGTGACCTTCTCGCGCGCCTCGGGCCCGGGCGGGCAGAATGTCAACAAGCGGTCGACCCGGGCGACGCTCCGCGTGAGCGTGGCCGACCTTCCGCTGCCGGGGGCGTGGAGGTCAAGGCTCCGCCGAGCCGCCGGCTCGCTCGTGACGGGCGACGACGAGTTGGTGATCTCTTCGGAGGAGTCGCGTTCGCAGGCGAGGAACCGCGAGCAGTGCTTTGAGAAGCTCCGGGCCCTGCTTGAGAGCACCCGCCGCCCGCCGAAGCCGAGGATCCCGACCAAACCCAAGCGCGGCGCCATCGAGCGCCGCCTGCGCGAGAAGCGCCAGCGATCCGATCGCAAACGCCAGAGGGGCGGGGGCGACTGGTGACGGGCGCACCGGTCTTGGGCATCGAGGCGAGCAACCCCTCCGCCGGCGCTGCGGAGGTGGCGCTCGGGCGGATCGCGTCCGACGGCTCGGTCCGGGTCGTTGACCGGGAGACCCTCTCCCCGAGCGCACGCCATGACGACGATCTGCTTCCCGCGATCGAGAGGCTGTGTGCGCGCGCCGGCGTCCGGCCGAAGGAGCTTGTGCGCGTGGTGGTGTCGGCGGGTCCCGGTGGGTTTACAGCGGTCCGCATCGCCATGACGGTTGCCAAGACGATCGCGCTGGCGTCGGACGCCGAACTCGTGCCGGTGCCGAGTTGGCGCGTCGCGGCACACGGGCTGGTCGAGCCGGGTATGCGCACGGTGTTGTGCATGGCGTCGAAGCGCGAGCAGGTGTTCACGGTGCTCTACGAGGCTGGCGGATCGTCCGAGCGCGTTCTCGGTTCGATCGCCGCGTCAGAGGTTGCTGAGCTCGCGCCGGCCACGTTGATCGCGGACGATCGCCAGCCCGCGGAGCTCCTGGCGTGGGCTGCGCGTGCCGACGTCCCGATCGTCCCACCCGAGTTCTCCGCGTCTCGCCTGTTCGCATGCGTGGGCGGCGCCTTGGCGGTCGATCCGGCGAAGGCCCTCCCGGTTTATCCGCGCCGTCCGGAAGCGGTTCGGCTCTGGGAGCGCCTGCACGCGCCCGAGAACCCGTGACCGGATCAAGACTCGGCGTGAAGTTGGGCGACCTGCGCGACGATGTGACGGTCAGGCCGGGGGGCGTACTCGGGCCTGAGCACGGACGCCGACGAGAACGCGCATGTCCTCCGACACCGAGCGGGCCCGGTGGGCCGACAAGAAGGTGTTTACCACCGGCGAGGCCGCGGAGATCTGCAAGGTCTCGCAGCAGACGATCATCCGGTGCTTTGACGCCGGGCGATTGCAGGGCTTCCGTGTGCCGGGGTCGAAGTTCCGGCGCATCCCCCGCGACGAGCTGATCCGCTTCATGCGGGCGAACGACATCCCGACCGACGCGCTCGAGGGCGAGACGCGCCGTGTGCTGGTGGTGGACGACGACGCAGAGATCATCGCGGTCATCCGCGACGTGCTGAAAGACGACGGGCGTTTCGAGGTGTGCGTCGCGCAGACGGGGTACGAGGCCGGGATGCTCACCGAGGCGTTCCGTCCGCACGTGCTCGTGCTCGATTACATGCTGCCCGATATCAATGGCGACCTTGTCTGTCGCCAGATCCGCGAGCGCGAGGAACTCTCGGGCACGCGGGTGTTGGTCGTCTCGGGTGTAGTTCGTCGCGAGGAGATCGAAGACCTGCTCCGATCGGGCGCCGATGACTTCATCCGCAAGCCATTCAACGCGGACGAGCTGATCGACAAGGTCGCGACGCTCGCGGGGCTCGAGGCCGGACGTTCGGCGTGAACAAGGCCGAGCTCGAGCGCCGGGCCGAAGCGGTGTTGGCGCAGCTCGACGAGCTCCCGACGCTCTCTTCGGTCGCGTCGCGCGTGCTGGCGGTGACTGGCTCGGACGATACGGGGCTGCGTGAGGTCGCGGCGCTGGTGGAATCGGACCCGGCGTTGTCGTCGAAGATCCTCGCGCTGAGTTCGCGGGCCGATCGCGGCGTCGGGCGTCGTGTGTCATCCGTGCGTCAAGCCGCGACACTGCTCGGGCTCGACGCGGTGCGGGCCGCGGTGCTCTCGGTTTCGGTGTATGAGTTGTTGGACGGTGCGGCGCCGTCGCGCGAGGAGGACGGGTTCTGCCGGCTCTCGTTCTGGCGGTACTCGCTCGGTGTGGCGTGTGCCGCGGAGTTGCTCGCGCCCTACGTGCGGCCGCGACTCGACCCGGGCACCGCGTTCTCGTGTGGGCTGTTGCACGCGGCGGGCCGGGCGATGCTCGATCTGGCGTTGCCCGGGGCGTATGCGCGGGTGCTGCGCGTGGCGCGCGAGCGATCGTCGGCGAGCGCACCCATCGAGCGAGAAATCCTGGGTCTCGACCATCACCAGGCGGCCCGGCGCGTATTCGGTCGGTGGGGACTCCCGGAGGTATTCCTGCGCGCGACGACGGCGGACGCGGGCGAGGGAGCGGGGCGCATCGGGCCCATGACCTCGCTTGCGTCGGCGATTGTGCGTTCGATGCACCTCGGAGAAGCGCACGACTACGACCCGGCGCCGAGCCCGGTGTCTCTCCTCGGCTCCGCCGGGGTTGAGGAAGTGGCGCTCAAGGTGGTGGTGAAGTCGCTGCACGAGCAGTTTCGCTCGCGCAGTGAGCTTCTCGGGCTTGAGGGTGAGCCGACCGACACGGTTCTGCTGCGATCGATCGCGCAGGCGAACGCGGCGCTGGGTGGACTTCACGCCAAGCTCGCCGCCGAGCAGGCGAGAACGCAGGAGGCGAGAGAGGTCGCCGAGCGTCGTGCGGATTCGCTGCGGCGGGCGCAGCAGCGCATTATCGAGGCTGAGCGTCGCGCGGCGCACGCGGAAGCGATGGCGCGGCTCGGCGAGATCACCGCGGGAGCGGCGCACGAGCTGAATAACCCCCTCGCCGTGATTCACGGGCGCGCGCAGATCCTGGCCGAGCGGCTGCCGGAGGGCGACCATCGCGACGCGGCGAGGTCGATCGCCGATGCGGCGCGCCGCGCGACCTCGCTGATCACGACGTTGTATGAACTGGCGGACCCTCCAAAGGCGCGTCCCGCCGTGCATGACGCGTCGACGCTCTTTGACCGGTCTCGATTCGGCGAGGACGTGCGGGTGGACGCCCCCTCGGGCGTGGGCATGGTGCGGGTTGATCGAGAACTCGTGATGGACGCGATGCGCGCCCTCATCGACAACGCTCGGCGCGTGAATCCGCGGGGCGTGATCGACGTTCGCGCTTACGCCGACCCCGAGCCCGGCCGATGGAGCATCGCGGTAGGAGACCTCGGACCGGGCTTCTCCGAGCGGGCGCTCAAGCACGCGTTCGACGCGTTCTTCAGCGATCGCGAGGCGGGGCGCGGGGTCGGGCTCGGGCTTACGCGAGCGAGAGCGATGATCGAAGCAATGGACGGGACAATCCGGATCGCGAACAAGCCCGAAGGCGGTGCGCTGGTCACGATCGGTCTGCCCGGGCGGCTTGACGACGTGGTGGGGAGCGCGGCGGCATGAGCGATCGAGGGGCTCCGACCCAAGTGCTGGTGGTCGCATCGACGCGGGACGCTCGCGCGGTGGCGGCGAGGCTCCGACGCACCCTCGGGTGGGTCTGCCGGAGCGCGGCCTCGGCCGACCGAGCCCGCGAGCTGATCGCGGAGCGGGACGTGGAACTGGCGCTGGTCGCCGACGACCGCGGCGGAGCGATGGAACTCGTGGGGGAGTTGGTCGGGCGAGGGACAGGCGTCGTGATGCTCACGCACTGCCCGGATCTGGAGTCGGCGGTCGGCGCCATGCGGGCCGGAGCGCTCGATCAGGTTGAGCTTCCGCTCGTGCCCGACGACCTGTCCCGCTTGGGCGATGCTCTGGCGAGGACGGCCCGAGCTCGGGGCGGAGAGCGGTATCGGCGGGCGACGGAGACGCTCTTGGAATCGCAGGAGTCGATGTCTGCGCAGGTGGGCTCGATGTGCGACCAACTGGCGGACGCCTACCAGTATCTGACCGAAGAAATGTCGCAGATGCGCACACTCTGCGAGTTTGAAGCACTGATCCGCCAGGAGCTCGAGCTTGAGCCGTTGCTCCGCACCGTGCTCGAGTATCTGCTGGCGAAGCTGGGGTCGACCAACGCGGCGATCTTCCTGCCCGCGTCGCAGGGGTCGTACTCGCTCGGGGCGTATGTGAACTACGACTGCCCGCGCGACGAGGTGGAGGCCCGTCTGGACGCGATGGCGACGACGGTGGGGATGCGGTTTGAGTCCCGTCCGGGGGTCACCGCCATGCCGCACGCTCGGGCGCTGGGTGAGCATCTGGGCGCACACGCGGCGGACCTCGAGGGGTACGGCGCGGTGTGTGTGCCGAGTGTCGAAGAGGATGGCGAGTGCCTGGCGGTGACGTTCCTGTTCCGCGACGAGCGCACGCCGTTTGGCGCCGAGTGCGAGCAGACGCTCGCGATGTTGGCGCCGGTGTTCGCCGCGCAGCTGGCGCGGGTGATCCGGGTGCATCATCGTCACGTGGCGTCCGACCCCTGGGGGCTCGCGGGCGACGCGGACGACGACCTCGACCTGGCCGCCTGAGCCCGCCTTCGGACCCGAGTGGGTCAGAGCGCGCTTTGTGCGCGCGAAACCCGCACGACCCCCTCACGAATAACGGGCGGGGAAGCAAGTCGCTCTTCCCAAGTTAGACTGGGCAAACCCGCGAACAGACGGGAGGGGTCATCGTGGAACTGCTCTTCGGCGGACATGCAGCGTGGTTCACCATCCCGGCGATTGTCGGGACGGGGTTCTTCATCCTGCGCGTCGTCCTCATGCTCGTGGGCGGCGATATCGACGACGGGGCGGGCGGCATCGACGATGTTGACCTCGACCTCGACGACCTCGACGCGGACGCTTCGGACAAGTCCTTTGAGATCGTCTCGCTGCAGTCGGTCGTCACGTTCGCGATGGGCTTCGGGCTCGGCGGGCTCGGGGCGTACCGCGGGTCGGGGCTGGGTGTCTGGCCCTCGGTCGCGATCGCCACGGTGATCGGCGTCGGCTTTGTGTGGGTGCTGGCGTGGATGCTCACGAAGGTCTACCGCCTGCAATCGTCGGGCAACGTGTCGCTCCGCCACGCGGTGGGGCGCGAGGCGGAGGTGTACGTCCGGGTGCCGGGTGAGCGCACAGGCTCCGGCATCGTGCGCGTCGTGATCGACGAGCGGATGCGCGAATACTCGGCGCTGACCGAGGGCGGCCAGATCGAGCGCGGCACACGCGTGCGTGTGACCGCGGCGACCGCTGACAACACACTGATTGTTGAGCCCGCGTAGGGCTGTTGGGGCAGGGCAGAAGGAACTAGAGGGAGGGAACATTGCCTGAGAACATCACACCATTGATCTGGCTCGGCGTCGTCTTCGGGCTGATGTTGATCGTGATCTTCGTGATCATGATCGTGAAGATGCTGTACAAGCGGTGCCCGTCGAACCGGGTGCTCGTGATCTACGGCAAGGTGGGTGAGGGCAAGTCGTCGCGGTGCCATCACGGCGGCGGCTCGCTCGTGATCCCGCTCATCCAGGGTTACTCGTACCTCTCGCTCGAGCCGATCGTGATCGACATCCCGCTTGAGGGCGCGCTTTCGCTCAACAACATCCGTGTGAACGTGCCCTCGACGTTCACCGTGGCGATCTCGTCGGATCCGGTGCTCATGAACAACGCGGCGGAGCGCTTGCTCGACAAGCCGATGCAGTTCGTCCGGGAGCAGGCGCAGGACATCATCCTGGGTCAGCTGCGTCTGGTGATCGCGACCTTGTCGATCGAGGAGATCAACAAGGACCGCGAGAAGTTCATGAACCTGATCAACGAGAACGTCGCGCAGGAGATCAACAAGATCGGCCTTGAGTTGATCAACGTCAATATTCGCGACATCACCGATGAGTCGGGGTACATCGTCGCGATTGGTCAGCGGGCGGCGGCCGAGGCGATCAACCGGGCGAAGGTCGAGGTCGCGGAGCAGGAGCGCGAGGGCGCGATCGGCGAGGCGCAGGCGATCCGCGAGCGCAACGTGCGCGTGGCGGAGGAGCGTGCGAAGGCCGAGCAGGGGCAGAAGGCCGCTGAGCGCGGCAAGCGCGTGGCGGTGGCGCAGTTTGAGGCGCAGGCGATCACGGGCGAAGCCGAGTCGAAGCGTGACCAGGACATCGCGGTCGCGGAACGCAACGCCGAAATGGTCGCCGCTGCGAAGCGTGCGGAGCAGGCGCAGCGTGTGCAGGTCGCGGACGCTGAGGCGCACGCGGTCGATGGTGAAAACACGTCGGCTGCGGGGATCGCGGAATCGAACGCGAAGCTCGCGGAGATCCGTGCAGCTGCGCAGCGTCGTGCGGAGGTCGCGTCGGCGCAGGCGCATGAGGCGATCCTGATCGCGGAGCGCGAGCAGGAGCTGGCGCGTCTGGCGAAGGAGCAGCTCGCGCCGCAGGAGATCGAGAAGAAGCGGATCGAGATCGCGGCCGAGGCGGCGGCGGAGAAGGCGCGTCGCGAGGCGCGAGGCGAGGCCGACGCGATCCTGGCGAAGTACGAAGCCGAGGCCGAGGGCATCCAGAAGGTGCTCCAGGGCAAGGCGGACGGGTATCGTCAGCTGATGGCGGCGTGTGCCGATCATCCGGAGATCGCGCCGACGCTCCTGCTCATCGAGAAGCTGCCGGAGCTGGTCGCCGAGCAGGTCAAGGCGGTGCAGAACCTGAAGATCGACAAGATCACGGTGTGGGATTCGGGCAAGGGAGAGGCGAAGGGCAGCACGGGGACGCGGGGCACGACCGCGGACTTCCTCTCCGGGCTCATCGGCTCACTCCCGCCGGTTCACGAGCTCGCGAAGCAGGCGGGCGTGGAGCTTCCGAGCGCGCTGGGGCGCGTGGTGGATGAGGATGAGCCGAGACCCGTGCGCGAGGTGCGGAAGACGGAGAAGGACGAGGACGCGTAGGCGGATAAGTCGGGGCAGGGGATGCGCATGCGCGAGCCCTCGGCGCGAGCCGGGGCAGAGGAGAGCGCCCGATCGGGTGCTCTCTTTCGCTTTTGGGCGAGAAGTGGGCCTTGGGCGCGCAACGCCCCTCGCTCGCGCGAGGGGCTCGCATCCGGTCATTCCATCGCCAAATCGCCAAAATCACCAGAGCTCCAAGTCTCAACACCCCGCTTGATACGCCGCGAGGTACGCGAAGAAGTCGTTGGTGTTGATCTGGCCATCGGCGGCGAAGTCGGCCCGCAAGTCCTGGCTCTGGTAGAGGCTCAGGAACATAAAGAAGTCGTTGGTGTTGACGTCACCTTCGCCGGTGAGGTCGGGGGCGCAGGCGTCGCCGTCGATGGTGAAGCTCGCGTCGGACTCATCCCACTGTCCGTAGAGCCCGGAGCCGAGGATGGAGCGGACGCGGACGCGGGCGTCGGTGGTGGGGGTGGTGGGTGTCCAGGCGATGGTGGTCGCGCCGGGGTCGGACTGGGCGACGACGTCGCCCCATGCGGTCACGTCGGCGTCGATCGAGAGCTCGTCGATCCACGCCGTATCGAGCCCGGCGGAGAAGGAGAAGTCCTTGTCGTAGCGCCAAGTGAGCGTGTGGGAGCCGGGGCCGACGGTGGTCTCGAAGGCGGTCCACCCGATGAGTCCGGCGCGCGAGAGGACGGGCGCGTCGTCGATGAGGAAGCGGAAGTAGTCGAAGCCGGATTCGGAGCTCACGCGGTACCGGAATGAGATGGTGGCTGGGCCCTCGATGACGCGCGACATCTCCGACATCTGACGGTCGTTGATGTCGCCCGCCTGGGCGGAGTAGGCGCCGGCGTTGGCGTCGGACGTGGTCGTGTGCCAGGGCTGATTGCCCGCGGTCGCGTAATCGACGCCGAGCGTCGTGCGCTCGAAGCCGTCGGTGGTGACGCCTTGCTCGCCGTAGTTGGCGGTCTGCTGCACTTGGTACTGCACGCCGGGGGCGCCGGCCCACTCGATGGTGGTGGGAGCGCCCGTTGCGATGACTTCGCCGCCGTTGGGTGAAAGGACGATCGGCCCCGGCGCCATGCCGACGTCGACGATGGTCGGCGTGCCGTCGATGACGTTGATGCCCGTGACTTCGACGGGGTCGTATCCGTCAGCCTCGACGAGGATGCGGTAGGTGCCCGGGCGCACCATGCGGTGGTAGTCGCCCACGTCGGGGTCGGTGTAGGTCTTGTGATCACGCCCGAGGAGCGTGACCGTCGCGGCGAGCGGCGCGCCCGTGCCAGCGTCGGTGACGCGTCCGGTGATACGCGTGTAGATCGTCTCCCAATAGGCGAGCAGCGAGTCGCGGTTCTGGCTCCAGAACGTAGGGATCTGCGACGACGCGGGGCCCTTGATGTCGGAGAGTTCGACCGTGATCTCGTTAGAGCCCATGAAGACGTAGTTCCAGTCCTGCATCCCGCCGTCGATCTGGTACCACGCCGCCCCGTTGGTGATGCCGCCGGGGAAGACCGAGCTGTTGAGCATCGGCGTGTTGTGCAGGGCGTACTGCTCGGACATATGCACGAAGAGGTTCTCGTCGGGCGAGGGGGAGAACGTGCTTGAGCCCGCGGGATTCGAGTCGAAGGGGTAGTTGGCGACGAGCGCGCCGGTGTGGAAGTTGGCCGAGAGGGAGAAGGAGTTGTCGAAGGTCCAGTTCATGATCGCCGCGACCTCGGGCTGGCGGCCGGCGGTGGTGTTGTCGGGAGAGGTGTAGGGGTCGGGGAAGCTGCGGTTGAGGTCGTACCCGTTGGCGTTGGTGCGTTGCCCGAGGACGTACCCATCGGGGTTCATGAGGGGCACGATCCAGAGGTCCGCGGAATCGACGAGGGCGGTGACCTGCGCATCGGAGCCGTAGTTGGTGAGGATCTCGTCGATGAGGTAGAGCATCATCTCGTTGCCGACGATCTCGTCGCCGTGCATGGTGGAGATGTAGCGCAGCTCCGGCTCGTTCTCTTCGACGCCCACGTTGCGCGAGATGTTGAGCGCGGAGATGTTGCGTCCCTGCACGCTCTGCCCGAGCACGACCTTGCGAGCGAGCGCCGGGTAGTTCGCTGCAGCGTCGGTGAGAATCTGCTCGATCTGCGCGTGGGTGCGGTAGGCCTCCTCGAATGCGCCAATGTCATCGAGCATCTTGCGATCGACGCCGGGCGCCGCATCGAGACCGCGGAGAAGGTCCGCGGTGCGCGAGTACCCGCGGTACTTCGCGTGCCCGAGCGGGGTGACGCCGCGGTTGTCCGCGACCGACGGGTCGGCGCCGGCGATCAACAGCAGCGTCGCGCACTTCTCGAGCATCACGTCCTGCTCGGGATCACCATGCCCGAGCGAGGCCCCCAGGGCGAGCGGCGTCAGCCCCACGTTCGTGATCGCGTTCGGATCGGCGCCGGCGTCGAGCAGCAGCTGCACGCACTCGGCCCTCAGGCGCTTTGCTGCCGCGTGGATTGGGGTCTCGCCCAGGGCGTCGCGGGCGTGGATATCCGCCCCTCCCGCCAGCAAGCGGGCGACAGCGTCGGCCTCACCCGCCAGAGCCGCCACGTGCAGAGGGGTGCGTCCGAGCCGGTCGCCGACGCTCATGGCGATCCCGCGGCGGGAGCTCGTATCAGGCGAAACCTGGCCTGAGGCCGCGGCAGCCAAGGAAACCCCGCACGCGAGCCCACAGGCCCGGACGACCGAGAACACACCGCTATTCATTGCGTCGACTCCAAGATTGAACGGGCAGGCTAGCACATTCGAGCATTCTGACCAAAGCCGTATCTGAGCAGGCGCCAGCCGCCACGTTAGGCTGTCACGAATAGGAGTAACCAGAATGCGGCATGATCGCGCCATCGTCGACGCTCTCGAACCGCGGGCGTTGCTCAGCGTTTCGCTCACGCTCGGGGCCGAGGTCTCTTTCGAGAGCGATTTCAACGCGTACGCGGTCGAACTCGACGCCGAGGCTTACTTGGGTCGCTCGCGGGGAGACACGCGCGGAGACAACGACGACTTCGCGACATTCAGCGTCGCGTTTTACCACGATGATGGCGACGGACGCTACACCGATGCCGATGCCCTGCTCGGCGTCGATCGTACCTATGACGATGGCGGGTCTGGATGGCGCTGGAAGGAGCCGGTGAGTTCGTTCCAGCTTGGAGAGAGGCACACCTTCTTTGCGGTCGCCACGCTTGGTGGTGAGCCGATGTCCAATGTCGCGAGTGCCACACTTGTCATCAATAGTGACGGCACGGGCGGGAGCAACGACAGCTCACGCGGTGATCGAGACGGACGCCGCGGGGGTGGCGGGAATGGACCGTCTGACGACGACGGCACGCCCGATCGGGGGCGTGGCGATCGCGGAAATGACGGCGGTTCAACCGACGACGACGGCACTCCGGATCAGGGACGCGGTGATCGGTCGCGCACCGATCGCTCGGGCGGCGACGCGTTCGTCGCCCGCTTCCGAGCGATCGCGCCCAGCGGCGCGTTTGCCGGAAGCGGCGCGGTCGCTGAGCTTTCGAGCCTCGTCTCCGAGTCCATCTACTCCACCGGGTACTGGGGCGCCGAGAACCACTGGTTCCAGGATTCCAGCGGCGGGGTGTGGGCTCTCTGGCACGGCGGGCCGGTGCATGCGCTCCGCGACGGTTCGGGCGAGCACTCGTGGCGTCTGACGAGCCTCTCCGATGCGGCGGGCCTGACCGACGTCGGGTTTACACCCGGCTCGATGAGCGGCATCACGACGGGGTGGAACGCGTTTTCGGTGCAGGGTGTTGATGGCACGGGCGAGCTCGTTTCGCTCTGGTGGTCGCCCGGCTCCGGCGCCTCGGGCATGGGGATCAACGCCAACGGTTGGGTGCTCAGCTCACTCTCCGAGGCGCTCATCGATACGCGGACTGACACGTCCGCGTCCACGATCAGCTTTACACCTCGGACGTATTCGCAGGGCAACGGGCGGGCGACCTTCGACCCGCGCGACAACGCGACATCGCGGAACGACGGCATGTCGATCGTGGTCGTCGCCGAATCGGGCGAGGTGTTTGTGGCGACGTTCTCGCCGCTGGATGCGGACGACCGCCCCGATGATCGCGACCGCTGGCTGCTCGAGCCGTTGCGCGAGGTGCCGAGCATGCGCCACTTCGATCTGCTCGGCTTCGCCGACGACTTCGAGCGCGGATACCGCGGTTGGTAGTCAGAGTGTCAGCGCGGTGACGATCCAGACGACGATCGCGGCCATCACTGCGGCCGCGAGATCGTCGAGCACCACCCCCCAGGCGCCGGGCACGTGCTGGAGCGCGCCCGCCGGCCATGGCTTGAGGATGTCGAACACGCGGAACGCGACGAACGCGTAGAAGAGCGTGAAGACCGCAAGCTCGCCTGACGCGAACGCGCTGGCTGGGAGCAGCGCGAGGGTGAGCGCCATGCCCGCGGTCTCGTCGGCGACGATCTGCGACGGGTCGGATCGACCGAAGCGCGCCGCGGCCACGTCGGTGGCGAACACACACACCGCGGTGAAGACGAGCGCCACGACCCACATCACCAGCGCGAAGAACACGCCCGCCTGCGCGGGCCCGATCTGGAGCAGGATCAGAAGCGCCGCGAGCACCACCGGCGGGATCGAGCCCCAGGTGCCGGGGAACGGGCGCATGTGTCCGAGCCCGAAGGTGGTCGCGAGCGCGATCTTGGCGGAGGGGGCGTCACGCATGCCGTGAGCCTAACGAGGTGGCGCGGGAAGGGTGATCGAGTCAGCGGGGCTGCGGATTTGCGAGCCACGAATCGAGCGGCTCACCCGCGGCGTTGGTGACGTGTACGCGGATGGAGGTCGAGAGCAGGCGGGCCGCCCGGTGGGGATCCGAGGTCATCAGGTGCATCACGCACGCGGCGCCCGGATCGATGCGGTCGTCGGCGGCCTCGAGCAACTCGGCGTGGTCATCGGTCCACGCCGACGCGACGAGGAGCTGCTCGACCGCGTCGAGGGCGCCGTCGGCGATGGCGTGCAGCCCTCCATCACGCCCGACCGCGAGTTCGACCCCGGGGGCGTACGGACAACGCATGGGCAGCGGATCGAGCCCGTCAATCGAGCTGGTGCGCGCCTCTCCTTCGTGAGGAGTGGGGCCGGTCTCCGGTGCATCGATGAACCGAGCCGGTGGCTCGATCGTTGCGGTCGCTTTGGGCTCGGCGCTCGGCGCGGGTTCTCGATGGGAGGCGGCGCGGGTGACGAGTGAGAGGAGCCCTCCGCCGTCGACGGAACTCTGGCCGCGATAGAGCGTGCATGTGGGGGCGGGGCTGATCGTCGGCACCACGACGACGACGGGCTGAAGGTCGAGGAAGCGGTGCGCGGCGCGCTCGATGCGTTCGCGTGCGTCCTTTGCGTCGGCTTCGCTCGCGCCCATGATCGCGACACGAACCGCGAGCCCCTGCATCGAACCACGGGCCTCGACGATTGACTTCAGCGTGGTGTAGCAACCCACGACCGCCGCATCGTCCGAACCTGTGAGCACGGTGATGGCGGGGACGTCTTCCAAGCCGGCGACAGTCCCCGCGTCGAGTTCGGTGAGGACAATCCAGCCGTGTGCGTGTGCGCGTGCATGAGTCACGGCGGATTCGAGCGTGTCGTGCGACTCCGGAGCGCGCGGATCGCCAACAAGCTCGATCGTCGCGGTGCGTTCGGTGAGACGCGCGAGGCAGACAGGCCGCCCGAGACGCTCACTCTGCGTGCGCGCGTACTGCGCCGCCCAAGCCGAGGCGAGCACGGGCAGTTGCCCGAGCACGATGACCTCGACACCGGTCGGTGCGGAGAGCGCCGGCGCGTCGCCGCCGATTCGCCCGGCGATGTGCGCGGGACGTTCGTCGTGTCGGAGCGCCTCTCCGAGGAAGAGGTCGGCGAGCGCGTCGATCGACGTCTCCGTCTCCGGCGCGCGAACTCGGGCCACTGACTCAAGCCCGTCGTGAGGCATGAACACTCCCTCCTACCTGGCGACGTGCGCCGGTCTCGACTCTACGCCACCTGCCGGCGTTGAGGTCGGCACCGGGACGCTCACCACGCTATTCGGGTGCCCGAAGCTGTTCAGTTCCCACTCACTGTTGTAATGATCGGCTGTCCAGTGCCCGTCGACGACCAGGCGGTAAAGGTGGCGCCCGGGGGTCACGGGGACGGAAAGCTCATGCACGCCAAAGCGGTCATTGCGCTCCAGCTCGTGCGGCTCATCCGACCATCCGTTGAACTCGGCTGCAACCGCCACACGGCGTCCGATGGACAGTGGCTGTAAGAAAAGCACGCGCCCTCTTGTCGCGTGCGCGCCGAATAACCTGCGCACGGACTCGGGGATTGTGCCGGGGGGCGCAAATGTGAGATCGTCCGCGATCTGATCCGCTTCCGTGCCGTCGAAGCCGTGCTTGGTCGCCCACGCGACCGCCTCGCGCCGGCGCTCGAGCGCATCGACTCGCGCCGTGGGATCGGGCGAAGTTTGCGCGGCGACGGTTGGTGCGCGCATCGGCATTGTTGTTTCTTGCGCCTCCGGCTCGATGAAGTCCTCTTGCGGCTGCGCGGTGCCGGAGTCGTTGGCGATGAACCAGTCGCCCAGCGCTCGGTAGTCGGCTGCGCCTTGCGACTGCGAGTCGTACTCAATGATCGGTTGTCCGAAGCTGGCGGCTTCCTTGAGCGCAATGTCGCGACGGACAATAACCGGAAGCACGCGCGCACCGAACCGCCGCCGCAGTTCGTCGAGTAGGTCGTTGGCGTGCGGGCTCTCGACGTCGTGAATTGTCGGAAGGAGCCACGCGCGTGGCTCGCGTCCGAGGCGACGCCCCATGGAGCGCACCGTCGAGAGTTGCTTGGTCGCGCCCTGGAGGGAGAAGTAGCTCGTCTCAACCGGCACGATCACCTCGTCGGCCGCGGCGAGGGCGTTGAAGGTGAGCAGGCCGATGGAGGGTGAGCAGTCGATCAGGCAGACGTCGTAGCGCGAGGAGAACGACTCGAGGACCGTGCGCAGACGGAGTTCCTTATCGGGCGCGTCGGCGAGCCCGCCGCGCGGGCTTTCGAGCCCGGCGAGGCGCGTGCGACTCGGGGCCAGGTCAAGATTGCGCGTCGCCGGCCAAATCAGGCGGGACGAGTCGACCGGCTCCTCCGGCGAGGCGAGGAGGGCGTCGGTGACGTCGAGGTCGATCCTGGCCTCGGGCACGGCGAGACCGGCGGCACAGTGGGATTGGGGATCGACGTCGACGAGCAGGGTGCGAAAGTGGCGACTCGCAAGGACGGCGGCCAGGTTGATTGCCGTCGTGGTCTTCCCGCACCCGCCCTTCTGATTGATGATCGCGATTGTGCGCACGCCCAAAGCCCTCCGTGGCTGACGGATAGTGCCCGCGAACGCCCTCGGTGGGCGCACGACGGGTCACGCCGCGAGGCCTATCGGCAGGAGGGCGCAAGTTCGGACAGTTTGCCTAGTTTTAGCCCTGGGTTGCTCAAGATCCTGCGCGTACGGCGGCCCAACCGCCGCGCACGATTTGCGCATTCACGCCTTCCACGACGCGCGCTCCACCCTCAGGCAGGGGCAGCACCAGCCTCTGGCGCCCGGCGACGACCTTCTTATCCGCGCCCATTCGGGCGACGAGTTCGTCATCGTCGGGGAGGCCAGCGACGGCGTCGGGGAGTCCGAGGCGCTCCAGCAGCACCCGCACGCGGCGTTCCAGGGCAGATTCCGCCAGACCGGCGAGCGCGCTCGCTCGGCATGCCGCGACGAGCCCCAGCGCGACCGCCTCGCCGTGCATGAGCCCGGTCGCCTCGGCTCCATCCGAGCGAATGCGGAGCCCGGCGATCGTCTCCATCGCGTGGGCGTAGGTGTGCCCCAGGTTGAGCGCGGCGCGCCCGTCTGGGGCGTGCGGGTCTTCGCGCTCGTCGCCGGCCACGACCGCGGCCTTGAGGCGCACCGATCGCTCGACCAGTTCCCGCAGCGTGCGTGGCTCGCGGAGGTCCTCGGCGACGCGCTCAAGCCAGGCGAGTGCGTCGGGCTGATGATGCACCGGCCCGAGCAGGGCGTGCTTCACGCACTCGCCGAGTCCGGCGCGGAAGACACGGGCGGGCAGCGTGGTGAGCGTGTCGAGGTCGGCGATGACGATGGCGGGCTGGTGGAACGACCCAACCATGTTCTTGAGGAGCCGGCCCGACTCGTCGGTCAGGTTGACGCCGGTCTTACCGCCGATCGAAGCATCGACCATCGCCAGGAGCGTGGTCGGGCGGTTGATGAAGGCCACGCCGCGTCGGTAGGTGGCGGCGACGAATCCCGCGACGTCACCGACGATCCCGCCGCCGAGCCCGACGATGAAGTCCGCGCGGTCGAGTTTGGCGTCGAGAGCTGCGCGGAGGAGACGCTCCGTTGTCTCAAGCGACTTCGCGGGCTCGCTGGGATTGACTGTGCATGGGGTGAGTTCGACGCCCGCGCTCGCGAGGGCTGCGCCGGCGTGTGTCGCGGCGTTGGTGTCTCGCACTTCGAGGGCGCGCTTGGGCAGCGAGCCGAGCGCGGAGGCGATGAACTCGGGCACACGGTCGCGCAGCCCACTCCCGATCACGACCTCGTAGGGCCCTGATCCGGCGAGCACGCGTACTCGGGTCGGCGTGCTCACTGCGCTAACCCGGGAAGCGCACCGGCTCGTGCCCGACGTCGGGCTCGTAGCGCAGCAGGCGATCGATGGTGTTGTCGGCGTTGACGAGCGCCACGCGCGGGCGGTGCGAGGCATACTCCTCGTCGTTCATCTGGGCGAAGTGCAGGATGATCACGCGATCGCCCTCGGAAACAAGATGCGCCGAGGCGCCGTTGAGCTCGATGACGCGTGAGCCCGGCTCGCCCCGGAAGACGTAGGTCTCAAACCGAGCGCCGTTGGCGCAGTTCGCGACGGTGACCACGTCGTTGACGCGCAGGCCGACGGCATCGAGCAGTTCGGCGTCGATCGTGATCGAGCCGACGTAGTCGTGCTTGGCGGCGGTCACGCTCGCCATGTGGATCTTGCAGTGCAGCACCGTCCGGGTCACGTCGGCTCACCTTTCCTTCGATCGTCCCACTCGATGCGCGAGGCGTCGCCCCAGAGCATCTCCAGATCGTAATGCCGGCGCGCGACGGGCTCGAAGAGATGCACGACGATCTCGACCATGTCGGCGAGCAGCCAGCGGGACCCATCGTCGGCGGAGGTGCGGAAGGCCGGGAACCCACGCTCTTCGCCCATGTCTCGCACATGGTGCAGCACGGCCCGCATCTGGCGTTCGCTCGTGCCGGTGCCGATGACGATGTAGTTGGTGACCTGGCTCAAGCCGCGCACGTCGAGCACGACCACCTCTTCGCACTTGTCGTCGCGGAGCAGGCGAGCCGCTTCGATCGCGACCTGGCGCGCGGCTTCGGGCTCACGCTTCGCGCGTGGGGCTGTGCCGCCGGTCGCCGGCGCTTCTGTCCTCGACTCGGGTCGGGTCATCAGGGAGGGAGCGTAGCGCTGCGGGCGTGGTTGGGGGAAGAGGGACGTGAACCAAACAAAAACGCGGCGGGCCCGGGGCCCGCCGCGTGGAGTGCCGTTTCGCCTCCGTGTTAGCAGCCGGACTGATACAGGGCGAGGAAGGCGAAGAAGTCGTTGGTGTTGATCAGGCCGTCGTTGGTGAGATCGGCGAGGGGGTCGCCCGCCTGGTAGAGGGCGAGGAAGGCGAAGAAGTCGTTGGTGTTGACGTCGCCTTCGCCCGTGAGGTCCGGCGCACACGCGTCGGCCGCGGCGCTGACGCCGACGTCATCGATCTCCCAGTGCCAGTCGAAGTCGGAGGTGTTGGGGTTGTAGTGGTGGAAGCGGAGCTTGGACTCGATCCCGTCGTAGGCGGCGAGGCTGAGGGCGACCGACTCGCCGGGGGTGGCGAAGAAGGCGCCGTGGTCCTCGTTCCACGAGAGGAGGTTGGTCCAGCTCGACCCACCGTCGGTGGAGATGTCGATATCGGCGAAGTCCTCGTTGGCGAGGTTCTGGTAGTTGGTCAGGAGCGTGAGCTCGGAGGTGGCGTCGGGGGTGAACGGCGGCGTGACCAGCGCCACGTCGTACTCACCGACGAAGTCGTCGGAGTTGGTCGTGTAGCAGAGCCCGGCGCCGCCTGTGTAGTTGCCGAGCAGGTTGGTGACATTGTCACGCCAGGTCGTGGCGCTTCCGCCCGGCTCGTAGTCCTCCACGGCCCAGCCGGCGGGCAGCGAGCCGCCCTCGAAGTCCTCGAACACGAGGTAGAGCTGCTGGGTCACGTCGATCGAGACGGTGGCGGGGTCGGAGTCGAGCCCGTCGGTCGCGATGTAGGTGAACGAGTCGGCACCCTGGAAGCCGACCGCGGCCCGGTAGATGACCGAATCGCCCGAGAGCGTGGTGGGCACGGAGAGAATCGAACCACCAGCCGGGTCCCACAGCTTGCCGCTCGTGGGAAGCGAAGTGATCACGAAGTCGGGCGCGTTGCCCGATCCGCCGGGGAGGGCGACGAGGGCGATCTCCTCGGAGGAGTTCGGCGCGATCTGCACGGCGAGATCGCCCGCCGACGGCGGGCAGACGTCGCCGCCCGAAGCAACGCGGAGCGACCACGAGTTGAGCGTGCCGGTGTCGAAGCCCGCGTTGTCGGAGACGGTGAGGGTCCAGAGGCCAGTGCTTGGCTCGGTGTCAAAGTCATCGAGCGAGCCGGGACCGTCGGGCAGCACGCCACCGTCCTGGTCGTACGTGAGGATGAGGTCATCGGCATCACCGCCGGTGCGATCGTGGAGGCGGACTGTCGTGCCGCGGGGGCTCGTGAGTTCGACGATGAGATCGCCCTGGAAGGTGTGGTTGATGTCGAGCTCCACGTCGACATCGCCAACGCAGAAGGACTCGGACACGTCGATGGAGCTGAAGATCGTGGAGTTGTCGTTGATGGGCTGGGGCGTGTCCGACGAGTTGTAGACGAAGCGTCCGACATCGACGGTGACGTCGCGCGAGGTGACAGCGCCGGAGGTCATGTTGGTGAAGGTAACCTGCCCGGTGATGATGCCCGCCGGGAACGAAGAGAGCACGCCCTGATCGAGCGAGACGCTGACGTCGGCGAAGTCACCCGTGCCGTTCAGTGCGACGGATGACTGCGCAACATCGATCCACGATTCGCTCGCGGCGATGTCAACCGTGACGCCGGTCGGGCGCTCGCTCGTGATGGTGTAGGTCTGCGATCCGCCGGTGAACGGTCCACCGACCGGCCCGCTCGCGAAGACATCGTCACCGGGGGTGACGTTCACGAGCGTCTGCCCGACCTCGACGATGTGATCGGTGGTGACTGCACGGGCGTTGGTGACGTCGGTGAAGACGATGGTCTCGGTGTAGACGCCCGCGGCGAGTGCGTTGGCGCCGCCGCCGAGGGCGACGGTGACGGTGGTCTGGCCGCTCGCGGGGAGCGTGCCGGAGATCTGCGAGGAGCCGCCGTCGATCGTGAGCCCGTATCCCTGCCCGCCGGGCACGTCGAAGTCGACGGTGTAATCGACGGGGTCGGACGTGGAGTTGCTGAGGGTGTAGGCGACGCTGGTGTTGGTGAACGGTCCGCCCACGACGCCGATGTGCGTGGTGTTGGAAAGCGGCTGCACGGTGAGCCCGAGGGGCGGCACGTCATCAACGAACGCGCCGACCTTGGAGCACTCCTCGTATGAGCCGTTGTTGTCGGAGATGCGGTTGGAGGACACGCAGCTGCCGAAGACGAAGTCGGTGATCCCGCGGACGAGGATGCCCTCAACCTCGTAGGTGTCGAGGTTGACGACCATGGACCCCGAGTTGCCGCCGTAGGTGTCGAGGTTGGACTCGTAGTACCCGACGCCGGTGTGCGGGTCCTTCACGATCGCGCCGCCGCCGATCTTCTGCGGGAGCACGACGGGGTGACCGATGACGGCCATGGGCTCGCCGCCGGTGAGCTCGCCTGAGCGGCGGATCGGGACGGGGTTGTGTCCGACGATCGGACGATCGACGCGCACGAGGGAGTGGTCGAGGTCGCCGGACTGCGCGTAGTTCACGCTCTGAGCCGCGAAGTACACGTCATCGGCCGAGACGGTGATCATCGGCGGCAGGCCGGGCCCTTGCATGCGGAACCCGAAGACGAAGCCGACCGATCCGACATCGCTTGGGCTCACGCAGTGGCCCGCGGTCGCGATCAGGTCGGACCCGACCATGAACCCAGAGCAGAACCCGATCTGGGGCTGCCCGACGAAAGGCTCGTCCGGGCAGAGCGGAAGCCCGCCTTGGCTCGTCCAGTCGGAGGTCAGAAGGGTGTAGGTGCCGTCGCCGTTGTCAATGAGCTCGCTCGCGTCGACGACAACGACGCACGCGTCGGCCATCGCCTTGAGCTGCGGATCGGTTTCCTCATAGACCTCGATGCGGTCGTCATCGCCGTAGATGACCTCCGGAATGAAGTGCGGATCGACGCGGGTGGCGTTCCACCGAGTTTCGACGTTTGCGCGTCGGACTTCGACGGGCGTGGCCTTGTCGATGTTGTCGTAGAGGTACTTCTGTGCGTCTTGCGCGATGCTGGGCGAGGCGACGCCCGCCAGGGCGCCGGCGATGCCAGCGACCCCGAGAGTCCCGAGTTTCCGCTTCATGCCGTCAATCTCCACAGAGCCGGCTTTGAAGCCGGCGGGTGAACAAGTCCCCCAAAGCAACAGGGCCCGCCAAGACCGGCAGGCCGATCAAAAGTAACGTGCCCGGGTCGACTCCGCGCGGGGTGCAGCGACGATCCCGGGCAATTCCCAGTTCTCGGACCGCTCAACGCCTCAGGATGTCGGGTTGCCCCTCCAGGGTGGGCCAGTCCGGGTCGGCGGTCAGCACCTCGACCCCGCCGGCGCGGGTGAGGATGGTCTGCTCGCTCTTGGTCCCGGTGATCGTCGGATTCCATCCGACGAGTTGGTGCTCCACGACCCGCCGCTGCTCGGCGGGGGTGGCTTTGAAGTCGCGTTCGCAATACCCCATCGGCCCGCCTTGGTGGTGCAGCTTCCACTCATCGGCGAACCCCGTGGCGCCGTACGCGCGAATGCCCGCGTCGAGCGCATCGCACCATCGACTTCCGACGCGCGTTGCGCCGTGCAATGCGTCGGCGACGGTGTTGACCGCGCGATGTCGGCGTTCGAGATCGTCCGGCACGGGCCCGAAATGCACGAGGCGTGTCACGCTCACGATCAGCCCGCGACGCTGCGCGCAGATGGCGGCCATCGCCACGCGTTCGATCGGCTTGCGCGTCGGGATAGGGTGCCGATAGCGCGCAATCCGCTCGTCCGATGCGACGAGCACAACCGTCGCCGAGATGCCGGCGTCGCGGAGCCAACCGGCGAGTGCGCCGCCCAGGTGCCACTCGGTCATCCCGGGCTTTACGTCTTCGCGCATGATGCGTCCGACGATCGCCGCGGTCTCGCGCCCCAGCTCGCGCGCGTCGGCGGCCTGCGCCTCGGTCAGCGAGGCTCGGCACTCGTGCAGGGGGTCATGCGGCCAGTCGGTCATGAACCGCCCCGATCGCGCTTGCGACTCGAGCGAAGACTGGGATTCCCACCACGGCGTTTCCGCGATCGTCCAGCCGTCGATCGGCTCCTCGTCGCGCAGGCGTGGCGCTTCGATGTTGTCGGTGTAGATGGTCTTTGCGTCCGGCGTCCAGAGGCAGGTTGCGACGCCGAGGTCTGACGCGTTGACGACGTGGAAGTCGGCGCCGCCAGTGATCCACGCGCAGTTGGACCGCCTCCGGCAGATGACGCCTCCGACGCCCTGATCCCGACAGAACTTCTCAAGCCTCTGATCGATCTCGCGCATCGGCTCAGAATACAAGCTGCACCTGGAAGATCAGCGCCGTCTGCCCGTCCTCGGTATCGGGGAGCAGCGCGTGCGCCTGGCTCGGCGCCGCGACCGGCGGAGCCGAGTCGGCCTGCGCGTCGAGCGAGTGCGCAACTTCCGCGGTGACCTTGACCGCGTGACTCTCCGGGATGGCGTACCAGTTCAGTCCGCCGCTGATCCGTGTGAACGAGTCGGACTCGGCGCGGTCGTCATCGGGGAAGACCTCCGCAAACCGGGTGAAGGCCTCGAGACGTTCGCTCAGAAAGAGCCCGCCTTGGAGTACTGCACCGAGGTCCGTGAAGTCGTCGCTGTCTCCGGTGTCGATCTGGTGCCCGTACAGCGCCGCGAGGACGTTCCATCCGGAGCCCTCAACCCCGAGGTCGGCTGTGAACGCGAGGTACCCGTCGCCGTCGGGCGATCCCGTGAGTCCCTCTCGCTGCCAGTGGACGCCCGCGCCGAGCAACGCACCGAACTCGTCGCCGCGGAAGGCGGTCTGATCGCGCCATTGGTCCCACGACGCGTCGCCAAGTCGAAACTCGGCGCGCGAGCTCACGGCGTACTCCGCTTCGATCGGGCTGGTGTACCCGGTGTTCAGGCTGAACCGCCCGTCGTTCAGCCCGGCGTAGAGCCGCCACCGGTCGCCGTCGAGGCGTGCCTGCACGCCCTGCGCGCGCCCAACTCGGAAGATCGCGTTGGGAATGGACCGCTCCGACAACAGCACCAGCGTCGGCGAGGTCGTCGAGAACTCACGGTCGAACGCGGGCTTGAACTGCCCGAACCGCAAACGCAGGTTGGGTTTGGCCTTGTACTCGCCGAAGGCGTCGCTGAGATTCGAATCACCGGAGGCGCGGTTGAACTCGGCAAGGACCTGATAGGTGAGCTTGGGGTCGAGCATGTGCCCGCTCGCCTTGAGGCGGGTGCGGTTGTACTGGAAGCCCATCGCGGCGTCGTGATCGGAATCCGTGTCGGACCCGAAGGTCGCCTGGTATCGGAACTGAAACTCCGCGTTCGCGCGGAGGCTGAAGTTCCCGTCCTCGCTTGTGATGATGGCGCCGTTGCGGTAGCCGGCGGCCGTATCGCCGTCGCCCTGAGCCGAGGCCAAACCGGTCGCGCCGAGTGTCATCATCGCCGCGGTCACCCGGAACGATGGTGCGTTGCACATGGGCAGCGTTGTATCAGCGAGTGGTGCGCATCGCAACGCGAACGCCACGATCCACGGGAGGTCGCTTCACCTGCATTTGGGTACTACCCCTTGCCACTCCAGGCAACGATGCCGGTACGCTCCCCGCATGAGAGTCACTTGGGGCGCCCTGGGTCTGCTTGCGTGCGCGATTGGCGCCTGCGAGCGGGCGCCGACGATCGACTCGCGCGATGCGGAGCCGCGCGACAGACTCACGGCCGATGGCGCGTCCGCCGCCTCCGCGCAGCCGACGTCGGAGCGTGAGCCGATCGAGCGCCCGGGACTCCACAACGTGCTGGAGCTTTCTCCGGGGGTGTGGAGCGGCTCGATGCCGCACGGCGAGCCGGGCTTTGAGTCGCTCTACGAGCTCGGGATCCGGACGATTGTCTCGGTCGATGCGGCGGCGCCGGCGGTCGATCTGGCGTCGAGCCGTGACATGCGCTATGTGCATATCCCGATTCAGTATTCGGGCATCGAGGAGGACGCGCAGATCGCGCTGGCGAAGGCGGTGCGCGATCTACCCGGGCCCATCTATATCCACTGCCATCACGGCAAACACCGGGGGCCGGCCGCCGCGGCGATCGGACTCGTGGGCGTTGGTGCCATCAGCCCGGAGCGCGGCGTCGAACTGCTGCACATCGCCGGAACATCGGAGAAGTACCCGGGCCTGTATCGGTGTGTGGGTGAAGGTGTCGTGATCGATGACGCGGTCATCACCGAACGCGGCGGGGACCTGCCGGAGCAAGCGCAGGTCGAGGGATTCGTTGCGGCGATGGCGCAAGTCGATCGGCATTGGGATCACGTGGTGGCGCTCGCGGGTAACGGCTGGCAGGTGCTCGACGACCACCCCGACCTCGACCCGCTCGCCGAGGCGGGGCTCGTGCACGACGCGCTCCGCGTGGCGTCGGAGGACCCCGAGCACGCCGATCACAACGCCGACTTTCTGGAGTGGATGCGCGTCGCGGTCGAACAGGCTGAGGCGATGGAATCTGCGTTGGAGGAGGGCGACCTCGCGGCGGCG